>JAWCPB010000019.1:0-23296 GCA_038870455.1 Candidatus Micrarchaeia archaeon
AAGCCAAACCCGAACGCTTCGCTGGCAGCCTATTACTTCTGGAGCAGGGCATGCCCGTACTCGCTGGACGCGAATCCTTTCATTGACGAGGTGGAGCGGAACTGGTCGGCGCTCAGCATAGTGCGCGTTGACATTCTCATGAACTGGCCTGCGTTCGAGCTCTACACGAGGTTTGCGGACGCGTACAACCTGTCCAACGACTCGCGGGTGGTGCCCGTGGTTTTCATAAACGGCACGACCATCTCGACGAACTACACGATAAAGGAAAAGCTCGCGGGGGTTGTGGCGGCGTGCCTGCGCTCAAAAAACTGCTCCAGCCCGCTCGCCCCGCTGAACCTAACGGGCTGACTTTTCCTGTTCTCTCGCTATTTCGGCGAGCGCGCGCTTTCCAAGCAGCCCGGTTGGAGAAAAGAACGCGAGCAGGAACGCGGCGAACTTGATGAGGGGGTCTTTTCTCTTGACGTGGCGCAACTCATGCAGGAGGATGAGCTCGAGCTTTTTCCTTGGCAGGAGCTCGAGAGCGCCCACGGACAAGACTATGAAGCTCTTTTCACCCACGACCGAGAACGCGATGGGCTCCTGCCTGCTTACGAAGCGAAGCTCAGGCGCAACCACGCCGACTCTCATGCTCAAGCGCTCGTTCAGAGCGTGAAGCCAGTGGGAAGCCGGAAGCGCTTGGCCTCCGATGGCCGCCACGAAAAGCCGCGAGCCGAGGAGATAGAACACGGTGGCGGAGAGCACCACGGCCAGCGGAAGCGCGCCGAAAAGCACTTTCATCGAAAGCATGTCGCAGTTCATGGCCACGAGCCAAGTCGTCAGCGGAAGTGTTGCGAGCACGAGGCTCGCCATTATGGCGGCCATCCGCGCCCTGAACGAGGAGAAAATCACCCTTGCCCTGTAGGCTGCGTAGGAGGCGGCAAAAAAGCCTGTGGTTATGGCGAGCGTGTCCGCCCGCGTTATGCACGCCCAGTGGTCTTTCAGGAGGTACGCCGCGAAAGCTGCCCCGCTCGCTGCGAGAAGCACTTCACTGGCATTAAACTTAGGCATATCAAAACAAGGTATATTTCACGGCGCTTGTTTTTAAGCTTACTACTTTGACCGCTGACGGAGGTATCGGCAACAACCCTTTTGTCGGCGATCCGGCAAAAGCGTTGACGGAAAAAGGAGAGCGCCTGCGGCGCCAACCCTTTTGTCGGCGATCCGGCAAAAGCGTTGACGGAAGACAAAGGGGGGAAGTATCCCCCCTTCGTCCTAGACCTTCCCCCCTCTCGAGGAGGGTCAGGAGGAACCTGGAACTGGGGGAACCGCAGGTTCCCGCGGTTCAGTCCCCCTGGGTTCGGTCCTTTCGCCGGCGTGGTTGGTTCTAATTATTCAAGTATTTTCTCGGGCGGGAGGCGCCGGGGCGGCTCGCCTGCTTTGAAGATGAGCTCGAGGCGCCGCCAGAAGCCCTCGAGATCGGAGCGAAGCTCGGCGAAAAAATCCTGGGGAAAAGGCTCGGGGGCACGCGGAATGCCTTTCACGATTTTTACCTCTGCCCTGGCCGCGGGCGGAGGCGCAGGTGGCTTCGCGAGAGGTGCTGCCGAAAGGGGAGCGGCCGGCGGCTTGGCAGGCGCGGGCTTGGTTGAAAGAGGCGGGAGAGCGGCCGGGATTTTGGATGGAAGCCTGAGGAAATGCGGCGTTGGCTTTCGCCTGGGCTTTGAAACAGGCCTGCGGGCTGGCCTTCCCGCGGCTTTTGCCTTTCGCGCCCTGCGCTTTGTCATGTTTCCAGATTATGCGCTGGGGTTTAAATAGGTGAAGCAGCAAAAGAATTGCTTGTTCTAGAGGAGGAGGGAATGCGTAAGAAAAGCGCTGACCGGGGAGAGGCGTTCAAACAGGTCTTTAGGAACCTCGACGAGTTTTTCAGCAAAATAGAGGAGAACAGGCAACTCACGCCCGAAAGAAGCTTTCAGGTGGTTGAGATTTCTGGGGGCGGGGATGGTGCTGAGAGGGAGGCCGATTCGCGTGAGAAAGCCCTCATGCGATTCCTCGAGGACAGGGTCGCCGGAAGGGGACCTGCCAGAAAGCTTAAGGCGTTCAAGGGCCTCACCATGTACTTCGATGACAACAAGCGCGGGTGGTCTCTCGTGGTTTGCGCGTACGAAGAAGAAACACTCTTCACGCTAAATGCAACCGACGAAGGCCGGACGCTGACGCTCGTGCTGACGCCGACAGGAAAAAGCTTTGTGGAACGTTTGGTATCAGAGCTGGAGCAAGAGGGACTGCTGACGGAGTTCATGGAAAAGAAGTAGGGGGGCGGGGTGGTCGAGAAAGAGGGTTGTGTGGGAGGTGAAATCCACCGGAACCTACAACCTCCAAAGGGAGGCATCGGAACCGCAGGTTCCGATTATGGCCGCACCCCGCGCCCGCTAGCATGCAAGTGCTGGTCGCCTTGCAAGCGTGACTCTGGAAGCCGGTAGAAGACTTTCCTGCCGGCCTGAACCTTTTCGAGAACCCCGAGCTCGAAAAGGTTGTTCAGACGCGCGCTCGCGGCATTCCGCCCCTTGTAGCCAAAGGCGGATTGCACGTCCTCGGCGCACGCCAAACCCTTCTGCCTCACGAAATCCACGATGCGCTGATCGACGTCTGGAAGGACGGGCGCTGGTCGCCTTGCCTCACCCGCCAGCCCCTCCAGCCTGCCGATTCTCGCTTCAAGCGCATCGAGGCGAGCGTAAATGTTCTTGAGCAGGCGATTGGTGTTCTCCTTTTCCCTTACAGTCATGTAGAGGACGGAGGCGAGGAAAACCGGATCCCGCAACTTGGCGAGGACGGGCCGCAACTCATTCTCAACCTCATCGCGGACAGCCTCAACGTCCTTGGTCGGGAGGGCGCTCTCGATAGGCTTAAAAGCTTTGTTTTCTTCATCTGCTTCATTGCCGGGCATGAACGCACCTGCTCGCGTGTTCAATGGAGTCACGACAACTCCATGGAAGTGTCGTGACTTAGTCATGACACATTTTTAAACCTTCGTTTTCTCCTCGGAAAAACCCTGCCCGGCTCGGGAAATGAAATCGGTGGGAAAATGGAGTACGGGCTTTTTGAAGCAACGCAGGAGATTCTTGATGCATTAAAGAAGATGGATATTACTGCGTTGAGGAAAACAAGCAATAGATGCACGAACTCGCTTGCAATCGAGGCTAAGAAAGGCATGCTCGAGCTGGCAATAGTGTCTTACTCCCTTGCGAAGGTATTGGAGAAGCCTCATTTCTGGAAAACAGAGAAATGGGATGAATTCGTTTCTAAAACCCAGAAAAAGCTCGGAGAATGCGCGTATTATGCGAAAGAAGGCATGGAGGAAGAGTTTGGAGTGTGCATCGAGGGGCTTGAGAAAGGGCTTGCCGAGGCTGAGGCGAGGGACAGGAGGTATGTCAAGGATGTTCTGTTCAAGGCGAGGATAAAGATTGGAAGCACGCTTTACGCACAGGGTTTCTCGCTGGGAAACGCCGCCGCGCTCGTCGGAGTCAGCAAGAGGGATATCGCGAGCTATGCCGGAAAGACGATGATTTTCGACAGGGCTGGAAAGACTTTCGGCATAGCCGAGAGGCTCAAGAAGGCGAGAAAGCTTTTCGGGAAGTGAGCGGATGAACGGAGAGGAGTCTGTTGTCTGCGACTCGAGCGCGCTGATTTCGCTGACCGACTCTTGCTTCCTGCCCCTCCTTTACGAGCTCAAGAAGCGCATGAGAGGGGGCTTTCTCATAACGCCGGTGGTCAGGTACGAGAGCATAGAGCACCCGATGAAAATACGCGAGCACGCCATGGCCGCCATAAGGCTGTTGAACGCGGAAAGGGACGGCGTGATCCAGACGGTGGCGAAGGACTTGAAGAAAGAGAGGGAAGAGGTGCTGTGGATAACCAACAACCTGTTCATCGTGAATGGGAGGCCGTTGAACCTCGTGCAGGCGGGCGAGGCCGAAGCGCTCGCGCTCGCCGCGCAGGCGGGAGTGAAGAACATACTCATCGATGAGAGGACGACGAGAATGCTCATCGAGGCGCCGCTCGCGCTCAAGGAACACATGGAAAAGGAGTTCGAGGGAAAAGTCGAGGTGAATGAGGAGTACTTAGGCAGGCTGGGCGAACTCACCAAAGGGCTGAGCGCTTTCCGCTCGTGCGAGCTGGTTGCGCTCGCGTTCGAGCGAGGCTACTTCAAGAAGTACGGGGAGGCTGAGAGGCAGGCGCTCGAGGCAGCGCTCTACACGGTGAAGTTCGCGGGCTGCGGCGTGAGCTTCGAGGAAATAGAAAGTTACCTGAAGGGGGTTTGAGATGCAGCTTCCCCTGCACCGTTTTTCGGAAAAGGGCGAGAAGCGGCACATTGAGGTTTTTGCAGATGAGCACGAGAGCGGAGTACCCGAGGTGCTCGCCTCCATGAATGTCGTGGTCAGGAAGACGGTGCTTCCCGTGGGCGACTATATACTCAGCGAGCGGGTGGTGTGCGAGAGGAAGACGAGGGATGATTTCGAGAACAGCATCATGGATGGCCGGCTGTTCCATCAGGCGGGCAGGATGCTCGCCGACTTTCCGCGCGCGCTCGTGGTAATCGAAGGCGAGAGGTTCGCCGAGCGGGTGGGGAAGAGCGCTGTGCTCGGAGCGATTGCGGCGCTCATAGTCGATTATGGCGTATCGGTTTTCTTTACGCGGGATGAAGAGAAGACTGCCGAGCTGTTGTACGCGATTGCGAGAAGGGAGCAGCTTGGGGAAAAGAGGGAGGTCAGGCTGCTCGGGGAAAAAAGGGCGTGGAGCCTGGCCCAGAGGCAGCAGCTCATAATTGAGACGCTGCCCAATGTAGGGCCAAAGCTCGCCAAGGCGCTGCTCGCCCGCTTCGGAAGCGTGGAAAAAGTTTTCAAGGCGAGCGAGAAGCAGCTGCAGGAAGTCGAAAAGATAGGCGAGAAAAAGGCGAGGGAAATCAGGAGGGTGATAACAGCGAAATACGAGAGGAGTGAGCAAGAATTATAAACAATTGTGTAAAAAATTTACTCGATGCTGGAGGCCCTCATAACATCAAGGGTGAAGAGGAAACTGCTTGCGTTTTTTTTCGCCAATCCGGAAAACGAATTCTACATAAGGGAAGTGTCAAAGAGACTTGGCGAGGAAACGAACGCGGTCAGAAGCGGGCTTCAGGCGCTGGCGGACGCTGGGATACTCTACTCAAACAGGAAGGGGAACCTGAGATATTTCGGGGTGAACAAAAAATGCCCTATTTTCGAAGAGCTGAAAACCATGCTGCTGAAGACAGAGGGGCTCGGTGATGCGATGAGGAAAGAGTTGGAGAAGTCGGGTGCCCTGTTCGCTTTCGTATACGGCTCTTACGCGGAGGGAAAGGAAAGAAAAGGCAGCGACATAGACCTCATGGTGATTGGCGATATTCACATAGATGACTTCAACAAAATTATTTCCCGCATTGAAAGAAAAATAGGGCGCGATGTCAATTACCTCGTTTACCCAGAAAAAGAGTTCGCGGAGAAGCTCTCGAGCGGCTTCTTGCGCGATGTCGTCAGAAGCAGGAGGATAATGCTCGTCGGGGAGGAGGATGCATTTAAGCGATTTGTTGAAGCAAGGGCGGATACGGAAAGTTCCTAAAGATCCGAGACAGGCCGGCGAGAACCTCGCGGCGGCTGAGAGGGACCTGGCGGTAGCCGGGAAAACCCTTGAAGTGGATTGTGACTGGGCTTTCGTCATGGCTTATAACGCGATGCTGCACGCGGCGATGGCGCTCATGTTCGCAGAGGGATACGCCCCATCAGGAGAAGAAAGGCACAAGATCGCGGTGGATTACGCCGATGCCAAGCTCGGAGCGAGATTCGGGGACCTGGTCAGTCTTTTTGACAGGATGAGGAAAAAGAGGCACGCGGTGCTTTACGAGAAAGTCGGTTCGATTTCAAGGTACGAAGCGGGTTTTGCGCTCAAAACCGCCAAAGAATTTGTTGAGAGAATAAAGGAAAAAACTGAGTGAAAGAACAAGTTTAAAAAAATCTCCGAATAAATACTCTCGGGAGGGGTGGCATGGAAGACGACGTTGCGGCAGTCATAAAGAGAAAGCTCAGGAGCTGGGGCGACGAGAAGCTGAACACGGCAAAGCTCATCGAGCTCAGGAAAGAAATCACTGAAAAGACGGGCAAGTACAAGTTCGCGCCCTTCTCGAACATTAAAAAGTGGGTGAGGCAGGCGAGGAAAATGCTTGCCGCAGAGGAGAAGCCTGCCAGAAAAGGCAAAGCCGGCGGGGCGAAGGCGCCTGCGGAGATTACCGCGCCGCCCGTGCTATCGGACAGGGTTTTCCTGCAGAACATCAGCTTTGAAGTGGCCGGGATGAGGAGGACGCTTGAGAGGATTTCGCAGCAGCTCGATATGCTGGAAAGGCAGCTCGCGCTGAAGAGAGGGGCTTCTGAATAATTTTGGCTGGCGGAAAAATCCGCTTCGTTCTGGCTCCTGTCCAAGCCTAGCGCGCCCTGAGCGCCCTTGCCTTCCCCATTTCTTCAGAGACTTCTTTAGCAAGGATCTCTTCAGCTCTGGCTATGAGCGCCTCCCTCTTTTCAATCAGAACGCTGAGAGTCCTCTCAAGCTCCGCGCACTTCTGAAGGTTGCCGCGCAGGCGCTCCCTCTGCAGCTCCTCGCCTGCCGAGCGTATTTCACCCTCGTTGGCATCAAACTCGGTCACATCTTCTTCCCGAACATATTCCGCCCTGCGGCCGTGGATGGCCCGCACCACAAGGCTCGGCACGGGAGGAAGCGATGGCGCGGGCGCCTTAGCCTCTTTTTTGACTTGGGCAAGCGCTTTTTCTGCAATCTCCCTCTTCCTAGCGTGGTTGGCAGAGATTATCTCGCGAATGCGCGCCAGCACGCCAGCGTCCCTCGCCTGCTTGAATTCTTTCGTGAGGCGCCGCAGCTCCTCCTCTCCTGGGGTGTAGTCCGCGATGCCAAGCTTATGCTTGAGCGCGGCGAGCTCGCTGAGCAGGCCCTTCTGCGCGCCCACGCGCGCGGCGAGTTGCGCATCTTCCTTGCCCTCAGCGCGCAGGCGGGCGAGCTCGAGCAGGCCGCTGTTGAGCTCGAACTTCAGCTCCTCCACGGCGATGAGCTCCTCTAATGTGGCCTCTCCTCTGCGAAGCCTTTCGAAAGCCATACTGGTCGCGGACAAAAATTGGAGGGCAGGGAATAAAAAGGTTTTTGAAAGGCTCAGGGAGCTATCGATATCCCAATCGCGTTGGGTTCTGGCACTAAAATCTGGCATTAAGGAAAAAGAAAAATTTCCACAGTTCGAACTCTTCGATAGGTCTCAGAGTTAGGACTTTATCATAATCAGCTCGAAGTCCAAGATCAAGTTGCCAATTTCCGTATTTTTCTCCTCTGATTGTAAGGACTGGCCCTCCGCCTCCGCCGAACATGCTCCATCTTGTTGCTCCACTTTGATAGATTGTCTCGCCTCCTCCAATGCCCGCAGAGAGCTCAAGCGTCAAATCCCATTTTTTTTTCTTTACCCAAAAGATGCTTGCCTCAAGTTTGCCAATGTGCTGCTTCAGATATGAATAGTCAGCCTGACCGAGATTAAGCTGTTCCAGAAAATCTTTTATATCTTCATACCCCTCCTCTTTATTAAGCACCGCAATAAGGTTCTGATACTCGCTCTCGCTCATCACAGAAACGATGCCTTTTTTCCGCACATCATCGAATATGTAGAGCACACGCACTTCCCCATAAGTGTCCAACTTGAACGCTATCTCCGCGTTCAGATTTGTCAGTTCTTTATCAGAGAGACGGATGTATTGGCCAGAGAAGGCTGCTATGGTCTCGATCGATGGAGAAAAGTTCAAGTATGCGGCCACTCCTCCAGCAACGCCAACAGGGTAATACACAGAACCCCATATCCCAAGCTCCTGCAAGAGTGCGCCTTTTTCGAAATGCCGCACGACCTTTGCTCCAAAGGTATAGGCCTCTTCTCCGACCAAGCCTCCGCCTCCAATCAGCCACTTTGTCCAGTCCTTGGCGAGCAGGCCTCCTCCGAGCCACGGGGTTTCCTGCCCGACGATTTCCGCAACGAATTTCCCCTCGTCGTCCTTGTATCGGATGATGCCTATTGTGCCAGCTCCCGAAAAGCCTACCCTGTCCACCGCACCCTCTATTCTTTTTTCACCGAGCTCATCAAGCACAAACCTGAATGCAACGTTAAAATCCACGCCTGTCTCTTCGGCCAACCTCCGTGCTAGAATGGAGGCTGTCACATAATGATTGAATTTCTCTCTGTCCATGATCCATGTAACTCTCCCGCCCGTTATCTCACCCCGGATTTCCTCAACCGCTGCTGACCTGGCCTTCGCCCACTTTTCAATCTCGGCTTTCACGGCAGGATCGTCTGGATTGAAGCCCAGCGCCCGCGCGTAATCGCTCCCTATCTTTACAAGCTGCTCATAAGTTGGAGCCGGGGCTGCGAACAATCCCTTGTTCTCCGAAAAGGATTTGTCGATAGCGCTGGCCACAGCGCTTTGTGGGATTTCTTTCTCTCCGAGCTGTTGCTTTAACCTGTTAAATCTCCACAAGAGGTCGTTAAAGCCGAAGACGTTGACGTAGTGTTTTTTTAGCTGAAACTTTAGCACGCCATACACGTCGCGTCCCTCGGCCGCCCCTAACGTAAGCTCAAGCGGCAGTGGTTTGGAAAACAGCGTGGCAAGCTCCACGCCTTTTTTCCCGTCAATCTCGCGGTATGCACCTACGATGTGTGAGACAACCTTCTTGTTGCGCAGCTGGGCGCCAGCTGCCAGAATCACATCTTCCGGCCTTTCGAAAACGCCAACCGCCTTCTCCCTGCTGATTATGGCTCCAAGCATGGCCGGACCAACCGTTCCGGCGAGAACAACCCCCCCAAAAGACTTATCCGGAAGGTCGAACACCTTTCCTTCTTCTCCATACATTTTGTATCTCAAGCTCAACCCGAAAAGATCATCCACTGTTCCCCAGTAGCTCCCGAAAAGCTGATTTATCTTCTCTCCATTCGCGTTGTAAATGTCCATGCTCTTTATATGGATGAGGTGGCCGTGGGTGTTGAGAAAGGCGTATGCATTATACAGGCCGGTTCCGTAGTCTTTCTCTATGTAAAACACGATGTTGTTTTCTTCCGGAATTTGGCCCTCGATGTAGCTCTGGAGAATCTCCCCCTCGTTCCAACGAAACATCTGATACGGCACGGCCAGCTTTCCATCCTTTGCAATGCCAATGCCACGCAACTCCTCGAAAAATTTTACCAGCGCGTTTTTGCCATAATCTTCATATTGTCCTTCGATTAGGGCGCTCGACTCGGGACCAACCCCGACAACTCTTCCTCCGACATTCCACCAGCTGGATTCATATGAGCGGGCTACAAACTCTTTTCCATAGCCAGCCACAATGGTCTCCACCCGCTGCTGCCTTTCCTTGGGCGACTGTGTGGATTCGGACATTAGCTTGTCGACTAACGCCTTTCGTTTGTCAGCATCCGGCTCGAAGGAAGCAAGAAGCTCATCAAACTTGTCGCGTCTCTGCTGGGCATCCTCGATATCGTAGGCGCTCAGGATGTCGTTCACAAGTCTGCTCTGGCCAGCATCCTGAAGTCCATAGGCGGTCGTAATGCTTTTTTGTATCTCAGCCTTCATTGTCGTCTCCCAGCCAACGAAACGTGTCTTGTACGCTCTCTGCGGCTTCCAGCTTGTCAGCGCGTTAATATAGTCACTTATGCCCCTCCAGCCAATCGGCTCTTTCGCCGCGCCTGGGATGCCATCGCGAGCAAAAGTTGGGAGCCCAAACACGTTTTTTAGCTCTTCAAAATGTAATGGCTGTATATCGCTTATGAAAGCCCGCCTTCCAATAGGGGGGCCTGGAAAGTATGGATAAATTCTTCCTAGTTCATAGCCGCCAGTGGTGTAAGTGTCACTGCCCCAGCTAGCTTTGTAAAAAGAGTAATAGCCAAGTGGCCAGCCCAGCGACCAGTAGATCTGTTTATAGACACTGCCGTAATAATATAGATACGGCTCTCTGACCATCATATCTTCCTCTCTGCCGCTCTCAAGGTACCTGCCGAAGTACCCCGCCATGGGATTCACGTCAGCGCAGCCGAGGAGGTATTCGATTTTTTCTTTGTAATAGGTCTCGATGATCTTTTTGGCATCCAAGGCGTTTTTTCCCATGTTCTGTAGGTTGTTGTCATACAATACGATGGTTGTTATGAGCTGCTCCAGCTCTCCATTAGCGGTTGTCCGTCTTATCAACGCCGGCAGCGCATTCGTGAAGAACGGCACCAGCCCTCCATAGGCAATTTGGGGCAACTGGCCGTACAGCATGTTAAGGAATTCATTGTTGTCCAGGTTATTTTGTCTCAGCACCGGCAGCGCTTTACTCAAGAAGGCCCACTGGGCGCGGATGTCAAGCTTCAAGATTGGGGCAAAAGGCAGTCTTCTGTCACTGAATTCCTTCACAAAGTTGGCCCTTGTTTTTAAGAAGGTTTCGTTCTTGGAAAGATTAATTAAAACTTCGAGTGAATCTTTCCCTCCAATTTCATCGTCGATTGTTGTGGAGTAATAGGAGAGGAAGACATCCTTCACAGCAGGCGGGAGTCCATCCACCGCCTTGCGCGCGTTTTCTGCTGCTTTATCTAGACGCGAACGAATGTCAGATTTTTCTGCGGTGTAGACAAAATCTCCTGACAGATTAGCCAGGTAGTTGAGAAGGTTGAGCATGCTGGTCTTCGCATAGTCAAGCTGGTGTCCGGTTTGCACACACCACTTACGCAAGTTGTGTGGGTCGAACCCCGGGACATCCTTGAGTCCGATTTTGTTAAGCACTTTACGCACACCATCGATGTAACCACTTTTCCATTCAGCGTTTCGTATAACATATCCTGCCTCTGCTGAACCAAGACGATCTTCAAGTTCCTTGCGCCTCTCGAGATCAAGCGGATCGGCAAGCCAAGTGGCGATCATCAAACCCAACCTTTCTCCTACCGAATAGCCATCCTTATAGTCTTCTGTTATACCCTTCGAAAGGACCTGTTGCTCAAGCTCTCCAAAAATGTTGGTGCTTCTAATGGCTTCTGTATAACCCTTGTACTTGCTCTCCGGAGATTTCATGCGGGCGTAAATCTTCACCAGATGGTCATATGCCTCAATCCACTTTTCAGCTTCAACAAGTTCCTTTAGTTTTCTCACGTCCTCTTCTGCGAGTGTGTTAACGGTCTTCTTGGGCACGACAGGCTTTTTCTCGGGCTTTTCCGGCTTCTTCTCCATGTAAGCTTGTACCGCCTGTACGAACTCCTCGCCGTAGAGTGTTTTGGCATTTGTTGGATTATTGCGCGCAGACTCGATAGCACTGACTAAATCCTTAGGGGTAATCACTCCTCCCAACAAATTCCTGAGTCGAAGAAAACCTTTATCCTTATTAAGCGCGTTCCAATAGCCGCGCTTGAAATCTTCATTGTTTCCGTATTCCTTTGCGAGTCTCAGAAAATCCTCTTTTGCTTTTTCGTTCCCGGTTCTGGCAAACTTGGAAATAGCTTCAAAAGCATTCTCGCCAGCTTTTTCTTCCTTTGTGATCGGCTTTGGAACCTGTCCCATGGTGCACACATTTGATACTTAGGATTTAAGGGAATGTTCTTCCTTCTTTTTTTCCTTTTCCAGGGGCTTTTGGTTGTGGTTGATATGTTTGGGGTTGATATGGAGGCTGGTACGTCTTAGGGCGCTTTTCCGTGCAGGAGCGAATGACAATACCTCCAACGATAATCAACCCCAAAGTTGCAAATGGATGTTTTTTCACTCCGCGCGCTACTGCTGTGAGGTATTCTGCAAATTTTGGAAGAACCCGGGCTTCGATTACTTCAAACCCGTATTTTCTGAAAGCCTCGAGCCAAAGCCCTTTTCCTTTCATCAGGCCGATAACATCGTTTTTGATGGAGGTTATGTGGGATTCTTCAATCCCGTGCCTTTTCAGGACTGACTCCACTATGTCGGGGATGCTTTTTGAGGCATTTTTCTTATCGAGTGTTTCAATTATGATGTCCTGCATCAACAAATCTTTTTGTTCGGCGGAAAGAGCGAGGCTCCTAACAGAGCTCGAGATATTGCGGGTGACTTCTACGATGTTGGCGTGCACAAACTTTCTGAACTGCCTCGCATTGATTATACCGTCTCTGCTGAGCTGAACGAGAAAATCATCAATGCCGATGCCGTTGTGCAACGCGATTTTTTCGAGCAGTGGGTTTGTGGGGTCGTATTTCGCCAGCACTCTAATGAGCCTTTCAATTTCTTTTTCGCTCAGAGGCACTCCTTTTTCCAGTTTTCTTTTCAAAAGCCACCTGAATGGCGCCTTCCACCACTTCGCTTCTTTAAGAGCAGGACTTTCTACAATAATTTCGTAGAAGTCTTTTGGAAAAGTTGCCTGAAACATGCGGACCATTTCAATGCTCTTCGCTGTGCCAGTTGTGATTTCTACGGCTTTCTCGGGCGGGACGGCTATTGTTCTCTCAAGTTTATTCAAATCGTACTTGAGAACAGCAATTTCGCCTTTGGGGGTTTCCCCCTTTTGTATTTCCGCCATTATACCCTCGAGTCGTTTTCGTAAATTGTTTATTTTGGCTTTTGCATCATTCGGAAGATCTTTTTGTAACAATTGGAAGATTCTATTTTCTATCTCTTCGATTATCTTTATGAGTTCTTCGGGTCCTCCTTTGAACGCAGCCACTTTCTTTTGTATGTCGCTTACAACCCCCACTTCATCACCTGTGTATTGTGCGCATCTTCGCTATTTAAATCTATATCTCCAGCTTATGTTCCTCTGCGTATTCGATGGCAAGTCGTGCAAGCTCATTTCCCTCTATTTTCTTAATTCTTCTCCTCACTTCTTCCGGAATGGCATGGCCGCGGTAGTACTCGAGTATGCATTTTGCAAGAAACGGCGCGATTTCCTCCTTTTCTTTTAGTTTCAGAATTTTCCTTATTTCATCAAACGCGCCTTCCCTGTCCAATTCCCCTTCCGAGTAGTGCTTTTCGAAAACTTCTGGGAAGAGGGAGCTGACCAGCAGAATCCCCAGATCGAGTTGTATATCGGTCTGGGATGCGATGAATTTTTCAAACGTCTTCTCCTCTTCCCGCCATGTTTCATACACTTCCTTTAGAGCCCATGCGATGTCTAAAGTGACATAAGGGGTGATAACCCACTTTATGAACCACCGCGGCGCATACTTGTAGATTGCGGTCCATCCCAGCGTCATGAGTATGGCATTGAACATGAAGTCTCTGATTTGCTCGTGGGCCGGCCGGAAGACCTCGCCGAGATAATCGGCGTTGTTGCGGTAGGCCAACTCCAGTTCGTCAAATGCTCTGGCAGCTTCCCCTCTTGCAGACACGATGCGCTCGAAGTTTTTTCTTATTGTTTTTTCATCCCCGGAAAGTATGGCCATGCCCGCCGCGGCAGTCGTATCGAGCAGCAGGCGAAGCCGGGATTCCGCCTCCTCCAGCGCCAAGGCGTATTCCGTGAAGGCGCGTTTCTGCGCCTGGCTGATCTCCCTTCCGCCCCAGAAGACATCTCGGATGGTCCGCCAGATGGCGATGTCCTTGCCCGTAAGCATTTCGTATGCGCCCGCGCCGGCAGCGTAGGGAAGCGCTCCCAAAATCGTCATGAGCATGGTGCCGCCCGTGAGAAAGAGGCGCGAGGCCGCGCCCGGCGCGCGCAATTCCGAGAGATTCGCGAGGGTTTTGTCATACTTCTCGTATGTGCGCACAAAGGCCTCCATTTGAATGAGTATGCCGGGGTTTTTCTTCAGGAAAGTTTTAGCTGCGTTGAGCTGCTCGGGCCTCATTGAGGAGAGAAAGGAGTAGACGCGCCACTCAACATCTTTCGGGAGGCTGATGAAAGTGCGAAGTGGCATTCCAGATGCCAGGCTTTTGAGAATGGCGAGAATTATTTCGGCCTCCACGCGCTTGGCATACTGTTGAAAGAATTTGTCAGCGGCAACCCGTTCGCGTGGACTCATCCTTGAGAAATCCACCGGCACATGATGGGTATTGTATACCTTCACCGCGTCCTCAGGAGAGAGCGAAAATCCCACCTTTGGGGTGGGCGCGAGTAGTTGTTGCGTCATTGAATGTTTTTGCGTGGGGGATGCATAAAAAGGGTGCGGTTTCAGCCCGCGCTGGCGCCCCCGCCTTTGGCAATTTCTATCTTAGGGGGAATCATGGGCGGGGCGAGGTTGATGGGCCTCACCACGAGCGTGCCGTTGGTGCTGCACGTGAAGTTTATGGTGTTCAGCACCACTTCGGCAAAGTCGGCTGGCAGCCTCTTTTCCCCATCCCAGGTCCGCTCTATCTCACTGGCCCGCTTGGGCTCTTCTTTTGCATAGAGAATGCCCTGGATTTTGAGCGAGCCGACTTTCTCGGCATAGGCAACTGTATAAGTGTATTTTATCTCTATGTCTTCGCCGTTCACTTTTAGCGCGTCGAGCCCGATGTTGATGCTGAGGCCTGTGATGGGCTCGTCGCTCTCACGCCTGGCCTCAACCGAAGTGATTTTCCCGCCAGTAATCATCGAACCACCCTTAAACAGATTTATCCTCCGTATTTAAAAACCTTACATGAAGTCCGCCAAATTGAACTGCTTCTGCGTCTCGTCCTGCCGAACCCAGGGGGCCGAACCGCGGGAACCTGCGGTTCCCCCAGTTTGAGGTTTCTCCGTAATCCCCTCCTAAAGAGGGGGGAAGGTCGAGGACGAAGGGGGGACACCTCCCCCCTTTGTCTTACATGAAGTCCGCCAAATTGAACTGCTTCTGCGTCTCGTCCTGGAAGATGGAGGCGATGTCTTTCTCGATGAGGGCGAGGCGCTGCTTGAGGTAGTCTGGCAGGGCATAGCGCTCGGCTATTTCGCGCGAGAGGGATAGGTACTTTTCGATGCCTCCCTTGTTGACTGTCAGCAGGAGCTTGCCGCCGCACCGCCTGCATTTTCCGAGAAGCGGAACGCGGCGGTACTTGAAGTTGCAGTCGCCGCAGCGGAATTCCTGGCGCGAGAAAGAACGCAGGTTGCCGTACAGGTCGGGCAGGAAGTGGGAGAGGATGACGCGCGCTGCAGCGTCGCGCGCGTCGGCAGCGCGGATTTTTTCCGTCAGCGAAAACTGGATTTCAAGCTTTTCCTTCATGCTCTTGAGGGAAACGTAGGCCGTGCGCACGGGCCCGCCGTGAATGCTTGCCGCGGAGTGCGTGAAGCCGAGGCCTGCATAGACCGAGGGCCGGCCGAGGCGGTCGCCCACCTTCTCGAGCTTGGCTTCTGAGGGAGAGGCGAAGCGCTGGCAGGCCTCGTAGAATTCGAGCGGGTAGCGCGCCACGACTTCCATAGCATGCACTTCGTCATCCACTTCCTTCGGGTCGATGGCCGAGGAGAGGATGAGCGGCGCGTCCATCGAGCCGCCCCTCGACTCGGGCAGGAACGCGCGCGAGAAGTTCAGGAGCGCGTCCATAAGCAGCATGATGGAGTCCTCATCTCCGTCAGCGTTCCTTCTTCTGGCCGCAATTGTATATGGATGGCAGTACATGGCATTGGCTTTCGTGAAGCCGACAACGCGGCCGAGCACTCCGCACGAGGTGTGCGGCGATAGGGTGACCACGAGGGTGCCGACGAGCTCATCACGCGAGGCTATGTTGTAGAATGGGGACTGGCCGTAGAGGAGGATGAGCTCGTCATCCACGAATTTTGCCACGCGCAGGAGGTAGTCGGCGCCGCTCTCGGGCAGGATGATGTCCTGCGGACGCAGCTCGAGAAGCTGGCTGTGGGAAGAGAGGGGGGCGCCGTGGCAATCGTGCGTGTAGCCGAGCTCCCGCAGGCGCTCGACAGGCACGCCAACCTCCTCCGGAGTGAAGTGGGTGAGCGGGAGGTTGGTGGCGTCGAACCGGATCGTGCCATCCTTGAACACGAAGACATCGTGTTTGGAGCGCAGTATGCCCTTCTCGAGAGGCTCGGGGAGCTTGAGCGCGCTCGTCATGCCGCGCACGCCCTTCAGTTCCTCGGGAAAGAAGCCGCAGGCCGCCCTCGCCTTCTCGACTATGGAGACGATGTTGAGCGGCTTTGTGGCGAATGGAGCGGCCTTGCCACCGCACGCGCACTGGGAGCCTTGGATGGGCTTGGAGCACTTCGCGCAGGAACGGGTTACTAGGGCGCGGGAGCCGCACATTGGACAGCGGCTCGTGGTCGTGTGGGTGTTGCAGGCCGGGCAGCGCAGGGAAGCGGCTTCCACGAACACTCCCTTGCCCTCGAAGTCCCTCTCCCGCAGGCGCTTGAAGGCCTTTGCGATGGAGCGGGTTTTGCCGCCGGCGTTGCCTATCGGAAAGAGCACCTGCGGCGAGGCCTCCATTTTGCGCTCGCGCGCCTTCTCGGGCCTGCCCATGCGGCCGCCTATGTAAGTCGGCGCTTTGGGCATGACCTGGACGCCGGCAAGCTCGCTTATGAGGGAGAGGGCCGGCTTTTCAGGGGAATAGGCTGCCTGGAATTTCTTGAGTGAAAGGCGTTTTCCCTCGAGCATGCCCAGCGAGCGCAGCAGCGCGTGAGCAGTGTCGGCATCGAGAAGAATGTTTTTCCCCTGCACGCGGTGGGGCACGCACAGCTCTTCGAGAACCTCCTTGGCTGGCGAGAACTCCACTGAAAAGCCGCGGACGTCGAACCACTCCATCAGAAGCCGGCCGGCAGCGAGCCACTCTGCGAGGAGCTTGAGCTGCTCGCTGGAGACATCGTGCCAGAAGAAAGTCCATCTCGGGTGAAGCGGAATGCCCAGCTTTTCAGAGAGGGAAAACGCTTCGGTGGCGGTGGCGGGATGAACGGGAGGCGGAAGGCCTTTGGCCGCGGCTGCTTTTTCAGCCAGCGCGGCCCACCACTCTTCGCACCACGCGCCGGGAACGAGCGGGTGGTTCGACTTGAGGAAGTCGCCGTAGGAAACGAGCAGGTCGCCGAGGAAGAGAATGCGCTTTACTTCGCCGCGCAGGCGCCTCGCCTCCCCCTCGCTCTCCACGCGCACGACATCGCCGCTGTTGAGGAGGACGACCGGGCCTTCGATGGAGTCGCAGGGGGTGACCACGCAGCCCTTGCCGGGCCTCTCCAGCTTCAACTGGGTGCCGATGGCCGGAAAGTCGTTGAGAATGGCCATGGTGGCGGGGTGCAACGCCTTGGCCGCGATGCCTGTCATGCGCGTGCGGCCGTAGCGCAGGCGGAAGCCCCCCTTGGCGCTGGGGTAGGCGAAGATGGGCCTGCCCGCAACGACGTCGCCGAGGAAAGAAGGGTTGGGCTTGACTTCGACGCTGCCTTCTTTCTTGGCTTTCTTGACGAGGTTCTCGAGCCACGACCAGTTGAGGCCGACTTTCCTGGTTATCTTGAGCACTTTGCTGGCCTTCTGGGCGATGCCTTCGGCGATGACCAGCGCGATGCCTCCCCTGATGCGGTTGGTGGCAACGCGCGGCAGGTCGCGGTGCACCTGCACCTCAAACTGTTCGGTTGGGTCGCCGTCAACGCACACCGGGCAGTTTTTTACGATGAGTCGAATTTCGTCATCCGAAGGCTTGTGCTGCAGGCGCGCGGCGCGCGCGTCGTAAATGCTTATCTCCTCCACGTAGCGCTCGACTTCGGAGTCGGTGGGCCTGTAGTCGGCCACGCCCATCTTCAGGCGCGCGTAGTCGGCGAGCACTACGGACAGCGCGGCGACGGTGCCGCCGGCGCTCCTGATCGGGCCCGCATAGAACAGGCTCAGGTAATCGCTTCCGTCCGGGTTCCTGCTCAGCCTGATGCCGGCTATGCCCTCGGTGGGGGCGACGAGAACTCCTTCGGTGAGCAGGGCCACGCCCGTGCGGATGGCTTGGTTGAGAAGCTCTTCCTTGCCGCCTCCGCCGTATTTTCCTTCAAGAATCTGTTCGGCTATGTTGAAAGCCAGCTCTTCCCTCGAGCGGTCGAGGCCCAGCGCGCGGATTCCCCCGGCAACGCCCCTCGGGCCCACGAGAGCCTCGACGCGCGCGGCCACGTCCTCGGCTATTTTAATCTCCGGCTCGTCCGCGGGGTCGATGTGCGTGGCTCGAGCGCGCCTGGCGACCTCGAAAGCCTTATTCAAGCCATTGGAGAGGGAAGCGAAGTAGCTATCCATGCTGAGCCTCGCCGAAGTTGATGACGTCGAGCTTGAGCGAGCGCAGGTTGTACACGGGAAGGAAGCAGGGGGTGGGCACGTGGCCCAGGCGAATCTGGAACGATGTTCTCGCCTGCCAGGTTCCTGCGTTCAACAGGAAAGTGCCTTTGTAGCGGTCGGCGCCGTTCTTGTGAAGGTGGCCCATGTGAATGAGGTCCGGCGCCTCGTCAATGAGCATGTAGTCCCTGTGCTCGGGGATGATGGGGTTCTCGCCGTAAATAGGCGAAAGGTTTCTTCTCTTCAGGAGCTCGGCCATGGCTTTCTCGGGCCTCTCGTAACTCGAGTTCGGGATTGCCGCGATGATGCTGTCGAGCGAAGTGCCGTGGTAGAGCAGCGCGCGCAGGCCCTCCACTTCCAGCTGCGAGGGGTTCCCGAGAAAATGCGCGTTCGGAGGGGCGTGGTCTTTCACGAGCTCGGCGCCTATGGCCGGCTGGGGTTCCGCCCTCCTGACCGCATCGTGGTTGCCCGGAATGACTATGACCTCGATGTAGTTAGGAACTTGGGCCAGGAGCTCGCAGAAGGCCTTGTACTGGTCGTGAATGTCAAGAATGGCGAGCTCGTTCTCCTGCCCGGGATACACGCCCACGCCGTCAACGGCGTCGCCGGCGACAAAAAGATACTTCACTTTGCCGGCGAGCTCCCTCTCGCCGGGCGGGCAGTTTCCGTTGAGCCAGCTCAGCATGCGCTTGAAAGGCCCTTCCAGAAAGTTCCTGCTGCCCACGTGAGTGTCGCTGACGAAAGCCGCGCACACCTCGCGCTCGGCCCTCCTCGCCTCGCGCGGGGGCACATCGGGCCAGGTGATCTGGGAGGCGATGAGGAAAGCCTCGCTGAGCCTTCCCTCCACGGCGATGACGTCGTCGAGCAGCACCGAGGATGCGGCGGAAAAGACATCGCCGCTCTTCTCGCTCTTGAGCGCGAGCACTTTGGCGGTGTCGTCCTCGCTCTCGAGCTCGAGGAGAATGTGGCCGTTCTTGGTCACCCTCTTGTCCGCCACCAGGCCGATGACGCGCACCTCGCTTCCCCTCGCGCTCTTTCTCAGGGAAGAGATGGGGACCGTGGCTAGGTTCGAGTGGTGGCCCAGCAGGACGCTCTCGAGCCTCTTGTGCCTGTCCCTGAAGTAGAGCACGAAATCGTCGAGCGAGCCGGTGCATCTGCTCTTGCCTGTCACTTCCTTATCGGGAAGGAAGCGGAGGTCGGGCTCGAGCTCCTTGGCGGCGGGGGCGAAGCCGCTGCTGCGCACGACTTCGACGGGAAGGGGGATTTTCTTCTCCTCCCTCTTCCTGACAATTTCCTGAACGAGCTCGACGGTGACAATGGGGGCGGTCTTTTCCAGGAGAATCTGCTCGGCGACATAGCCCGGGTCCTCGAGAGTCCCAATGAGCCTCGCGGCATCGGCGGTGACGAGGCGGTCGGCCTCGGTCAAGCGTTTTACAATCTCTTCACTCGCCATCCGGCGCCTCTACTCGCCTTCCTTTATCGTCTCGAGCGCGCTGAGAATCGTCCAAATCTGTGTCCTGGCGTGCGCGGGCATGTTGATGTCCTCGCTCACCTCGTCGAGGATGTACACGGCGCTGCTCGCGCGCTGGACAATTTCCTCGCTTCCCGAAAGCTTGGCCTTTGCATCGCTCACCGCCTTGCGGATGTTCTTCGGCACGCTCGTGTCGTTGATAAGGATGTCCATGAGGGAAACGATTTGGCTGATTTTCTCCTCCTGCGACGGCATGCCATCACCTCTTTTGTGGAACTCGCTCCACGCAACGGGCCCGAAGGGATTCTCAGACCCTTTTTCCGTGAACGCTTTTTCGGTTTGCCGAAAAAGGGTTCTTTGAACCCTTGACCGTCAGCTTTCTTGGCCTCGGGGGAATCCCGGGGCGTAGAAGGCTGCTGCGCTATGTGCCCACCTTTTCCGGTTCGCGAAAAAGGGTTCCAGGCTGCGCCACGGGCCCTTTGTTTTGTTTCGTTATAGGCTTGCGCCCGCTATACGCGGGCTTTGCTGTGAATAAAATGGCTGCAAGGTTTATTAACTCTTGCGCGGTGTTTTTCCGGTGATGGGGCCCTCCGAGATAGCAGCGCTGATCGACTACTCGCAACTCAAACCAACCGTCACGCGCCGGGACGTTCGGCGGATGTGCGCCCTGGCGCGGCGCTACGGCTTTCACGCGGTGTGCGTGAACTCGCATTGGGTGAGGGAGTGCGCGCGGCTCCTCAAGGGAAGCGGCGTGAAGGTGGCCGCCACCGTCGGCTATCCGCTGGGGGCCGCGAGCACGAGGGCGAAAGTTGCGGAGGCCGAGCAGGCCTTCCGCGATGGCGCGGACGAGGTAGATATCGTGATGAACATCGGCGAGATGCTGAGCAGGAACGAGAGGGAGGTTTTGCGGGATTTGAAGGAGGCCGTGGCGGTCGCCAGAAGGAGAGGAAAGTGCGCCAAGGCGATCATCGAGACGGCGTACTTGAGCAAGAGGCAAAAAATTGCCGCGTGCAGGCTTGCGTTGCGGGCGGGCGCCGATTTCGTAAAGACTTCAACGGGCTATGCGCCCAGAGGCGCGAGCGCGGAGGATGTCAGGCTCATCAGGCGGGTTGTCGGGAAGAAGGCGGGGATAAAGGCTGCGGGAGGCATTCGCAGCCTGCGGCAAGTGCTTGCTCTCGTTGCCGCGGGCGCGGACAGGATCGGCGCGACCGCAGGGCCGGAGATCGTGGAGGAAGCGCGACATTGCTAGTGCGCGTGCTCGTGTCCTGCGGGAAAGCGCACGGGATAAGAGTGTTCTTCGATGAGGCCGGCCTTCTTGAGGCTGCGGATTTCTTTCTCGAGCGCTGCTTTTGTCTTGAAAACCTGCGTGAGGCTGAACTCGTAGAGAGTTTCCCTGCCGTGAAGCAGGCTCGGGGAGCTCTTTACTTCAATGATGCAGCGGGCAGCGCGCTCGCACAGCTTTTCAAGAGCGCTTTTAATCTGGCGCGACTCGCCTCCTTCAAAGCGCTTTTCGCCTTCCTTGAACCTGCCGTACTTGCGGAGCTCGATGAAGCCGCTGAGCTGGAGGGAGCGCAGGCGCGGGATGACGAGCATGCGCAGGTCGCTCGACCAGAATCTGTTGCTCTTGAAAAGCCGCTGCAGCAGGGCGAACATTCACTCCTCCTCCACGCCGAAAAGGTGCTCGACGAGCGCGGCGTAGGCGGGGCGCGAGATGCCCACTCCCAGGAGGTAGCCGAGCACCGTGGAGGTGGCGAAGCCGACTATTTCAACGAGGCCGGAGAAGAGCAGGGGAAGCATGGCGACCGCGGCGATGGTCGCATTCGTGGTGATTATCTGAAAAGCCCTGTCGAGCCTGCGCCTTGTGCCCGCCTCGGTCATCCCCCCGCGCTTGAGAATCTCGTCCGTTATGACAATCTGCGCATCAACGGAAACGCCGAGCGCGGCGATGATGCCGGCCATGGCCGACAGGTCGATGGTGCCGACGCTGCCGATGACGGACACGAGGACGGTGAGCTCAGCAACAGAAATGAGTATGATGGGCAGAATGACCTTCGGGGCGCGGTAGCGGACGGAGACGAGGAGGACGATGCCCGCGAGGGCGGCGAGCGCGCCCACCACGCTGTAGCGCAGGAACTCCGCCCCAAGGGGCGCGGGAATGGTCGTGGTCGAGCCCATGATGATGCGGACTGGAAGCGCGCCGCCGCTGAGGATGCTGCGCAGCTTCTTCATCTGCAGCAGCGCGTAGGCGCGCTGCTCGTCGAAAGACGCGCCTTTCGCCGAGCCGGAAACCTGGTAGAGCTGGCCGACCACGCCCGAGGCAAGGCCTTTGCTGAGCCTGGGCGAGGAGAGCAGGCCCACGGCAGGCCACGCGTCTACCTCAAGAGCCTGGCCCGTTGCCTGAAACTCCGGGGTCATTTCGGCGCGCGTTTTGTTGGAGATGACGAAGCCCATGGCGCGAAGATCGGAAACGATGGATGGGGAGAGCGTGTTCGAGACAATGGCCTTTGTTTCGTTTGTTCTCGAGAGGTTGACGATGCGCGCGCGCGCTTCGGCCCAGTCGCCGAGGACGAAAATGGGGATGGTGGCGTTTTCCCTGCGCACCGCCCTCTCGAGAGCCGCGAGCGCGGCCTCCTCCGAAACGCTTTCGTTGAGCAGAACATCCCTCTCGACAACGACGATGGCGTCGTCAGGCCGGTCGAGAAACATGTAGACGGGGTATTCGGCTTTCCCCCTCGCCGCGTCGGCGAACTTGGCCACGCTCTCCTGCGTGATGGCGAACCCCACCGCCCAGGTGATGCGGTTGCCCTGCGTGGTCGGCTCCTCCTGAATGCTGCCCGGAATGATGTCCTCGCCCGACACGGCGACGCGGCCGTCGATGATTCCCTCGAACTTTCCCACTTCCCTGACTATCTTCTCGACTTCCTGAATGAAGGAAGGGTCGCCCTTGGGAACCTCGACGTAGATTTCGCTCGCCCCCACGCCCCTGACAACAACCTGGGCGAGGCCGAACTTGGCCAGGCGCGTCTTGAGAATGCCGATGACCTCGTCCATGGTCTCGGCATCCACGGGCCTCTCGAGAGTGAGAGGCAGGCGCGTGCCCCCCTCGAACTCTATGCCGAAGTGAAGCCCCCTCCAGGCCGCGAGCGACAGGGCTAGCAGCACGAGCACCGCGAGCGCGAGCACGCGCCTGTCGCCTGCCAGAGAGTGCGTGATGGGCATTCACATCCCTTTCCTCTCGAGGTACCACAGGATGACGACCGCGTTGAGGCCCCAGGTCGCCACGAGATCGCCCAGCAGGCCGGCTATGGCCACAGAGGCGATCTGGTAATAGGTGGGAATGTGGGTGACGAGCGCGAGCGCGAGCAGCGCGCCGAACGCCACGAGGGCGGCGAGCGACATGGTCGCGCCCGTCTTCATCGTCTCGTAAGCGCGCTGGCGGGGCGTGCCCTCGGTGCGCTTGAGCGTGCGCATGGTGAGGAGGATGTCGGTGTCGAGCGAGAAGCCGATGAGCATGAGCAGGGCGGCGAACGAAGGCAGGGTGAGGGGAATGCCGAAAGCGCCCATAGCCCCGAGCGCTATGACGATGTCCGATGCCGCGCCCGTGAGAACAGCGAGGGATGGACTGAAAGTGCGGAAGACGA
>JAWCPB010000020.1:0-21405 GCA_038870455.1 Candidatus Micrarchaeia archaeon
CTGGAATACAAGCCGCTCGAGAAAGTCGGGTTCATGCTGAGGGCGACCAAGGGGGAGGGAGGGCTTTACATCGGGTTGATTGACGAAAAGCGGAACATCGCCGTCATGGCGTTCACTGATGATGGAAGATTGCGGCAGTTCGGATTAAGCTGCGACTCGCTGAACGCGTCCGAAGGACTTGTCGAACTCAATGCGGCCGTCTCTTTAAATGCGCTTGACGGAATTGCATTGCTGCTGGGAGGCTCTATTCAGATTGCTCTGAAGCATGCAGGCGAAGGCAGGACTGCGCGCGTGAGCGGCCTTGGGAGCGTGAGCGTCGAGAGCGAAGGAAAATTGGAACGCGTTTTCCTGGAGCCAAGGGAATTTTTTGATTTGAAGAGCGCCTTCTGCGCATACATAAGCATTGTGGGAAAAAATGCCTCGCTGACGCGCATCGGCTATCTCATCGCAGAGGCTTATCTCAAAGGCTATCCTGGCCTCAACCTTGATGAGGTGGCGTATGACGAGAAGAGCAACAATTTTGTGAGAAGGGGCGCGCCGTGGTCAGGCGAAAAGCCAACCGATGAAATGCTGCGGCAATCATTCCTGACTTTCATGCAGGGCATATACGTTGGGGAAAGCGAAAAGCAGGCCATGCTGGAGGGATGGCGCGAAGCCTTCAAAGACGCAAAAAGCTCCCAGAGACCAGACGAGCTGTTCGAAAAAGTTTTTCCAAAACTTGAATACAAAACAGGCGCAGAAGTGGATGTCTCCAGCTTGTTTGGCTGACTACTTCAATCCCCCGAATTCTTTCATGAGCACGAACGTGTAGCTCTCGCCGCCAACTTCAGCCGTTTTTGTAACAGCACCCCTTCCCCCTCTGCCGGCGCTTATGCCCAGTTGAACGGTCGCATCCTCGATTTTCTGGACAACACCCGTTGTAATCCCGCCCTTGCCTCCTTTCGCAAAGCCGAAAATGAATTCCTTGCCCTCGTGTTCAACCCTGACGAGATATGAAGGGGTGTAATACGATGGCTTTTGTTTTCCAATGGCTTTGAATGGATCGATTTCGACAATTTCTTTGATTTCCCCCTTCATTCCCACATTCTTTGCTGCCTCTTTTGCCGTAGCCTCGACTTCCCTCGGAACCGGGACTTCGCTGACGCCTTTCTTAAACCGTTCAAGAAGAGACTTTGTTTTAACAGTTTCTTTCACGACCACTTCACCGGCCTTTTTTTCTGCAGCCAAAGCGCCTTTGGCTTCGCCTATGCCCGCCGCCTTCAGCACGTCATCCCACTTAGCATCCTTTACTTCCTCGATTAGCCTTCTGTATGCATGCTCCTCATGCGGGCTAAGGCCGCCCTTTAAAGCGCGCTCGCCGAACTCCTTCAGCTGAGCCAGAGCAGTTTCTTTAGTAAACGTCGCCACGGCTTTTTCACCGGTTTCAGAAACCAGCGTGATGGAGATTTTCTCGACTGCCTTCTTCACTCCTGCCTTGACTCCGGCTTCAGTCAGTTCCTTCACGCCGGTTTCAACCGCCTCTTTTCCAGCAACGACAGCAGCCTCTTTGACGGCTACCTTTATCGTGGTAGTGCCGAGTTTTTTGACTATGCCGCCCACGCCCAGCGTGGCTCCGTCCACGATTGCGCCGACTGCGGAAAAGCCCGCCAAGCCCAACTCGCCTTTTTTTGTCGCCTCGTCAAAATCCTTCAGGCTCCCGTAAACAGGAATGAAGCTTGCGGGGTTGTTTTTTGCTTCCTCATAGAGAGCGCCTGGCAGGTTTTTTATGACCTTGCCCGCGATTTGCACACCGGTCCGTATCACCTCGCCGGCGCTGTCGATTCTTTCTTCAACTTTATTCCAAAAGCCCTTTTTTTCTTTGGGAGGGCTCATGTCCGCGGAAACTTCTTGAGTCAGCTTGGGCGGAAGCACCGCGGTGCGCACCGGCTCGGGATATTGCCCGAGGACGGGCGGCGTCTTTTTTTCGGGAGGCTTCAAAGCGGTTTCTCCAGCCATGGAACTATTTAGGCAAAACCGTTATATATAAAACTGCAGCCTAAAGGTCATGCCGGAG
The DNA here is from genome assembly GCA_038870455.1 of Candidatus Micrarchaeia archaeon. Classification (GTDB taxonomy): domain Archaea; phylum Micrarchaeota; class Micrarchaeia; order Burarchaeales; family JACRGF01; genus JAWAFC01. The sequence continues at coordinate 2,054 of JAWCPB010000020.1, forward strand.
GACGAGCTCGTGGAGGGAATGATTCAGAAGTGCATCATGCATTGCGAGAGAGGCGAGTACGAGAAGGGCCTGGAGTGCTTCGAGGGAGTGACGGACTTCAAGGAAGACGCGCTGCGCGCATGGTACTTGAAGGGACTGTGCCTGTACAAGCTCGAGAGGTTTAAAGAGGCGGAGGAGGCTTTACGGAAAGCACTGGAGCTGGACGCACGGCAACCACAAGCGTGGCACATGCACGGGCTGGCGCTGTACAAGCAAGGGGAATTCGAAAAGGCGGCGGACAGCTTTCTCGAGGCGGCTGAGCTGGAGAAAACCAACCCGGACCACACGTTCATGGCAGCAGTGTGCTACGCCCTCCTTGGAAGAAGGCAGGAAGCGGAAAACGCCTCGCGCATCGCATGCATCGCGAATCCGAGAAGGACCATGGAGCTCCTGCAAATTTTTTTTGAAACTGCTTATATCCCGTTAAGCAAGAAAAGCGCGTTGGAAAAGCTTGAAATCCAGAAAAACTTGAATGCGCTGAGGGCGGAAATGGAAGGGATATTGCGTTCGAAAGAAAAATGACTATTTTTCCTTCTCTAGGATATACATGAGGAAGGCGTCATAAAGCTGCTCGAAAGTGAAGTCTTCGGTGACATAGCGCTCGATACGGGCGAAATCCTTTGCGTCGTACCAGGCGGCCACGTCCTCGCCCTCGCCTTCCTTCACGCGCAGGTTGAAAAACCTATTGACGTCTTTTTGCGAGATGGCCCACAGCTCGCCGTACTCGCGCGTCTTCTGCGAGACGAGCGGGGAGAGCTGGAACAGGTCAATCGCGAATGGCTCTGAGAAAAGAGCGTCGTGGAGGCGCGCGGGCGTGTCTATTCCGTGAAGCGACATGCGGCCGAACAGATAGGGCAGGTCGAACTTGAGGAGGTTGAAGCCCACTAGGCGCAGCGAACAGCGCTTTTCGCCGGTTTTCCTGTCGGCATACACCTCGCGGGAGAGCAGCTCGCGCAGGGTGTTGTAAAAGCGCTGGAGGATGCTTCTCTCACTGGCCTCCCACTCCTTGAGCAGAAGAGGGGGCTTGAGCGCGGCGCGCCGGGGCGCGTGAAAGCCCGGGTAGTAATTGTAGGCGATCACGAGCACTTTGGCGTTTTCGTTGAATGGATTGGCCTCGAACCGGCTGTCGTGAAGCCGCGCGTAAGTCTCTATGTCGAGAAACAAGTAGCCCAGGGCCCCACCCGAAAGAATGTGGAAGGTATTTATTAATAAACCGCTAAGAGCGCGTCGTGCCAGACACAATAACCAAGCGCGTGTATTATGTGAGGATGGCGAGGGGGGTCGAGGAGGAGCTGGATTTCGGCGAGGACGTGGAGGACGCCTGCCCGTCGCTCGTGGCGATTCCGGCCGCGTACGAGAAGCCGCAGAGGAGAAGCGCGGCGAAGGCGGGCGAGGAGGACGCCGCCACTGTAGTGCGATTTCTCCTTGAAAACCTGCCTGAAGCCACGGTAAAAAAAGTCTGCGAGCTGGTGAGCAAAAACCTCCTTGAGCACGCGAGGCGGCATGGAGGAAAGCTGGGGATGAGGGGGTGACGAGCCCGTACGAAGTCATCGCGTTCACGGCTCTGCTGGCCGCATTCGGCTATTTTTTTCCGCAGCTTCTTTTCGCGCTCTACTTCGAGTCCTGGACCGTGCCCGTCCTGACTGTGGTCGGGCTCAACCTCATGGCATACTGGCTTCTCATCCCAAGCTTCCGATACCGCGCAACGTGTGCGAAGTGCGGCGAGATTAACCGATGGAGCGCGCAGGCGTGCAGCGCGTGCGGGAACCCGTTTCCGCCTGAGACGAGCCCGTACGAAGTCATCGCCTTCTCGATAATGATTTTCGCTTTCGGATGGTCGCTGTCCCAACTGCTGGCGCTCTTTCAGCTGACGGCGATCACGCTCATCGGCATAACGGTTCCGGCCCTGCTGGTCATGAGCGCGTGGCTCCTCCTGCCCAACTTCAAGCACAGGAGGATATGCGGCGAGTGCGGGGCGATAAACTGGCGTGAGAGCAAAAAATGCTTCAGCTGCGGGTCGAAATTTGATTAGACGCACGCCAAATACTTGTTTGACACCCGTCAAACTGAGGGGTATAAATACAACCTAATTCCATGTGAATACGTACCGGAGTGGGAGGTGGGTTAAGTGGCCCTTAAGGCGCGAGACCCACCGGCGACACGCGGGAGGGTCTCGTCCCTTGCACAGAAAGAGCAGGCTGAACTGAAAGGCCTCGCGCGTTCGCCTAGTTCGGATAATAGGTTCAGGGACTTTTTCTGGAAGCTGCTGACTGACGAAAGGGGAAGCGTTCCGGCGGATAAGCTCGGGGAGGCCAAAGCAAAAAAGAAAGACGGGCGGGCGCGCGTGCCGCCGGATTTTGTCGAGCTCGAGAAAAAAGGGGAGTTCCCTCCGCTCACCGTCGGCGATGCGCTCAACTATGCGCTCATCATTTGCGGGAAGTTCAGCAACAAGGAGGAGGACAAGGAAAAGGCTCAGGAAGCTGAACTGGAATTGAAGACGCTACGCAGCCAGACAAAGGACAGGGTAGCGGGCAGGTTCCTGCGCGCGGTCATCCCGCTCATAGAGGCATCGGTGCACGAGATAGGAAAGCTCCAGACGGGAGTGGATGCAAGGCTCAAGGAGTGCGAGGAGAACAAGCAGAGGATAATCGATTTCCTAAATAAATTCGAGTTCTCGCTGAAATCAATAGGATGGCAAACCATATCGGCTAGGATTTTTTCCATCACCCTCTCCGGAACTGCGCTGGCTGCTCTGCATGCCTGGAGCGCTTCTCACCTCGGCGTGTTCGCTCCCGTGGCGGATGCCGTGCTGGCCTTCTTGGCCTTCGTGGGGGGCGAGGCGATCATCAAGAGCGCGGTTATCGCAGGCTCTGCGGCGGCGGGCGCGTACTACAACTGGAAGAGGGAGAGGATAACAAACCTCGGAAAGCACTTTGGCTTGAACGGCATGGAAAAAGAGGCTGGAAAGACGAGGGTGCTGAAGGTGCTCATTCGGGATGTTATGGAAAAAATAGAGGAATTCTATCCCAGGTACGCCGAAGAGCTGGCGAAAAAATACGGGAAAGAAAAAATTGAGGATGGCGTGGAGGAACACATTAAGACGCTCGAGGAAAGGCTGAAGGTGATGGATGGGAGGTATTACCTCAATCTCCCACAAAACGACGAAAATAAAAATGCCTGACGCGCTAAATAAAAGCATGGACAGGCTTTCCCTGGAGCAGGGGACATTTCTGGTCAGGCTCGCGCGTTCGACCGTGGAAAATTACCTGGAGCGAGGGCAGGCGCCCAAGCCAGCCTGCCCAGAGTGGGGAACGCGGCCGAGGGGTGCTTTCGTCACTCTCGCCACTTTCCCCGCGCGCCAGCTGAGGGGATGCGTGGGGTACGTCTCTCCGGCAACGCCATTGGCCGAGATGGTCTGCGAGGCCGCGCTGCTCGCCGCTTTTGCAGACACGCGATTCGAGCCGCTTGGAAAAAAAGAGGTTGGGCAAGTCGTTTTTGAGACAAGCGTTCTCACACCTCCGAAAAGGCTCGCCACAGCGCTTCCGGCAGACAGGCCGGCCCATATTGAGATAGGCAGGCACGGCCTCATCGTAACGCAGGGGATGCGCTCCGGCCTCCTGCTTCCCCAGGTTCCAAAAGAGTTTGGATGGAGGGAGGAGGAGTTTCTTTCCCATGCATGCCTCAAGGCAGGCCTCCCGCCCGATGCATGGCTGAGCGGAGCCACTCAGGTTTTTCTGTTCGAGGCACAGGTGTTCTCCGAAAAAGAGCCTGGTGGAGAAGTTGAGGAAAAGGGCGAGCATTGAAAAGCTGCTGCGTGAGCATGGGAGGCTTTTCTCAGAAGAGCTCGGCATGGATGTTGCGAGCGGTCGGGCGGACGAGGTTTTCAAGTGGTTCCTGGCGGCCGTTCTGTTTGCAGCACCGATTCGCGCGGAGAGCGCAGAAAAGACTTACTGGGAGTTCGAGAAAAGAGGGGTCGTCTCCCCGCAAAAAATTCTCGCCACAGGCTGGGAGGGACTTGTTCAGATCCTCGATGCGGGCGGCTATACGAGGTACGACTTCAAGACTGCAGACAAGCTGCTCGAGGTCATGGGAAATTTGATGAAGGATTACGGAGGCGACTTGGTCAGGCTGCACGCCGCAGCGAGCGGACCGCGCGACTTGGAGGCGCGCATCACGGCACTCGGCAAGGGGATCGGGCCCGCCACAGCAAGTATTTTCTTGAGGGAGTTGAGGGGGGTTTGGAGGAAAGCCGCTCCTGCCCCCACCGAATTGGAGAAGGCGGCTGCGCAAAAGCTCGGCATCCCGCTCGCGCGCCTGCTCAAAAGCCTTTCCCCGAGGAAAGCCGCCCGCCTGCAGGCTGCGCTGGCGAGAGTGGGAAGAAAGCTGCGCTAGATTTTTTCCAAATGCACCAAGTCCTTGAGGGGCCGGCGGGGCGTCTTTTCCGGCTCTTCGCCCGCATAGCCAACCGGGATTATCGCGATTGGGGTCAGGTCCTTCGGCGCGCCCAGAATGCGGCGAGTCGCATCTTCGTAAAATGCACCCACCCAAGCGCAGGCAAGGCCCTGGGCGACCGCGGCGAGCCATGCATAGGAGGCTGCAATGGTGGCATCCTGAAGAGAGTAGAGCGAGGCGCCGCGATCTCCGTACTTGCGGGAAGAGCGCGGGGGGTTGGCTAGGAAAACAAGGACTACGGGGGCTTGAGCGATGAAGTCCTGGTCAAGGGCTGCGGCGGCAAGCGCCCGCTTTCGCTCGCCCTCTTTGACGACGACTATTTCATAGGCTTGGAGGTCGCCCGCGGAAGGCGCGGAGTTGGCGGCTTCGAGAATGCGCTGGAGCTTGCTTTCCTCAACAGGCTTGGGCAGAAAGGCGCGCGTGGAACGGCGGCGCTTGAGCGCTTCAAAAAAATCCATGCTGAGCATTTAAGCCAATCCGATTATATTCCCTTCGTCAGAGAGCGTGATGCGCTCGGCAGCCGGCTTTTCTGGCAGGCCCGGCATGAGAAGAACCTCGCCGAGGACTGCGACCACGAAGCCCGCGCCGGCGCTCAGGCGCGCGTCATTCACCTTCACGCGGAAGCCCGTGGGGCGGCCGGCCAGGTTCTTGTCGTCTGAGAGGGAGTGCTGGGTTTTGGCCATGCACACGGGCAGGGAGCCGAAGCCGAGTGAAGCGAAGTGCTCGAGTTTCTTCCTTGCGTCTTCGGAAAAGTCAACGCCGTCCGCGCCGTAGAACTCGCGGGCGATGAAATCAATTTTTTCGAAGAGGGTACTGCCCTTCTGGCGAGAGAGGGGGCACGGTTTTTTTGCGATGCGCTCCACTTCTTTCGCCAGCGCGAGCGCACCGGCGCCTCCCTTGGAAAAGCACTCGGCTGTAACAGCTTTGACGCCGAGATGCTCGCAGGCGGAAGTGATGCGCGCAAGCTCTTCCTCCGAATCGCCGGGAAAGCGGTTGAGCGCTACGACTGTGGGAACGCCGAGTTTTTTCATGTTGTCGATGTGCTTTTCCAGGTTCGCGAGACCGTGTAGGCGGACCGCGCGGGCGGATGCGACGAGGACGGCCGCGGAAGGGGTTGTGCCAAGCGCCGGGGCGGCGATGTGAAGGAACTTCTCCGCGCCGAGCTCGGAGCCGAAACCCGTTTCGGTTATGACAAAACCCTTTTCGCCTGCGAGCTTGAGGGCGAGGCGCGTTGCCAGGATGCTGTTCGTGCCGTGCGCGGTGTTAGCGAAAGGGCCTCCGTGAATGAAGCAGGGGTTTCCCTCGCCTGTCAGGAGGAGATTTGGTTTCAGCGCGGCGCGCAGCAGGGCAGCCATGGCGCCGTGCGCCTTGAGGTCGGCCGCGGTGACCGGCCTGCCTTTCCTGTCGAACGCAACGACGATGCGGGCCAGCCTTTCCCTGAGGTCGCGGTAGCCGCCGGCCAAACAGAGAACGGCCATCACCTCTGAGGCTGCGGTGATGACGAAGCCGCTGCTGTGCCTGCAGCTCCCCTGCGCGCAGGCGGTGCGGATTTCGCGGAGCTCGCGGCAGCTCATGTCCATGGCATAGGGCCAGCAGATTGTTTTTTCATCGATGCCTAGCTCGTTGCCTTGGTGGAGGTGGTTGTAGAGAAGCGCTGCGAGGAGGTTGTGCGCCGAAGTTATTGCATGGATGTCGCCTGTCAAGTGGAGGTTGATTTCCTCAGGGGGAACGACGACGGACTTTCCTCCGCCGGTGGCGCCCCCCTTCACCCCGAAGACAGGCCCGAGCGAGGGCTCGCGGATGGTCGCGACAGCGCACTTGCCGAGCTTCCAGAAAGCATCGCACAAGCCGATTGTTGTTGTCGTCTTTCCCTCGCCCGCTTTCGTGGGGGTCATGGCCGTGACGAGAATCAGCCTGCCGCTCTTGCTTTTCTCGAGCCGTTTCAACGCATTGAGTGAGATTTTTCCTGCGAAAAAACTGTAGGGCTCGAACTCTTCGTCAAGAATGCCGAGGGCACGCGAGACGCGTATCACTCCGTGCTGGAGGAAATTCATTGCCGAGTATTTGCTGAAAAGCTTTTAAAAAACAGGCGCGCAAAGCCTCTTGTGGCCCGCCAGTCGCTGAGTGTCTTTAGAAAAAAACAGAAGGAGTTGCGGGAGAGAGACCTCATCCACCAGGCAGTTGCATTAAGAAATGTCAGCCCGAGCGCGACGCTGAAGGCCGCATTGGACTTGAATCGGTACGCGTCGAAGCTCGTGATGCGGAGCGCCAGAAAAAAAGGAATGCGGAAAAAAGAGGTTATGCGAGAAGCAAAAAAAACGTTCAGGTGGGCGGCGGATGAAAGCGATTGAAGACATCATTCGCCTCGTGTGCGGCTACTTGAACAGAAACAAGATAGACTACGTAGTGGTGGGAGGCGCGGTGATTCCGTTGTACGGCGCCCCGCGCACGACTGTGGACGTGGACATCATACTCTCAATACGCACGACCGACATACCTTCCCTCATCGCCTTCTTGAAGAAAAACGGCTTTTTCGCCTCGGAAGGCGACTTGAAGACCGCGCTGGAAGAAAAATCTCATTGCACGATAGAAAGCAGGGACGCGCTCCACCGCCTTGATGTCAAAGGGGTTTATTCAGAATTCGACGAGGCCACCCTGAAGAGAAGGCGGAAAATTGATTTTGCAGGAACACTCGTATACGTCGCCTCACCTGAAGACCTCATTATCAGCAAACTCCGGTTCGGAAGCGACAGGGACATCAACGATGCGGTGAGCATTCTCGTGCGCCAGAAGAACAAGCTGGACTGGGAGTACTTGGAAACAGAAAGCAAACTCATGGGTGTGCACCGCGACCTCGAAAGGCTGAAGAAAAAAGCCGCAGGAACCTAGTCCATGAACGTCTGTGGCGAGGGCGGTTCTTTGGGCTCGCCCTTCCGCTCGCGGATTTCCGGCACGAGGCGCGCCTGCAGCTCCCTCGGCACGCGCTCGTAGCCCGCATACTCGGTGTACCAGATGGCCCGACCCTGGGTCGCGCTCCGGATGTCGTTGGCGAAGCCGAACATGTCGGCCACAGGCACTTTGCCGTGCACGGTGACGATCTCCTCCTCCTGCTGGATTTCCCCGAGCTGGCCTCGCCTGCCCTGAATCTGGGAGATGATGGAGCTGAGGTACTCCTGGGGGGCTTGCACGAGAAGCCGCTGCTTGGGCTCGAGAAGGACAACGCCGCTGAGCAGCATGCCCGCGTAGATGGGCCTGCGGATGGCCGGAATTATCTGGGCCGGCCCGCGATGCACCGGATCCTCGTGGATGAGCGCATCGACGACCTTGACCTTGACGCCCGTCACGCGCTCTTTGGCGAGCGGCCCGGCCTCCATGGCCTCCTCGAAACCCTGGATGAGCAGTTCCATGATTTCGTTCATGTACTGCACGCCCTTGGTGGCGTCGATGAAAACGCTTTTGCTGAATACGTCCTTGACGTTCTTGGCGTCCTCGCGCTCCATGCCCCCTTCGACGAATTTCTCGACGAGGGCCTTTCCCTTTGGCTTGCCCTCGGGAATCTCGCCCTCGTTAATCCTGTCGATGACGCCGGGCTCGAGGGGCTCGACACAGACTTTGAGCTTCGTGTGCTTGTTCGGCGACTTTCCTTCTATAGGACCGGCTGGCTGGGTGATTGTCTCGCGGTAGACGACAATGGGCTTGCTCGTCTCTATGTCGACTTTCTTCTCGTGCTTTATCTTGTACTCGATGATTTCGAGGTGGAGCTCGCCCATGCCGGATATGAGGTGCTCGCCCGTCTCCTGGTTGATTTCAATCTTTATCGTAGGGTCTTCCTTTGCTATTTGCCTGAGCACTTCGATGAGGCGCACGAGGTCTTTCGTCTGCTTGGCCTCGATGCTCTTGGTCACTACGGGCTCGCTGTAGTGCTTGATCTGCTCGAAAGGCTCGAGCTCTGTCTCGCTAGCCGTCTCTCCGACATAAAGGTCGTGCAGGCCCACCACCGCGGCGATGTTGCCCGCAGGGACTTCCTCGACCATGATCCTGTCAGGCCCCATGTAGATGCCAACCTGCTGGACTTTCTCGCTCTTGTGGCGCGAGGCGAGGTGCAGCTCCACGCCCTTCTTGATCGTGCCGCTGAAGACGCGGCCTACGGCGACCTCGCCCGCGTGCTCGTCCATGACCACGCCGAAGATGACCATGCACGCCTTTCCCTTTGGGTCGCACAAAAGCATGGCCTTGCCCTCCTCGCTCGCCACGTCGCCCTTCCAGATGACCGGAATGCGGTACTTCTGGGCGGTGGGCGGATCCGGCAGGTGCGTGACGGCCATTTCGAGAATGACCTCGTCAATGGGCGCTTTTTCGCTAAGAGCCTTGTGGTCGCCTTTCGCGCAGTAGTCGTAGATTGTCTTGAACGTGATGCCCGTCTTCTTCATGTACGGGAAGTTGATGGCCCACTTGTGGAAGGCCGAGCCGAATGCTACGTTGCCTTTCTCCACGCTCACCTGCCAGGCCTCCTTGAATTCCGGAGGCGCATACTGGCGGATGAGCTTGTTCACGTTGTTGATTATTTTTGTTAAGCGCGCCTGCATTTCCTCGGGCCCGAGCTTGAGCTCGTTGATGAGCCTGTCGATCTTGTTGATGAAAAGGTTGGGCTTGCTCTTCTCCTTGAGCGACTGGCGGAGGACGGTTTCGGTCTGGGGCATGACTCCCTCGACAGCATCAACCACGAGCGTGATGCCGTCGACCGCGCGCATGGCCCGCGTCACGTGCCCCCCAAAATCCACGTGGCCCGGCGTGTCGATGAGGTTGATGAGGTAGTCCTTGCCCTCAAAGGTGAAGCCGAGGCTGATGTAGGCTGCTTTTATGGTGATGCCGCGCGCCTGCTCCTGCTCGTCAAAGTCCATCACGCGCTGCTGGCCCGCCAGCTCCTTGGAGATGAGGCCCGCGCGCGCGACAAGGCTGTCCGTGAGCGTGGTCTTTCCGTGATCGACGTGCGCCACGATGGCCATGTTGCGAATCTGCGGCTGCTCGTACATTAGTTTTTGAACTTCTTCTACAACATACTCTTTCCTGACCATCAGAATCAGCTCGTTGCATTATCCTCTCATCGCGCGCTTCTTGCAATCCTCTCGGTCTCATCGCGCTTCTTTATCGCGTAGGAATTCACGTCGTTGTTGGCCGCGAGGATGATTTCGTTGGCGAGCGCCTCGCGCAGGGTCAGCTTCTTGTCGAACGACTGCATGATGGCGGCGAGCGTGATGTTGCGCAGCGCGAGGTCGAGCCTTCTCGATGCGGACACATCGACAGCGACCTGGTAGGACACGCCGCCGTACTGCACGCGCGTCGTGTCCTCGCGCGGGGCAGTGTTCTGAAGGGCATCGACGAGCACCTGAATGGGGTTTTTTTTCGTCCTCTGGTGAATGTCGTCAAGCGCGCGCTCGACGAGGCGCAGCACGGTGAGCTTCTTGCCCTGCAGCCTGCCCATGGTGCGGATGACCTTGCCCGCGGTCTTCTCGCCCGTGCCGCCGCGCATGAGCTTGTTCACGAGCCGCTCGACGATGTTGACTTTCGCCTTGGCGAACTGCTTGCGCGCGTGCCTGCCGTGGGAGTGGGGGACGGTGACGGGCGCGAGCGAGATGTAGGGCGCAAGCGATTGATCGGCGACGACGACCTCGCTCGGGTCGTACTTGAAAAAGAGCTTTTCAGCCATGACCTCATCTCTTCGGTTTTTCCTTCTTTCCGCTGATGAGCTCGGTGAGGTCAACGCCGTTCACTGCGATGACCTTGTGGCGCACGCCCGGAATGCTGCCCATCTGGCCCCTCTGCGAGCCGCCCAGGCCCTCGAGCGTCACCTCGTCGTGCTCGTCGATGAAGTTGATGGCGCCGTCGCCGGGCGCGAAGGCGGTGATTATCTTGCCGTTCTTGGCGAGCTGCACGCGCACGCACTTGATGAGGCCCGAGTGCGGCTGCTTCTGCTCGAGCGCCTTCTTCTCGATGACGACGCCCTTGGCCATGGGCGCACCCTCGAGCGGGTCGTACTTCTCCTTCAGGCGCAGCTTCTTCCTCACCCAGGGCTTCTTGAGCCAGCGCTGGCGCTTGCGCCTCCGCAGCAGGTCGAGTCCGGCGAATTCACCCTTTCCCATGCTGACGCCTCACAGCGAGACAAGCTTGAGCGTGATTCCAAAATGCCTCTGCAAAAGGGCTTGGGCGAGCTTGATGCGCTCCCCGCCCCTTCCGATGACAATCCCCCTGTGCTTGGAGTCAATCCGCACCGCAGCCGTCTTGATGTTGTTTTTCTCTTGAATGTTTATATTGATTGCGGGCGCGGGGGCCAGGAGGTTGCGGATGAAGCCTTCGGGAGAGTCCGCGTGCTCGAAGAGCACGACGGGCTTGCCGAGGGCGCCGCGCACCTTTTCTATGGAAGCCCCTTTTTTGCCTATCGCGCGGCCCATGAGCCCGGCCGGAATGAGGAAGGCGATGGTGCTGCCGTCAGACACCACGTCCTTGGCTGGCGTGCCGGTCATGCGCTCGAAAAGGCTTAGGAGCTTGAGTTCTTCGTTGCTTAGCTTGAACAAAGGCATCACAGGGTTTCGAGAATGGGCGAGTTGCCGGGCTCGAGGATGGAGAGCGCGAGGACCGGGTGCGGCTTTCCGCACACGGAGCCGAGCTCGAGCGAAGAGCCCCCGTAAATTTTCACGGGAACGCCCGCCGCCTTGGCCTTGCCCTCGAGGGAGGCGCGCAGCGCGCGCGGGGCGTTTGCCGCGAGAATGAGCAGCTTGGGTTTTCCATGCAGAGCGAGCTTGAGCGAGCGCCTTGCGCCGAACTCGACTTTGCCCGAATCGACTGCCATGCGAATCGCTTTCGCGAAATCAACCATGTTCATCACGCTAGGTGTTTCATCTTGAGCTTGACGAGGCCGGTTCCCACCGGAATCGTCTGGCCTATGATGATGTTTTCAGTGACGCCCACGAGCCGGTCTTCCTCAGCCTTAATGCTCGCCGCCACGAGGTGCTTGATGGTTTCCTCGAAGGCCGCACGAGCGAGTATGCTGGCCTTCTCGCCGCTGAGGCCGTGGCGTCCCACGCTCTTTACCACACCATCCATGGTCATGGCGTCGGCGAGCAGCATGATGTGCCGCGCATCCACGTCAAGTCCCTGCATGGCGAGAACCTGCTTGACCTCGCGGACTATGGCGTTGCGGGCCGCCTCGATGCCCAGCACGCGCTCCACCTCCATTATGTCGTTGGTGTAGACGCGCGTCGGATCGACGCCCTTCCACTTGAGCACTTCGAGGAGATTGCTCCCGCCAGTGCGGATGAACCATTCGCCGTCTTCGCTGCGCACCACCATCGAGCGCGAGATTCCTTTTATCCCCCTGAGGTGGAGTTCTTTTAGCTTGTTGGTGAGGCGCCTAATGCCCCTGAGCGTTGCCCCCTTCATTTTTATGCTGATCTCCCCCCTGCTCGCCTCCACGCCCTCGCCCACGACTTCCTTGATGGAGTTCTGCACTTCGGTTATGCTGAGGCCCTCCTCGTGCACGGACTTCTCGTCGAGCGAGATGTGTATTTCTTTTTTCCTGAAGTCTTCCTCTATGTCCGCGACTTCCTTGAGCTGGATCTCCTCTATTTCCTCGGCTATGGCGCGCACTTTCTTCTCTTCCCTGGCGATGCTCTTTGCCAGGAAGATGTCCATGGTGGGCTTCTTGGGCTCCTTGCGCGCATCGACTATCTCGATGAGGCGCGGCAGGCCCGTGGGCACGAGCTCGGCCACGCCCGCATAGTGGAAAGTGCGCATTGTCATCTGCGTGCCGGGCTCGCCGATGCTCTGAGCAGCCACCACTCCCACCGCCTCGCCGGCGTCGATGCTCTCTTCCTTCTCTTTCTTCTTCTCTCCCGTCATCCTACTCCCTCTCCGGCCCTGTGAGGGCCTCCTCGCCTGCCTTTGATGCTTTCATGACGTCCCTGCCGTCCCCGCCGTAAGTGAATTCTACGACAACGCCGCGGCTGTCGCGCACGCTCAGGTCGTCTTTCACCACGAGGTCCTGCAGGGCGTTGATGAGGCGCCTCTGCATGTAGCCGCTCCTGGCTGTCCTGATGGCCGTGTTCACTAGGCTCTCGCGGCCTCCCATGGAGTGGAAGAAGTACTCAGTGGGCGACAGGCCCCTGCAGAAGGAATTGACCACGAAGCCGCGCGCCTCGGCGCCGAGGTCGCCTTTCTTGAAGTGCAGCAGCGTGCGGTTGGAATAACCCCGGGCGATGCGCTTGCCCCTGACAGCCTGCTGGCCCACCATGGCAGCCATCTGGATGGCGTTGAGAATGTTGCCGCGCGCACCGATTTTTGCCATGAGCATGCTCGTGTTGTCCATGCCCAGATGCTTTTCGACTATGGCGCCGCACGCGTCCCTGGCCTTGGAGAGCACGGCCATGCTCATTTCCTCGAGCGTTTCCTTGAGCGTCCTGCCCGGCAGGCGCTCGAGCGTTTTGTTCCTGTACTTGAGCACGAGCGCATCCACCTCGCGCTTGGCGTCTCTCTGGATTTCGGCTATGTTCGCCTCCGCCTCTTTCGGCAGCGCGTAGTTGCTCAGATCGACGCTGAAGCCGTGCCGGGTGATCACGTACAGGGCGATGCGCGTGCTGTCGTCGATGAACTTCCGCGCGACCTCGCTGCCGTACTGGTGCACGAGGCGCTCTATGATTTCGTTCTCGAAGGCCCGGCTTTCTATGGCGCCGGCCACGAGCTCGCCATTCTTTATGACAATGCGCTCGCCGAGCTTGCTCCGGCAGGTGAGGTTGAAGTCTCGCGGCAGCAGGGCGCTGAACAGCGCGCGGCCGCTGTACTTCCCTTTCTTAACGGGCTTGGGAAGCTCCGTGATGCCCGCGAGCGCGAGAATCTGGCACGCCTCTGCCTTGTCGAACTCGGCTCCCTCGCGCGTGAGGCAGAACGCTCCCGAGACGTGGTCCTCCTGCGGCTTGATGAGCGCGCGCCCGTGGCGCGGCGAGATGATCTGGTTCTCCACTTTCATGAGCACCTCGGCCTCGACGCGCGCCTCCTCGGTCTGCGGCACGTGCAGGTTCATCTCGTCTCCGTCGAAGTCCGCGTTGTAGGGCGGGCACACCGTGAGGTTGATGCGGAAGCTCCTTCCCGGCAGCAGCCGCACGCGGTGGCTCATGATTGAGATGCGGTGCAGCGAAGGCTGGCGGTTGAAGAGGCAGATGTCGCCGTTGTCAAGCTGGCGCTCTACGATGCAGCCCGCGACGAGGCCGGCGAGCAGCTCCTCCCTGTTCTTGTCCGTGATCTTCCGCCTCTTTCCCTCCCTGCTGATCACATACACGGCCTGCGGATACTCCTTCCTCTGGATGAGCTTCTTGCACTCCTCGATGTTCCAGTCCGTGACGCGGATGGGAACCGACAGCTCGGCCGCGACCTCGAAGGGCACGCCGACCTCGTTCATGCTGATGTTCGGGTCCGGCGAGATGACCGTGCGCGCGCTGAAATTCACCCTCTTTCCCGAGAGATTGTAGCGGAAGCGCCCCTCCTTTCCCTTGAGCCTCTGGCTCAGCGTCTTGAGCGGCCTGCCCGAGCGGTGGCGCGCCGGCGGTATGTTGGCCGTCTCGTTGTTGAAGTAGGTCGTCACGTGATACTGGAGGAGCTCCCACAGGTCCTCGATGATGAGCTGGGGGGCGCCCGCGTTGATGTTCGCCTCGAGCCGCTGGTTGATGCGCATGATGTCCACGAGCTTGTGGGTGAGGTCGTCCTCGCTCCTCTCGCCCGTCTCGAGCGTGATGGACGGCCTGACCGTCACGGGCGGCACTAGCAGCGCGGTGAGCACCATCCACTCGGGGCGCGCGTACTCTGGGTCGAGCCCCAGCAGGCGCAGGTCCTCGTCGGGAATCTTTGCCAGGCTGTCCCTGACTTCCGTAGGGAGCAGCATGCGCTCGCCGGCGTAGAACGTGGTGGGCTTCTCGAACTTGATCTCGACCTGTTTCTCGCCGCAGTGGGGACAGACGGTGACTTTCTTGGTCTTTGCGAGAATCTCTTCGGCGCGCTCCTCCTCCGTGAGCGCGGCCGCGAAGGCATCCACCTGCTTTTTCGTTACGAGCAGGCGCTTGCACGCCCGGCAGGTGGCCTTGAGAATGACGTAGATGACTTTAGCGAACTCCGGGTGGATGACCGGCCTCACGAGCTCAATGTGAGTGAAGTGGCCGCTGCACGAGCGTATCTTGCCTCCGCACGTCCTGCACTTGAGGCCCGGGTCGATGACTCCCATGCGGGGATCGACAAGCCCGCCATCAATGGGGTAACCATCCTCATTGTAGGTGTCGGGAATCGTTATCTTCGCAGCACTCATCTTCCTTATCATCTCTGGCGAGAACAGCGAGAACTTGATTTTGTCGACAATCTTCTCGATGACCATGCTCACGCCTTGTCCTTGAGCAGCAGCCTCGGGAAAATCCCGATGGCCTTTATCTCGTCCAGCAGCAGCTTGAAGGCATAGCTCATCTCCACGCGGTGCAGGTCGGATGAGTCGCACAGCGGGCAGTAGTCCCTGTTCTTGATGTGGTCGTGCACGGCGATGGAGCCGCACCGGCCGCACACGAGCTCGCTCGTCTTGTCGCTCTCCTCAAGCAGGCGCTCTTTGAGCAGCATGGACGCGCCGTACCCTATGAGGCAGTCGCGCTCCATCTCGCCGAAGCGCAGCCCGCCCTCCCTCGCCCGTCCTTCGGTGGGCTGGTGGGTGAGAAGCTGCACGGGGCCCCTGCTCCTCACGTGCAGCTTGTTGCTGACCAGGTGATGGAGCTTCTGATAGTAGATGACGCCCATGAAAATCTGGCTGGTTATGGGCTCGCCCGTCAGCCCACTGTACAGCGTTTCCTTGCCGTAGGGCTCGAAGCCGTAGGCCTGCAGCGTCTGCTTGAACGCCTCCTCTCTGTCGCCGCCGAACATCGTGCCGTCGGCGAGCTTTCCGCTGAGCGCGGCCGCCTTGCCCCCGAGCATTTCGAGGATGTGGCCGGCGGTCATTCTCGAGGGAATGGCGTGCGGGTTGATGATGAGGTCCGGGACGATGCCGCTCTCTGTGAACGGCAGGTCCTCCTGCGGAACGAGCAGGCCGACGACTCCCTTCTGGCCGTGCCGCGAGGCGAACTTGTCGCCGTTCTCCGGAACCTTGACCGAGCGCACCCTGATCTTGACGAGCTTGTTGCCGCTCGGCGATTCGGTGAGCAGCACGCTGTCCACGATGCCCTCCTCGCCGCTCTTGACAGTCACGCTGTTCTCCCTCTTCTTCTCCTCGGTTATGCCGAAGGTCGAGACCTCCTCGAGAAAGCGTGGAGGGGAAGTCTTTCCGACAAGCACGTCCCTTGCCTTCACCTCCGCCTCTGGAAAAATAATGCCGTCCTCGCCGAGGTTGCGGTAGTACGTCTCTTCCCTGTAGCCGCTGATGGTGGGCTGCGGAATCTCGAACTTGTCCTTCTGACCGCCAGGGTACCGGCGCTCCTCGGTCTCGTAGGTCTTGTAGAAAACGCTTCTGGCGAGCGCGCGCTCGACCGCGCTCTTGTTCATTATGACCGCGTCGCCCATGTTGTAGCCGAAGTGGCTCGTTATGGCGACGACGAAATTCTGGCCGGCCGGCCTCTCGTTGAACTTGAGCGTCTTGTAGACGCTCGTCTGCACGAGCGGCCGCTGCGGGTAGAAGAGCAGGTGGGCGCGGCTGTCCATGCGAAGGTTGAAGTTGCTCGCGTAAAGGCCGAGCGACTGCTTGCTCATGGCGCACGCCATGGTGATGCGCGGCGAGGAGTTGTACTCGGGGAAAGTGAGCTGCGCCACGGTCACGCCCGCGATCGAAATGGGATCAATCTCGACGTGCGTGTGCTCCGGGGTTATCTCGCGCTCGGACTGCGCCACGTACGCGTGCGCGCCCTCCTCCTCGGAGTCCAGGAACTCGACCACGCCAGACCGCACGAGGTCGGCCCAGCCGAGCTCGCGCTTTGCCAGCTTTTCTCTCATCTCCTGGGTGAGCGCGGGCTTTCCGTCATTCACCACGATGTACGGCCTCCTGGCCCGTCCCCTGTCCGTATTTATGTGGAACTCGCCCGTCTTGTCGTTGAACGCGAAGTTCGCCTCGCCGGTTATCGCGCCGGCCCTGCGCTTGTCCCGGAGCTCCCTGTAGAGCGCCTCGCCGTTAGCATGGAACCCGACGAGCCTGCCGTTGAGATACACCGCGACCCTGCCGGCCTTCTTCTCCTTTTTTTCCTTCGCCATTCCATCACTCTATCGATACACCGAGCTTCCTTACCACGTTTTCAATGCGCTTCTCCTCCTCCTCGCCCGTGGTTATCTCGCACAGGAGGGCGAGGTTCTTGACGAGCGCACACGAGGGGCCTTCGGGCGACTCGTTCGGGCACAGCTTGCCCCAGTGCGTTCCGTGAAGGTCCCTGGCCTTGAAGTGCGGGTGTTTGCGCGAGAGAGGCGAGATGACCCTCCGCAGGTGGGAAATGCTCGAGAGGTAGTTGGTTCTGTCAAGCAGCTGGCTGACTCCGGTCTGGCCCGCAATCCAGTTTCCCGTCGCCATGGAGTAGCGGATGCGCTCGCTGAGCGCGTCGGGCCTGACGATGGTCTGTACGACGAGGCGCCTTCCCCTGGCCGCGGCGCGCTCGACCTGGTAGGCTATGTCTTTGATGAGGAACTGGAAGGCGTACCGGAAAAGCTCCTCCATAAGGTTGCCCGTGAGCTTGATGCGTTTGTTCGCGTAATTGTCCTTGTCATCCTGTGGAATCTTCCTGTAAGCGACTTGAATGGCTTTCTCGGTCATCTTCACTAGGTAATAGGCCTTTGCGAGGCGGTCCCTGGGATCGACGCCCAGGTGCGGTAGGAGATAAGTGTCGAGGAGTATTTCGGCGCGCTTGGTCCTGTACTCCTTAGCCTGACCAGGCGCAGCTTTTTTTCCGAGGTACTCGAGCGCCTCTTCCTTGTTCTTGCTCTCGTCCATCTCCAAGTTGAGCAGGATGTCGGCGCGGATTTTCGTCACAGCGCTGAAGGCGTTGATGATGTCCTCGTTGGACTGCAGGCCAAGCGCGCGCAGCACGGACGTGAGGGCGAGCTTTGCCGGCGCGGCCGGGAAAGTCACCGTAAGCGCGCCGTCGCCTCCCCGCTCTACGACGCACCGCGTCCTGAACCCGAAGCGCGTGCTGAAAACCTTTGCCGTGGTGAGCGCGCCCTCCTTTTCCCTGCTGACCATAATCCTGTTCGGCGCGAGGTCTTCAACGCTCACGAGCACTTTCTCGCTTCCGTTTATGATGAAGTAGCCGCCCGGGTCGTCCGGGTCTTCGCCCGCCTCAATGAGCTCCTCCTTGCCGAGCCCGGTGAGGTGGCAGAGCCTGCTCTTCACCATGACGGGAAGCTCGCCGATGAACACTTCGCTGTACATGCGCCGCTCGATGCCGTTGATGACCGGCGTGATTTCAAGGAACATGGGTGCGGCGTAAGTGAGGTTGCGTGCCCGCGCCTCCATGGGGTTTATCTGGCGCCTGCTTCCGTCAGCCTCCACGACCATGGGCTTCTCGAGCCTCACCTTGCCGAACTTGAGCATGTAGCCCTCCACGTTGGGCTCGATGTAGCCCACGCGGTCAATGATTTCCTGAATGCCTGCTTCGATGAAGCGGTTGTAGCTTTCGAGATGCTGCCTGACCAACTGGTTTTCCCTGAAGTAAGCATCCAGCAGCTCGCTCATGCAGCCACCTACGCTTTCACGACAACACGGTAGTAGAAGTTCTTTCCCGTCTCGTCCACTCGCGTTATCCTGAGCACATCGCCTTCCTTCGCGCCTATGGCCTTGGCCACAGGGTCGTCGGCGCTTATTTTCGGCAGCGCGCTCTTGGGCACGCTGAATTCTGCCAGAAGGCGTTCTTCCTCTGATTTAGTGAGAATCTCGTGTTTCGGAACAAGAGAATGGTCTAGAATGCTGGGTTCCTCAGGCAAAAGACCACCGGGCGCAGGGGAAGGACTTCGTGAAAAGTTTTTTTGAAAAAGAAATTATATAATACTTCCGCTAGCCCAACGCCTTTGGAAAACAGACGGCTGGTTAAACAACAGGCAGGTATATAATGATTTTGTTTTCTGGCACTCTGGAGAAAAAACGCGGGCGCGTCCGTTTACTCGCTTGCAAAAGCGTTTAATGGAAAAGACAAAGCGTCAATCGAGCGCAGCTATTGAACAGCCTCGGTCTCAGCGCTTTCTTGCAACTGCAAAGAACAGCGTTTCCACAGCCGCCACGAGCACTCCCACGAATGGGAAGGAGAAGAGGCCGATGAGGAGCGGGGCGAGTGCGAGCGCGAGCGGCACGAGGCGCATCTTCTCACTCCTCGCCATAAAGGCAGCCGCTGCGCTCAGCACGATCAGCAGGAGCCACATTCCGTTGCAGAGTTCGAAGCAGCCTGCGAAAGTGCATGCGCTTACAAGGCCGGCGCAGCCGCTTCCCGGCTGGAAGACATTCTGCAGGGCTCCCACGCTGCTTACGAGGATTGCCCTGGGCGCGGAAACGCATTCCCCTCTCACGCAGTATCCCGTGCAGCACTCGAGCGTTGCCCTGCATCCCGTCATCCTGCACTCGCACTTGTTTCCAATGCACTTGCCTCCGCAGCAGTCCGCGTCGGAAGCGCAGTACGCGCCGATTTCGCAGGGTGGCAGCGGTGGCGTTATGTTGATGGACGGCGGCAGCGTGATGTTCGCCGGCTTTTCAAGCGCCTGCATTCCCAGTTCCCTCAGGCAGGCCGCATCACCCGCCCTGCAGAAGCATTTCCCTACTTGGGCATTGCAGTAGCCGAATGCGCAGTCATTCTGCACTGCGCAGCTCACGCACCTGCCCGACT
>JAWCPB010000021.1:0-21035 GCA_038870455.1 Candidatus Micrarchaeia archaeon
GAAAAATTTTCTCCCCTCACCTTCACAACTGGCTCCAGTATTTCGGGCACTCCCTCCTCGGCGAGTATCCCGCTGACGCCTATCTCCCGCAGGCCTTTCTCAGTGAAGAGGAAGGCCGCTTTGCCGCCGATTACGAAGAGCGCCTCCTCTGAGGCCAACAGCGTGGCCTGGGCTATCCCTAGCTGGTATAGCCCAACATCTTCCCCTCTCCAGGTTATCAGCCTTCCGCTGTCATAAACCACGAGCGTTTTGCCCACAAGGAAAGGCTGCGGGCAGGTCAGCGCGCTCCCGATAGGGACATGGGCCAGCTGGTTTTTTTCGTCAATACGATACAGGTGGCTGAATCCCTTGCCGAGGATGAATGTGCCTGCCCTTGTTCTGAGGACATCGAACTGCCTGCCCCCCTCCATCCTCCTCACGGCACTGACGTCCAGGGCTTTTCCAAGCTCCTCGACGTAGATCACGTCCCCGAAGTTCCTGTAGCTGAGCCTGCTCAGCCCGGGCGCGCACGCGGGCGACGAAAGCGCGAGCCCGGCGGCCAACACCGGTGCCGCGACTCTTCTGGCCAATCTTGAGAGGAAGCAGGCGCGCTGTGTTTTGTGCATGTAAGAATTATGCCTTTCTGGTAATAAATGGCTTTGCCTAGCGTGTTCTCACGAGCAGGAGCAGCGTGTACATCAGGCGCAGCGCCCACTCGAGCGCGATGAGGAAAACCGCGCTGGCGAGCAGCAGGGAGGCGGGAATGGCGGCGAGCTCGAGCGAGGGCGAAAGGGCCAGCAGGGACTGGGGAGAGAGCAGGATGACGGCGAGAAGGGTGAGCGGGATGAGCTTGATGACCTCGTGCGCGATGCGCTCATCGTAGTAGGCGAAGAGGCGCGTGGCGGCGATGACTGCCGAGGAAAGCGCGATGACCAGCTCGTAGTTCTGGCTCGGAGCCACGAGCAGGAGCGTCAGCGCGAGGATGACGAACGCGAGGGCGGAGTAGAGAGGAAACAGGATGAGGTACTTGAGGAGAAACAGCATGATGCGGAGGAGGATTCGCGCGCGCTTGAAAGGCGCGCCGGGCTGCACGCGCGTGTCGATGCGCGCGATGTCCCTGTCCTGAAGCAACAGGATGACCCGCCACGCGATGAGCGTGTACAGGGCGATGAAAAGGGTGAAGGCGAGCAGGCTCAGCGCGTAAGCCGCCTCGAGCGGAATGCCGAGCCCGCGAGCGCTCTGCTCGACCGCCGCGGAGTAGTTGAGGGGAAGGGCCATGAGCTCACCTGAACGGCCTGCTGTCCCTGCGCAGGCGCAGCGCGCTCGCCGACAGGCCTGCCGTGAGGACGAGCTCGCGGTAGATGCGCTCGAGCTCGGTGCGGTCGAGCGCGGCGCGCAGGTCAGCCTCGATGAGCACGGCCGGATAGGCGTACTTCTCGTTAATGCATGCGAGGGAATGCACGAGCGCCGCGACAGCGTCGGGCTGGGCGGCGCCCCAGATGAACTCCACCCTCAGAGGCCGGTCTTCTTTCCCCGGCTTGAGGTAGAGCACGGCGATGCGGCCGCCCCAGGTGCCGAAGTCCTTGAGAATGCTGTGCTGGGCGGTCGCAGAGGAGAGTGGAAGGGCGGGCGTGCGCTCGCCTTTCTCGAGCAGAAAGTGGAGGAAGGGGGTGTCGTTGGATGCGACGGGCTCGCCGAGCGCTTTCGCCAGCAGCTCGACGAACCTCTTGCCCCTGCTGTCCTTGACGACGCCTATGAGCAGGCAGCCGGCCGAAACGGACAAGGCGTAGAGGGAGGTGTAGGCTGCGATGACTTCCCTGTAGAGTTCCTTGAGCTCGCTCTCCTCGCCCGGCCTGTCCGACAGCTGCGGCACGAGCGAGCCGTCGAGGAGAAGCGCGTGAGGCGACCACTTGGCGATGGCCTCGCTGGCGCACGCCAGCTCCTTCTTGAGCCTGAAAAGAGACTTGTGCAGGTTGAAGTCGTGCGTGTCAAGCGCGCCCAGCGCGTCGGCATCGGGCTCGGGAAAGGCAGCCGGGTGATAGGCGTGTTTTGCCAGCATGCCATCCTCGTATTCGAACAGCACGGCGGCCGCGCGCGACAGCACGAGGTCAAGGCCGTGGAACTCCTGGGCAACCAGGCCGCCGTCAACCGCGGCGATGCGGCCCGCTGGAGGGGCGTATTCAACTCTTCGGATGAGCCCGCGCTCGAGAGCCTCGGGCAGGAGGAGATCCGGCTTTTCCCTAAGGGAAGCGGCCAGCGCCCTCCTCTGCCTCTCCCTCTCGGCGGCCTCGGCAACAATCCTCGCAAGCTTCTCGCGCACGCATTTAAATTGCGCGGCGGCTATTAAAAGCCTGTCAGGGCGGTGTTCCGATGATGAAGCAAGTCATCGTGGTGAGAAGCGACCTGAAGCTCGGGGTGGGCAAGATCGCCGCGCACGCCGCGCACGCCTCCCTCGAAGCGCTGAGGGTGGCGAGAGCGAGGGAGCCGCGGGCTGTCGAGGAGTGGGAGAGGGAGGGGGAGAAGAAAGTGGTGGTGAAAATAGAGGGGGAGAAGGAGCTGCTCGCGCTGTATGAGAAGGCGAAGGGGGAGGTTCCGTGCGCGCTCATCCGCGACGCGGGCCTGACGCAGATCCCGCCCGGAACGCTCACCGCGCTCGGGCTCGGACCCGGAGATGAGAGGGTAATAGATAAATACACTGGGAAGCTAAAGCTGTTGTGAAGTGATGCGATGAATGGCGTACGTGTTGCAACGACGGGCCTCAGCCTGAGAGTGCTGCTCACCAGCACGCTCGTGTTCGGGGTGGTCGCCGGCGTGCTTGGGGTGCTGCTGTGGAGCAGCGGGGCGAGCGGGGCGGAGGGGGTTGGACTGTGGCTGGGCGTCTCTCTCACATTCCTGTTCGCGCAGTGGTGGTTCGGGCCCGCGCTCATTCGCTGGAGCACGGGGGCGAGTGAGGTGAGCGAGCATGAGGCGCCCAGGCTGCATGCGATGGTGGGCAGGCTTGCCGCGCTCGCCGGAGTGCCGAAGCCGAAGCTTCTTGTTGTCAGAAATCCAACGCCGAACGCTTTCGCCTTCGGAAGAACGCAGGCCTCGAGTTATGTCGCGGTGCACACGGGCCTGCTCGAGAGGCTGGGCGAGAAGGAAGTGGAGGCCGTGCTGGCGCATGAGATCGGGCACATCAAGCACAGGGATGTGTTGGTGATGACGGTTGCGAGCGCCCTGCCGGTCATGCTGTACTACGCGTTTATACTGTTCGGAGGCTCCTTATTCGGAGGAAGGGACAGGGAGGAAAGAGGGGGCTTCATCGCGGTGTGGCTCGGAGCCGTGGCCGCGCAGTTCATCGGAAGCCTGCTCGTCATGTTCCTGTCAAGAACACGGGAGTACTATGCTGACGCTTTCTCGGCGTACGCCACAGGCGAGCCCCTCGCGCTCGCCAGCGCGCTCGCGAAAATAACCTACTTTCCGGTGCGGGCGGGAGCAGCGAACGCTGCGGTCAAGGCGCTTTACATCGCCGAGCCTGGCGCGCGCGGGCTCTCGCACGAGCTCGCGGCTGCCATCGCGCACGGCGACGAGCGCGCGCTGCACGAGGCCATTGAAAAAGAAAAGGGGCACGGCGCGTTCGAGCTTTTCATGACGCACCCGCCGACCTGGAAGAGGCTCGAGGCGCTGATGAGAATACGCGGGGAAATCGCCGCTTAGACGCCAAGCTCTGCTTTTGCCCTGAGTATTTCCGCCACGCTCCAGGCCTGCGAGAAGCAGCCGTCGGGCCTCAGGGAGTCCGCCTCGAAAAGCTCGCTGACGCTGCCGAGGCCGTGCGCGCGGAGGTGCTCCTCGAAAGGCTGCAGGAAGGGCGCGAGCTCAACCTGCGGGAGGAGGCGGCGCATGGCGGTGAGGAAGAGCCCGAGCAGCCAAGGCCACACCGCCCCCTGGTGATAGGCGGCATCGCGCTCCCTCAGCGAGCCCCTGTAGAAAGGCCGGTATTTCGGGTCACGCGGGGAGAGCGTACGCAGGCCGAGCGGGGTGTAGAGCTCCCTCCAGACTTTCTTGAGCACGAGAAGCTCCTTTTCCTCCTCAAGGAGCCTGAAGGGAAGCGACAGTGCGAGAAGCTGGTTCGGCCTGATGGAGGCGTCGTTCGGCTCTATGACGTCATAGAGGCAGAGCTCGGCCTCGTTCCAGAACTTCCGGAAGGAAGATTTTGCCAGTCGTGCTTTTTCCGCACACTCTCTCGCGAACGAAGCGTCCCCTGAACTGTTCGCGAAGTACTCGCCGATGCGCAGGGCGTTGTACCACAGCGCGTTGATCTCGACAGGCTTACCGGCCCTCGGAGTGACCGGCTGTCCCTCGACGCGCGCATCCATCCAGGTGAGGCCTGCCGCGAGGGAGAGCAGGCCGTCATCCTCGAGGCTGATGCCCGGAAGCCCGCCGCGCGCATAAGAGCGGATGATTTCCCTTATTTTTTGGTAGAGCTCCTTTTCGACAAAGGAGAGGTCGCCCGAGGCTCTTGCGTACTCGTGGCAGGCGTTGATGAACCACAGCGAGGCGTCGGCGGCGTTGAGCACGGCCCCCTCTGGGGTGATGAGGTTTGGCACGAGCGGGCGGGCGAGGGAGGCAAAGCGGCGGAGCACGGCGCGCGCGTCATCAAACCGCTTGCCCGCGAGAAGAAGGCCGGGCAGGGAAATCATGGCGTCGCGGCCCCACTCGCCGAACCAGGGATAGCCTGCGAGGATGGTGGTTCCCTCCTTGGTTCTGGCGAGGAAGGAATCAGCCGCGATGGCGAGGTGGGTGGCAAGCTCGCTCTCCCGAAGTTTGGAGTTCGAATAAAACAAGGCTGCCGTGCGCTGGAGCCTCTCGCGCTCCAGCTCAATCAATTCGGCGGGCCTCGGGTGGGAAGCGGCTTCTGTGGTGCACACGATGTGAAAGGCCGTCTCGCCTTTGGGCAGGGCGAGCTCAAAGCCGCCCGGAGAAAAAAGGTCCTCCTCAAAGGCCTCCCCCCTCTCTTCATCGAGGGGATAGCGGATGTTGTGGAAGGATGTTGGGTTCGGCTTGAACTCCGCGAGGTCGCTTGAAATGCGGAGGGAGGTTGTCGGAAAGGAGAGCGTGACCTCCCTCCATTCCTGCTTGACCTCGTGCTCCGGCACCCCCCTGCTCAGCTCATCGGGCCTCCTGTTTGCTATGAATGGCGCCACCGATAGTTTCGCGGGCCGCTGAAGGAAAAGGGCGTAGCGGATGACGAGCGTGTTCTCTCCTTGAACGAGGGCGATCGTCTTCACAACGCGCGCGTCCTCGAAATCGAAGCGGGCGCGCGGAAGGGGGTCGAGTCCGAAGCCGGTGATGTTGCGGAAGCCCTGCGGGTGGACGGCGCCCGGGTAGGCGTTTGTGGAGAGGGAAAAACGCTCTCCGTCGAGCTCGAGCCAGTCCTCGGTGCTCGCGAGCAGGAGCGTGCGCCTGAGCGAGGGGCCGCCGGAGACGAGCAGGCCGTGCCACTTGCGCGCGTTGCACAGGATGGCTGTCGAAGAAGCGTAGCCGCCGAGGCCGTTCGACAGAAGCCACTCCCTCCTCAAGCCAGCCTCGAAGGACAGCTCGTGCTTGCCGAGAGACAGCATGGAAAGGAATTGAATTGCCCCTTATTAAAGCAGCAGGTTCAGGCGGCGAGCTGCTCTTCGATGATGTTCTTGAAGACGGGGTAGGGCTGGGCTCCGGAGACGATGCGGCCGTTGATGAAAAAGGTCGGCGTGCCGCGCACGCCGTTGGCGAGCCCTTCGGACTGGTGCGCCGCGACCAAGCCCGCCTTCGCCCTTTCTTCAAGGCAGGCGTTGAAGAGCGGCAGGTCGAGAGAAAGGTTTGCGGCGAAGGAGACGAGGGAGCCTTCGCTCAAGGAATTCTGGTTTGCAAATAGAAGGTCGTGGTACTCCCAGAATCTCCCCTGGTCGCCCGCGCACTCGGCCGCCTCAGCCGCGGCCGCGGCGAGTGGGTGGATGTTTTCGATGGGAAAGTGTTTGTAGGCAAAGCGCGCTTTTCCTGTTGAAACGAAGTCGCGCTCGATTGCCGGCAGGGTGGCCCGCCAGAACTCGGCGCAGTAGGGGCACTGGAAGTCGCTGTACTCGACGATGAGAACGGGCGCGGAAGCGTTTCCTCTCGCCTGCGCATTGGAGAGGTTGATTCTCGGCTGCGCTGGGGATGGCTGCGGGGATGCGGGGGGCTGCTGGGGCGGCGTCTGATTTTGTTGAGAAGGCGCCCCTTCCCTTGCGCTCAAGTAAATCGAGGCCGAGACGAGGATGCCCGCGATTATTATGGCGAGCGCGATGAGCTTGGCGTCATCCGAGGTTTCCATCAACATTCCTCAGCAGGGCGTCCCACTCGCTTGGAGAGAGAGCGCCGACAGCGCGTTTTCCATTCACGAAAAAGGTGGGGGTGCCTTGAACACTGAGGCGGCTGCCTTCCGCTGCATCCGACCTCACTTTGGGCAGGGTGTTGTGGCTTGAGAGGCAGGCGTCAAAGAGCGAGGCGTCGAGGCCCAGCGAGGATGCGAGGGCGCGAAGCCCGGCATCGGAAAAGTCTGGCGCGCGAAGTGTTTTCTGCGCGGCGATGTTCTCGGCGAAGAGGAGGTCGTGGTACTCCCAGAAACGCCCCTGCTGTCCTGCGCACTCGGCGGCCTCGGCAGCTGCGCAGGCGCGTGCGTGGCCGGCGCTCTGCAGGGCGGGATTGCAGTTGCCGTTGAGCGGAAAGTGCTTGTAAATGAACCGCACGCGCTGCCCGTGTGAGGCGAGCATGCTCTTGGCGCTTTCGGCGGCCAAGCCGCAGAAGGGACACTCGAAGTCGCTGTACTCAACGATGAGGATGGAGGCGTTCGGGTTCCCGCGGGCGTGCGCTCCGGACAGGTTGAACGCGCCGACCGGGACATCAGGGCCCTTCCCACCCCCGGCGCAGCCGAGGAGAAAAAACGCGCACGCCAAGAGCGCGGTGGCCGTCCGCATGGCCTGCATTTGCGCGCGAATTTTTATATCATTTCGCCATCAGCGAACGCGCGCGCTCGGCAAAGCGCGCGAGCAGGGCGCCGGCATCAACCTGCCACACGAGATAGAGGAGCATGAAGAAGAGCAGGATGACCGCCGCGAGAAACAGTTTTTTGTTAATCAGGTAGAGAAAGGCGAGGAAGGAGACCGTCAGGATGACTGCCGCGATGTAGACCACCAGCTGCAGCGGAAAGAGAAGGAGCAGCCCGGCGTCTATGAGCAGCGTGGCGGCAACGACTTTGAGAAAGAAAATGATGGTCTTCTTATCCACCATGCCCCAGCCTCAGACAAAGTCGAGCCAGGCAAAATACTTCTTGTCCTTGCCCTTGACTATGTCGAAGAACTTGCTCTGGAGCTTCTCGGTTATGGGCCCACGGCCGCCGCTTCCTATCACGCGGCCGTCCACCTCGCGGATCGGGGTGACCTCAGCGGCCGTGCCCGTGAAGAAGGCCTCGTCGGCAGTGAAGATTTCCTCGCGGGGCAGCTCCCTCTCTATGACAGGAATGCCCGTGTCGCGCGCTATTTTTATCACGCTGTCGCGCGTTATGCCGTACAGGATGCCGCTCGATGGAGGTGGGGTGATGAGCGTGCCCCTGCTGACTATGAAAAGGTTCTCGCCTGGCCCCTCGCTGATGAGGCCGTTGATGTTCGGCACGAGCGCCTCGTCATAGCCGCACTGCAGCGCCTCGAGCTTGGCCAGCACGGAGTTGAAGTAGTTGGCGGTTGCCTTTGCCTGCGGGGGAAGGATGCGGGAGTCGATGCGGCACCACGAGGAGATCTTGCAGCGCACGCCCCGCCGCAGCCCCTCCTCGCCGAGGTAGGTGCCCCACGGCCACACCGCGATGGCCACGTCGATGGGGTTCTTGAGCGGGTTCAGGCCCATCTCGCCGTAGCCGTAGAATGCGATGGGGCGTATGTAACAGGACTTGAGCTTGTTGGCGCGAATGAGCCGGAGCGTGGCGTCGTACAGCTCCTTCTCAGAGTAGGGGAGCTTCATGAGATAGACTTTCGCGGAGTTGAAAAGCCTGCGCAGGTGGTCCTTGAGGCGGAAGACCGCGGGGCCCTTTGTGGTCTCGTAGCAGCGTATTCCCTCGAAAACGCCCGTGCCGTAGTGCAGGGCGTGGGTGAGGACGTGAACCTTCGCTTCCTTCCATGGCACGAGCTTTCCGTTGAACCAGATGAGCTCGGTTTCGATCATGCGCGCACCTCCACAAAGCGTTTAAGAATATGAGATTAAAACGTTTTCCGGGAGAGGGGTATGGCTGTCGTGGAGGCTATCGCGAAGCTCGTCGAGAGGCGGGAGCTGACGCCCGAGGAGGCGGAGGCGGCCATGGCCGAGATAATGAGGGGCGAGGCCACCGAAGCGCAGATAGCCGCCTTCCTGACAGCGCTGAGGATGAAGGGCGAGAGCATCGGCGAGATCGCTGCCTTCGCGCGCGTGATGAGGGCGAACTGCGTCAAGGTGGCCACGTCCGTGCCCGCCATCGACACGTGCGGCACGGGCGGCGATGCGCTCAAGACGTTCAACGTCAGCACGTGCGCCGCTTTTGTCTTGGCTGGGGCGGGCTTGTTTGTTGCGAAGCACGGGAACAGGGCCGTGACGAGCAAGGCCGGCAGCGCCGACGTGCTCGAAGAGCTTGGGGTTAATCTCGGCCTGCAGGCGGGCGAGTGGGCGAGGGTGCTCGAGAAGGCAGGCATCGCCTTCTTGTTCGCGCCCGTATTTCATCCGGCGATGCGGCACGCGGTCAAGCCGCGCCGGGACATCCGCATCAGGACGGTGTTCAACGTGCTCGGGCCAATCACCAACCCATTCGGGGCGAAGAGGCAGATCATGGGCGTTTATGCGCCCGAGCTCGTGGAGAAGATGGCCCGCGTGCTCAAGGAGCTGGGGTGCGAGAAGGGCTTTGTCGTGCACGGAGTGGATGGCATTGACGAGGTTTCGATCATTGGCCGGACGCTCGTGGCGGAGATAGGCGCTGGGGAAGTGAGGAAGAGGGAGGTCGTGCCCGAGGACTTCGGCCTGCATAGGGCGCGCGCGGAGGAAATCCTCGGGGGCGACGCGGCCACCAACGCGCGCATACTCGTCAGCATACTCAAGGGAGAGAATGGCCCGCGCAGGGACGTCGTGCTGGCGAACGCCGCGCTCGGGCTCATCGCTGGCGGCAAGGCTTTCGAGCTGCGCGAGGCCGTGGCAAAGGCGGAGAGGGCAATCGACTCCGGCAGGGCGCTGGCCAAGCTCAAGGCTCTCGTCAAGGAAAGCGGGGGAAACGAGGAAAAGCTGCGGGCGGCCGGAGCTTGAGGGCATGAGCTCCTTCCTGAAGAGAGTCATTCCGAGGATAGGAAAGCTCGTTGAAAGCGGCTTTTATGACGTGAGGTTTCCGCCGAAGAAAAAACGCTCGCTGGCTGGGGCGGTGGAGGGCGCGGCGCGCGGCGCAATACCGCTCATCGCTGAGATCAAGCCGGCCTCGCCGAGCGCCGGAAGGCTGTTTTGCGGAGACGCGCGCGCAGCCGCAGGGAAGATGGTCGCTGGGGGGGCGGTTGCGCTGTCCGTGCTGACAGAACCAAGGTTCTTTGGGGGAAGCGCCGTGCTGCTGAAAGAGGATTTCGGCGTGCCGCTGCTGCAAAAGGATTTCATCGCCAGCGAGCGGCAGTTCCTTGACGGGGCGGACGCCGTGCTGCTCATTCAGGCGCTGCTCGATGCGGTCGGGGCCGACGCCGAAGCGCTCATCGAAAAGGCGCACGCGAGGGGGCTTGAGGTGATGCTCGAAGCGCACACGCTGGACGAGTTCAGGAGGGCGAAGAAAACGCGCGCCGACCTCATCGGGATAAACAACAGGAGCCTCGCCAGCCTCAGGGTTGATTTGCGCACGACGGGGAGGATACTGCGCGCTGAGGCAAAAGATAGGTTGGTTGTCAGCGAAAGCGGCATAAGGAACAGGGCGGACGCGCTGAGGATGCTCAGGGCCGGCGCCGACGCCGTGCTCGTGGGGACGAGCCTGCTGCGGGCCAAGGACATTGAGGGAAAGGTGAGGGGAATTGTCTGGGGGAGAGTGGGAGGAAAAGGTTGAAGAGAAGAGGAAGGCGAGAGAGGCGAAGAAGAAAAGACGCGAGTACATTCCTTTCGGCAGGAAGGTCAGGCCTTCGAGGAAAAGCCTTTGACTGGGCCGCAGAGCGCGTGCGGTTAATTGTTAGTGGGCCCGAGGAGATTTTCAGCCGCCCCCGCCCCATCGAGCAGGGGTTTGGGCGATGACGGACTAAGGGGGTGGAACTCCCCTTGGGCTGTCATTTGAACTCCTGACCCGCGGCTGTCGCAGGCGCTCCGCACCAGCATCGTGTGTGAGAGAGCGTCGTATAAGACCGCTGCTCTAACCTGGCTGAGCTACGGGCCCGAGCATGTTTTATATTGTGGCATATTAAAATTACTTCATGGTCGATTTGGGAGCGGGCTTGAGGCGGGCGCTGGCCAAGCTGACGGGCGCGGCCATGGTCGATGAGCGGGCTGTCAAGGAGCTCGTCAAGGAGATGCAGAGGACGCTCATAACGGCTGACGTGAATGTCAGGCTGGTTTTCGAGCTGACCAAGAGAATTGAGGAAAGGGCGCTCAAGGAAAAGCCGCCTGCGGGAATGAGCGTTAAGGAGTGGGTCGTGAAAGTCGTTTATGACGAGCTGGTCAAGCTTGTTGGAGAAAAGCACGAGCCTAAGCTCAGGAAGCAAAAAATTCTTCTGCTCGGGCTCTTCGGCAGCGGGAAGACCACGCAGGCCGCGAAAATCGCGCACTTCTTCAAGTCGCGCGGGCTCAGCGTCGGCCTGGTGTGCGCGGACGCGGCGAGGCCTGCCGCGTTCGAGCAGCTGCAGCAGCTGGCGCAGAAGGTGAAGGCCGATTTCTACGGAGAGAAGGGGGCGAAGGAGGCGGTCGGGGTCGCCAAGCGAGGGCTGGAGAGAATGAAGGAAAAAGATGTCGTGCTCATCGACTCTTCCGGAAGAAGCGCTTTCGACGCGGAGCTGGCGAGGGAGTTGAAGGAGATAAACGCCGCGGTCATGCCTGACGAAAAGTTTTTGGTTGTGTCAGCGGACGCGGGCCAGGTTGCGGGCAGGCAGGCCGAGGAGTTCAACAGGGCGGTGGGCGTGACCGGCGTTGTCATCACGAAGATGGACGGGAGCGGAAAGGGAGGGGGGGCCATCAGCGCGGTGGCGGCCAGCGGAGCGCCGATAACCTTCCTGGGGGTGGGCGAGAAGATTGACGACCTCGAGGTTTTTGACGCGAAACGGTTCGTGGGAAGGCTGCTTGGCTTCCCAGACTTGGAGAGCTTGCTGGAGCGCGTGAAGAAGGTTGCGGAGGAAGAGGGGCTTCGGGAGGAGGCGCTCGAGGAAAAACTCACCATAAAGACTTTCTACGAGCAGTTGAGGGCGGCGCGGAAGCTGGGACCCCTGCAGAGCGTGTTCGGCATGCTGGGCGCGCCCGATGTGCCCAAGGAGATACTCCACCAGAGCGAGGCCAAGCTCAAGAAGTACGAGGTCATCATCAACTCGATGACTCCGGCCGAGAGGGAGGACGCCGGCCTGCTGAGGAAACAGAAGAACAGGATGGAGAGGGTGGCGAGGGGAGCCGGAGCGAGTGTCGAGGAGGTCAGGGAGCTTCTGACGCAGTTCGAGCGAGTGCAGAAGATGATGGACGCGGTTAGGAAGAACAGGGGCCTGCGCAGGAGGCTCGAGGGCCTGCTGAAAGGAGGAAAGCTGCCTGGCCTGCCGGGTTTCGGGATGTAAGCGTTTTTGGGGAGGGCCGGCGAGCGGGTTCCTGCACGCGCCTTGGGTGCGAGCTATTTTTTCAGACGCTCCTGCGCGCTGGAGTTGCCGACGAGCGTTTTTGCCTTGAGGCTGGCGCTCCAGATGTAGAGCAGCGCGACGAGAAGGAGGAGAACGGCGAGGCCCGTGACGAGAAGCGACGGAATCAAGGGGGTCGCGAGCGGCGAGAGGAAGGCGAGGGCTATCAGTATGAATGCAACGGAGAGGTCGCGGATGAACAGCGCGCCGGCCCTGCCCTCTTCCTTGAGCACGGCGGAGAGCGTCAGGTCGATGACTCTCTTTATGCGCAGCACGGCGAGGATGACCGACAGGAAGGCCGCGAGCATGAGCACGGAGATGGCCGCGAGGGCGAGCGTGCCGGCGCCCGGAGCGAGAAGCACCGAGAGTGTGAGGAAGGTGACGGCCGCGAACAGGAAGCCGACCGCATGCAGCGAGGCCGGCAGGAGCTCGTCGTAAACACGGGCCGGCGCCCTGCCGGGAACGGGGCGGGGGGCGGACAGGGCCTCCCTCACCTCGCGCAGCCCTCCGGCCGTGCGGCGACCCATCCACAGGAGCTCGCTCGGCAGCACACGCACGGCCAGCGCGTAAACCTCGTTCTCCCGGGTTATGAGCAGCGAGGTGGCCAGCACGCTGACGAAAATTACGACGCTCGCTATGCTGAGCACGTCGATGTCGATTATGTTCAGCGCCGCGCCCTCCTTGGCCACGAGCAGCGACACCTCGCTGAGCGTGAGCATGGCTATGCCGATGAAGGAGGAGGAGCGGCCGCGGAAGCCCGTGAAGTAGGCGCTGATGCTCGCACCAGTGAATTTGCCGAAGATGGCTATGGCCGTGAAGGCGAGCGCGAGCGGCAGGTTCTGGAGGACCGCGCCGAGGTCCGCCAGCATGCCTATGGAGAAGAAAAACAATGCGGAGAAGAGCACGGCAAAGTGGCGGAGGCCGTCCCAGATTTGCTTCGCCTCCGGAAGGCCCGCGAGCACGCTTCCGGCGAGGAAAGCGCCTATGCTCGGGGATACGCCGAGCGCGTCGCCCGCCCACGCCATGCCGAGCGTCACCGTTAGAGCGGTGAGAAGCAGCGCCTCCTCGCTGTAGGCGACGACGCGCACGAAGCGCTTGAGAAAGCCCGCGAGAACGATGTAGGCGAAAGCGAACGCCAGGATGGTCTTCGCCAGCGCGAGCGGCAGCGCCAGCGCCGCCGAGGGCTCGCGCGCCAGGCTCGACAGGAAGGCGAGGCTGAACACGGCAAAAACGTCTTCGAGGATGAGCACGGCGACTATGAGCGGGACTTCGGCGCGCTCGATGAGGTCCCTCTCGCGCAGTATCCTGATGATGAGCGGGGTGGAGGACATGCTGAGGATGACGCCGATGAAAAGGCTGGCGCGTACGCCGAAGCCGAAAGCCATCGAGGCGGTGTAGCCAAGAAGGAAGACGAAGCCAATCTTGATGAACGCGGCGAGGATGGCGCCCCAGCCAAGGCGCTGGAGCCTGCCCAGGCTGAACTCCAGACCTATCTCGAAAAGCACCAGAATGGCCCCGATGTAGGCAAGGAAATCGACGGTGCTCGTCTCGCTGATGGTCAGCTCGCTGAGGTCGAAGGAGTCGATGCGGATGCCCGCGAGCGGAGAGTGCGGGCCCAGCAGCACGCCGGCGAGCAGCACGCCGAGCACGAAGGGAAGGTGCAGGCGATTGAACACGAGCGCGGCGGCTATGATGGTGATTAGGATGGTGCTCAGCGACAGGACAGAGAAAGGCGCCACACTTTAGGTGAAGGGCTTTAATAATTAATTAGTCGCCGTGGTTGTTCCACAGCACGCGCTTCTGCTGAAGCAGGTCCTTGGCGATGGCGAGCAGTTGGGTGGAGAGGCGCAGCGCCTCGTCCGGCGAGAGCTTTATCGCCTGCGAGGCCGCGCTGTTCTGGAGGCGGAGGGTGATGACGCCGTCGCGGGGAAAGCCGTTGTTCAGCTGCGGCGGCTCGCTCTCTATGCGCAGGGCGTTGCGGTGGGACTCGCCCTTCTCGTCCTTCCACCAGTGGATGAGCTCTTCCTCAACAACCAATGCCGTCGCCTCGCTTGAGGTTGGAGGCCGGGGTTTAAAAAAGCCCTGGGGGTGGAGTTCCGGTGAAAAATCAGGCCGTGGCGTTTTCATCGCGATGAGGCTTCCCGTACAGTGGGGCTTGAAGTCGGCGGGCGCGATGGCTGGCGGGCAGGACGGGAGCAGGCATGACATCCTCAGGCCTCTGGATAGGGAGGACGGCAACTTCGGACCTGTCTCCGATGAGGCTGAGGATTTCAACCGAAGCATTGGGTGAAGACGGGTCGCCGCTCCATGGCACGACGCCGCGCGCCGGCGCGCAGTCGTTCCTGCAGGCGCTGAGCAGGCAGTCGCTGTCGGCGCACTCAATGGGCGCGGCCGGGGCTGCGACGGGAGTGGGCGCTGGAAAAGCCTGCGGGGGCGTGAACGAGAGATTGACGACGGGCGCGGAGACCGACTGGCGCCATAGCGGGAAGGCCGCGAGTGCGGCCAGCATGATGGTAACAGCCAACGCTACTCCCAGCACGCCCAACGCGCGCGCGAGCCTGACGCGCGTGTAAGAGCCCGGGGGGTGAGAAACGCGTCTGGGTTTTAAAGTTATGCGGCGAATTCCTCCTTATGGTGCTGGCCGAGGCGCTCGTGCTGCTCGCGGCGCTCGCAGTGCTCGAGAGGTCGAGCGCGCGGGTGATTGACAGCGCCGTGAAGCTGGCGCAGTTTTTCGGAGTGATGGAGGCGACGATAGGGTTTGTGCTCGTATCGGTTTCGACGAGCCTGCCCGAGCTGGCCGTGTCGGTCATCGCCTCGAGCGCAAGGGAAGGCTCGATTGTTGCCGGAAACGTTTTCGGAAGCAACATCGCGGACGCCATGCTCATACTCGGCATAATCGCGAGCTTCTACGTCATCCGCGTGGCGAGGCCTGACATGAAGGAAATAGCACTCGTGCTGCTTGTCGCCTCGCTCATCACGAGCGGGATAATATACACGACCGGGCTTGGGAGGCTCGAGGGCACGCTGCTCATCCTGGCGTTCGTGGTGTACGTGTTCTACCTCACGCGCAAGCGCGTTTCGGTCGCCGGGCCGAACGGAGTAACCCGGGGGACCGCGCTGAGGGCTTTCGCGTGGTTCTGCGCCGGCATCGTGCTGGTGCTGGTGAGCGCGCACTTCGTTGTTGAAAACGCGGTTGCGATCGCCAACGAGCTGGGGCTCGCCAAGAGCTTTGTTGGCGCGACCATCATCGCTGTGGGCACGAGCCTGCCCGAGCTGGCGGTCGACGTGCAGGCGGTGAGGAGAAAAAAGTACGGGCTGGCGCTCGGCGATGCGATTGGCAGCATGATGGCCAACCTCACGCTCGTGCTGGGCCTCGCGGCTTTCATGAACCCCATCAGGCTCAACATGGCCATTTTCCTGCCCATCATGTTGTTCGCCGTGGCTGCCAACACCATTCTGCTGTACTTCATGAGCACGCAGAACAAGCTCGCGCGCAGGGAAGGGCTCGCCATGCTCGCCTTCTACGCGTTCTACCTCCTCGTGATTTTCAACATTCAGATAATGGTGAAGGCGTAGCTCACTCTATTATTTTCCCTGGGCCAGGCCATCTGGAGATAATACGGCGCGCTGGCCTGAGCGGGCCGCGGTAAAAGCGCCTGCCGAATGGGCAGAGGCGGTAGAGCGGGCACCGGCCGCAGTTCGGCTTCCTGGCTGTGCACAGCGTGCGGCCGTGCTCGATGAGGTTGATGTGGAAAGAGAATTTCTTGGAGTCCGGAACAAGGCGTTCGAGCTGTTCTTGAGCTTTGGCGCGATTGAACCTCTCCGAAACCATGCCGAGCCTCTTTGCAACTCTGAAGACGTGCGTGTCGACGGGAAAAGCCGGCTTGCCGAAGGCGAAGTTGAGCACGACCGCAGCGCTCTTTGGGCCAACGCCTTTTATGGAGGTGAGGAAAGCGCGCGCCTCGGCGAGAGGCCGCGCGGCGAGAAAGGCGAGCGAGAGCATCCCCCTCCTCTTCCTTATCTCGGCGAGCGCGCCCTTGATGCGCGCGGCCTTAACGTTGGCCAGCCCGCCCGGCCGGATGGCCGCCGCGATGGAAGGCGTGGGTGCGGCGGCAAGCGCGCGCCAGGTGGGAAAGCGCTGCCTCAAAGCCGCAAAAGCGCGGTTTGAGTTGGCGTCCGAAGTGTTCTGGCTGAGGATGACGCGCACGAGAGAGGAGAGTGGGTCGGCCTTCGGCCGGCGCGGAACGCCATAAACGCGCTCGAGCGTTGAAACGACGCGAAAAAGCCTGCCTGCGGCCACAAAGGGTTTCGGCGCAGGCTATTTTAAAAAGGTGCGCGAATACTGTGTGGTGGTGCTGTGCCTGCAGTGAAAATCTATTCCACTCCGACGTGCCCGTACTGCGCCATGGCGAAAAGGCTTTTCCAGGAGAACGGGGTGAAATACATCGATGTGGATGTATCGCGCGACGAGGCTGCGGCGCGCGAGATGATAGCCAAGAGTGGGCAGATGGGCGTGCCGGTCATTGAGATAGACGGAAAGATAATCATCGGATTCGACGCGCCGGCCATACGCAGGGCGCTCGGGCTCGAGTGAGCTGAATGCGAGCCAAGCTAAAGTGCCCCGTGTGCGGCGGGCTCACCGAGCTCGAGGTGCCTGGCGACAGGTGCATTCCATTCTACAACTGCGCTGTCTGCAAAAAGTTTATCCGCGCACCAAGAGAAAGCTGTTGTGTGGTGTGCAGCTACGGCGACGTGCGGTGTCCTGTCAGCCACGTCAGGTAAGCCGCGCGGTATAAAGTTAACCGTGGTGGCGCCGCCAAGGCCTTTGCGGGCCGCCGCAAAAAGGGTCGCGCGACGCGCCACCCTGAATAACTTAATAGCGCCAGAAGCCGCTACAGCTTTATCTGAGACGGAGGAGGGGTCTGCACGGGCGGAGTTGGCGCGGGTGGCGGCGCGGATGGCGCAGGCGGAGCCGCGAAGCCGGCCTCTGCGCGAAGCGCGGCCTGCTCCCTCAGGAACTCCTCCACAAGCTCCTTGTACATCTTGTCCCACAGAGGCT
The DNA here is from genome assembly GCA_038870455.1 of Candidatus Micrarchaeia archaeon. Classification (GTDB taxonomy): domain Archaea; phylum Micrarchaeota; class Micrarchaeia; order Burarchaeales; family JACRGF01; genus JAWAFC01. The sequence continues at coordinate 16,870 of JAWCPB010000021.1, forward strand.
CGAGCTCGGCGTAATCAATCTCGCCGCTCGCCTTCTCCTTGTCCTTGAGCAGCTTGTTGGCGTGGGAAGAGCACTTGAGCACGAAATCCATTTCCATGAAGTTCTTGTTGCCTGTCTCCCTCGCCGTGGCCACGATCTGCGAGTACATCTTTCCCTTGAAGAAAGCCTGCAGTATGAACTGCTTTGGGTCGATGCCCACCTCGGCAGAACGCCGTTCGAGCGCAGGGGGAATGAAAACCTGCTCGAGCCTCCTTGCCATGTCGGCCACGCTCACCCCGCTGAGGTCCCAGGCGTGAGCCTCCGGGTTCTTGAGGAACAGACAGGCCACGCGCGAGCCCTTGATGTCGGGCCCCCTCTCGAAGCGGAATGTCTCGGTGAACTCCTTGTGCTGCGGGTCTGACTCGAACGAGGCGCCGAGGACACGAAAGACGCGGCCCTTTCTGCCGAACCGGATTTTCTTGAGGAAGGAATAGCGGTCGGTCGCGTACATGGCAGCGCCCGGCACACCGAACACGAGCTCGAGGCGCGAGCGGATGTCCTCCAGCGACTGGGCGTGGAGGTTGTAAAGACAGAACACGCCGGGCTGGGTGTTCAACAGGTTTATGATGCCCTGGATGGCCAGGCGGGAGCGCACCTCGTTGATGATAAGCGCAGCGTCGCCCATGCGCAGGCTCGCGCCGGCCATGGTGACGAGCGACAGCTCGCTGCCGCGCTCCTCCTCTTCCTTCTCGCTCGCCATGACCTTCATGGTGCCGATGTGGAAGCCGCGCTTGCGGTAGGCAATGGTCGGAATCTCCTCTATGTCCTGAATGGGCAGAATACGGCGGCGCGTGCCGATGGCGATCATCTTGGCGGCCGTGAAGGCCGTCTTGCCCACTCCCTTGAGGCCCAGCACGGCCTCGCTGCAGCCCAGCGACACCATGACGTCGTCATAGCCGGCCGCGAAGGCCGACATGCTGTAGTTGGCCAGGTACTGAGCGTAAGTGAAGGGCGTTTCCTTTGACATGCGCAGCGCGGCCTGCCTCTCGCCGAAGGTTGCGGGCGGGCCCTGCAGGTGCACGCGCATGTTCAGGCGCGGCAGGAAAATGTCGATGATGGGGTTGTTGCGGTCGAACTTGCGGCCCTTGGCCTGGGCCATGATGTTGCGCACCATGTAGTCCATGAGGTCGCGGGAATACCTCCACAGCGTGTGGCACAGCCCGAACTTGGAGTGCTCGATGTACATGGGCGTGTTCTCGCTGTCGATGTATATGTCGGTGATGTTGGCGCGGTCGAGCGCCATGTTCTCGATCGGCGCGCCCAGGCCGACGACCCACGCGACAGCCTCGCGCGCCATGGCGAGCGACTGCTCGGGTGTGATGGGGATCTTCTTGAGCGCGCACTCGTTCAGGAAGTGCTGGCGGAACTCGTGCATCTTGGTGTCGTACATGGCGGTGTAATCCACGGCCTCCTCAATGGTCTTGGTGCCGAGGTTGGCCGCGATGGCCTCGCGCAGCATCTTTTTTAGGGGATCGGGCAGGCTCTGCAGCACGGGATTCTCCTGAGTGTAGAGGTTGGCCTCGCCCTTCTCAAGCTCGTATATTCTGACCTTGATGCCATAGCCCAGCTCGTAGCTCGCCTCAGGGTCGGCAATCGGCTTGGCGTCAGGGGGGATCTCGAGCGCCAGCATGTTCACGAAAGCCGCGGTCTTAAGCCCGACGAGGGAGACGAAGGCTTCGCGCATGTCGCCCTTCTCCTTCACCAGGCCGTACATGCGCGTGCGCTGCAGCCTCTGCAGGATGCCGGCGAGCGTGGCCTTGAACTTCTTGTAGCCGTCCATGAAAACCGCGCGCGTGGGCAGTGGCTCTGACCATTCCTGAATGGCCTGGCCGGCGAGAAGCGGGTTCTGAAACAGCGCCTCGTAAATCTTCTGCAGGGCCTTCTTCCTCAGCGGATAGGCATCGTCCTGCGGGTGGCCGAAAGTCTCGGGGTTCACGCACAGCGACTCCACGTCGCGCGCCAGGTCGATGTACTCGAGGATGAGCGCGGTCTTGTCCTCGTCGAGCCTGAAAACCAGCTCCTCCTCGTACCGCGCGGTCTTGACGCCCTTTGTCTCGGCGCGAATGGAGAGTTCCTTGAAGTGGGAGTTCACGCACTCTGGAGAGCAGAACTCGATGTAGTCGGCCGCGCAGTCCATGACCGCAACGCGCCCCTCGACACGCATGATGCACATGCTCAGCCTAGTGCGCTCACGGGGTTTTTATAAGTTTGCGGCAGAGCGTGAAAAGATATTTTAAGTTAAAGCATGCTAGTGTTACCACCGCGTTTTGGTGAGGGGGAGAAAATGGCCGAGACAAAAGAGGGTTTCAGGATAACGCTTTCTGTCATAAAGGCCGATGTTGGGGGATTCACCGGGCACTCGAGCGTGCACCCGGCGCTCATTGAGGAAGCGAACAGGCACCTCGAGAAGGCGAAAAAAGCAAAGCTTCTCATCGACTACCACGTGACCCACTGCGGCGACGACCTCGAGCTCATCATGACGCACACCAAAGGAGTGGACGCGGCGCCAGTGCATGAGCTGGCCTGGAACACGTTCAAGGCATGCACCGAAGTCGCCAAGCGGCTCAAGCTATACGGCGCCGGCCAAGACCTGCTCGTCGATGCGTTCACCGGAACGGTGAGGGGCATCGGGCCGGGCATAGCGGAGATGGAATTCACTGAGAGGAAGAGCGAGCCGGTCATAGTGTTCATGATGGACAAGACCGAGCCAGGCGCGTTCAACCTGCCCATCTACAGAACCTTCGCCGACCCGTTCAACACCATCGGCCTCGTCATCGACCCCGCCATGCAGAGAGGCTTCCGGTTTGAGGTGTGGGACATCAAAGAACACAAGAGGATATTCATGAACATGCCCGACGAAATGTACGACGCGCTCACGCTGGTCGGCGCGCAGTCCAAGTACGTCATCAAGAGGGTTTATCCGAGGGATGGGGGGAAGCTTCCGCCCGAGGAGCCTGTTGCCGTAGTGAGCACCGAAAAGCTCAGCGAAATAGCCGGCGGGTATGTGGGCAAGGACGACCCAGTGGCCGCGGTGAGGTGCCAGGCGGGCCTGCCGGCCCAGGGTGAAGTGCTCGAGCCGTACGCATTTCCGCACATCGTCGCGGGCTGGATGAGGGGAAGCCACAACGGCCCGCTGCTGCCGTGCTCGGTCGAAACCGCGACGCCCACGCGGTTCGACGGCCCGCCGAGAGTGGTGGCGCTCGGCTTCCAGCTCAACCACGGCCAGCTCGTCGGGCCGTTCGACCTGTTCAAAGACATCGCGTTCGACCTTGCCAGACACCGCGCGCTCGAGATGGCGGATTATCTGAGGGCGCACGGGCCTTTCGAGCCCCACCGCCTTCCGCTGCCGGAAATGGAGTACACCACGCTGCCAAAGGTCATCGCAAAACTCAAGGACAGGTGGCAGGCGCTGGGCTAGCGGCGCAGTTTCTTGAAAACACGAGGGAGGTAACCGAGCAAGTCGCTTGCCAGCAGAGAATACCCAAGCTCCTTGAAAGCGAGGTCGCCGGCCGCTCCGTTGATGAAAGCAGCGAGACAGGCGGCCTCAAAGCGGCCGTGGCCCTGGGCGAGCAGGGCGCCGAGAACGCCGGCGAGAACGTCGCCCGTGCCGCCGACAGTCATGGCCGCGTTGCCCGTCTTATTGAACGCGACGCGCTCGCCGTCGCTCACCACATCAACAACACCCTTGAGCAAAACAACCACACCCAACTCACGCGCGGCCCGGCGGACTTGCACGCCGCGCGCCTCGGCTGCCCCCTCCGGCGCGCCGAAGCCCAGGCGCTTGAACTCGCCTGCGTGAGGAGTGACGACGGCCTTCTCGTGAGAAACGAAACCGATGGCATCACCATCAATAACACACGGCCCGCGCCAATCAGCCAGAATCGCTTTGGCCGCGTTGAGAACGCTCTCTTGCTTTGTTAAGCCATTACCAATGACAAGCGCATCGCACTTGCCGGAAACATCTTTGAAAGTAGCAACGCTGTTGTTGTTGAGCACCTCGCCCTCAAAATCCCAGACTATCAAGTCGGGAGAAAGCGCGGCGGCTGATTTGGAAATATAATTTGGGATGAGGAGGTAAGAGAGATCGGCGCCGGAGCGCAGGGCAGCCAAGCCGACAAGCACCGGCG
>JAWCPB010000022.1:0-20517 GCA_038870455.1 Candidatus Micrarchaeia archaeon
ACGCGGATAGGTCCTGTGCGATAACTCCACACGAGAGCGCCGTTGCTTGCATTAACAGCGTACAGATTACCATCATCCGCTTCCAACGTACACCACGCCATTTGCAACAGCCGGCGAAGAAACGATATAGCTTCCTGTGGGATAACGCCACACGAGAGCGCCGTTGCTTGCATTAACAGCGTACAGATTACCATCATAGCTTCCTACGTACACCACGCCATCTGCAACAGCCGGCGAAGAATAAGAGATAAGTCCTGTGGGATAACTCCACACGAGAGCGCCGTTGCTTGCATTAACAGCGTACAGATTATCGCTTCCTACGTACACCACGCCGTTGGCAACTGTGGGCGAAGAATAGATGGTGTTCCCAGTTGCATAAGTCCATAACAACTCTGCTCTCATGGGCCCTCTTGCATTAACATATGCCGTGTGATTAAGTGAGCGCCTGAACATGGGCCACTCGTTTTCATTGCGTGGCTCGCTGGACACGGGCGTGTAGTTGAGCGTTATCTCAATTGTTTGGGTTGAGGTGATGTTTGCTGTTGTCGTGTTGAATGGGTTCTTGCTGGCGTTTATGGTGTGGTTGTTGAAATCGACCGCGCCGTAGCCAAGGAGAGAGTCGTTTGAAACAAACCAGGGAGTGAAGCCATTTGCATCGGTTGTTCCCTGAAACTCAAGCCTTCCCAGGGCATCCGAGACATTCACGGCCGCGCCAGAGATGCCCATGCCTCTGACATCCAGCACGCGCACGCGCGCATACCATTTCACTGTGGCGTTTGAGCCCCCACCATCATAATACACCCTGTCGCGCTCGAAAGAAGTGTTGAGCAGCGTGTTGTTTATGGAGGGGGTGCCTGCGAGTTCGATGCTGTAGCTCGTGGAGCTTATCATTGAGTCAGAGACGATGTTGTGGCTCGAGCCGCCGACCAGGCGAATCCCAGTCGAGCAGTTCAGAAGGCTGGAGGAGCTCACGTTGTTGTAGCTCGAGCCGAGGTTCAGGCCTATGCAGTAAGTGAAGTTTTGGATTGTATTGTTTGTGAGCAGGTTCTGGTTGGAGCCCAGCACTACAATGCCATATCCACCTGTCGTATTTGCCAAGCGGTTATGCCTGACAATATTGCCGGTGCCGGTGACTGAGATGCCGTTCTGGCCGACGTTGTAAATTGTGTTGTTTTCAAATAGGTTCCCTCCAGTGGATGATGGTGTGATGCCATTCAGGAAGTTTGCAATAAGGCAGTTCTTTATAGCAATGTTCGCCTGATTGGAGTAGATGCCGTTTCCTGTGCCGGTTCCGGTTATGCTGTGCCCGGCGCAGTCGAGCGTTATGCCGCTCGCCCCGAGCACGAGCCCGTCCCCGGAGCACGGCCCCAGATCGCTCGTCATGGTCCAGCTTGCAATCAGCGTGTCGCCGCAGGCGCAGGGGACGGCGCCGCCGCAGTTTGCTGAAAAGGAGAGGGGGGCGGCCGCGAGCAGGAGCAGGAAAATTGCTGAAAGCCTAGAAGCCAAGCTAACTGCTTGGGTGCCTTGTTCGGTCATTTTTCCGCCACCCAATCGACGAAGGAGGTTAGGCTGTGGGGATTATTTAAATATTGCAGGACGCGCGCGGGCGCGCGTACTGGAAAAACGACTGTACTGCCCTCACTCGTACCTTAGCGCCTCGACGGGCTGGAGGAGGGCGGCCTGGCGGGCTGGGACGAATCCGCTCACCGCGCCAACCGCGACTGAGAATGCGAGCGAGAGGCCGCACAGCTCGAGAGTGACCAAGGTGGGAACGCCGAACTGGGAGAGGATGAAGGAAGCGGCCACGCCGAGCGCGACGCCGAGCGCGCCGCCCACGAGGCCGATGAGCGCGCTCTCGGCCAGGAACAAGAGAAGTACGTCCCTGTTCCTCGCGCCGATTGCCTTGAGCGTGCCTATCTCGCGCGTGCGCTCCATGACAGACATGAACATCGTGTTCGCGATGCCGATGCCGCCCACAACGAGGCTGATGGCGGCCACTCCCCCCAGAAACAGCGAGAGCAGCGAGGTGATGTTGCCGACAGTCTCGAGAATGGTGTCCGCGGTGACAACCGAGAAGTCCTTGTCCTCCTCCGTCACCTTGTGAAGGTCTAGCAGCCGTCGGTTTATCTCAGCGGCCACCTCGCGCACATCCGCGTCCTTTCTCGTGATGGCAAAAATGGCGAACACGCGCCCCCTCTCGTACTGGGCGCCCAGCAGCTCCCTCGCCGCCTTAGTGTCGATGATGAGGTCGGTATCGGTGTCCCCGATTCCTATCTTATTCATTATGCCGCGCACCTTGAAATCCCTGCCGTTTATCTTCAGGGTGTTGCCCACCGCGACGTCTTTTGAGAAAAAGTTGTGCGCCACGTCATGGCCTATGACAACGCTTGAGGTATCGCCGGGCGAAAACATGCGGCCCGCCTCGAAGCCGTTCAGAATAAACTTGCTATAGACATCTGGGTCGGTGCCCCCGATGCTTCTCGCCACAGTCTCTCCCTTGAACTCGATTGACGCGGCCGGAACCATTATCGCTCCTGCGGCCGCCTCGACGCCCCCTATGGGCTTAATCGCCTCGACATCGCGCTCGTGCAGCGCGCCCCTGAAGACCGGAGGGCCTACGGTGAGCCCTCCAGCGCCAAGCTGAGTGGATGGATAGATGATGATGTAGTTCGTGCCATAGATGTTGAGCGCGTTACGTATCGCTGCATCAAGCCCCTGGGCTATGCTGATGAGAACGATGATTGCGGCAATGCCGATGACTATGCCGAGGATGGTGAGCCACGAGCGCAGCCTCCTGCGGGACAGCGAGCGGTAGGAGAGAGCCAGCAGGTCGGGCAGCATTCACCTCGCCCTTCTGCCAAAGAACCTGCGCCAGGTGAGGTAGAGAACGACGAGGATGATGATGGCCGCGCCGGCCAGAAGCCAGCCGTTCTGTCCGCCTCCCCTTGCCTGGGCCGCGACCTCCGGCGCGATGACTTCGATATAGGCGGTGCGCTGCACCCTGTGAAGCGCGTTCGCGGAGTTCCTGAACTCCACAGACACATTGACCGGCAGCCTGCCGGCAGGCGTGCTCGGCTTGATGAGCACGCTGTACTGCGCTGTGCCGTAATCATCTGGCTCGAGCGAGCCTATGAAGTACTCGGGCGAGGAGAGATAGACGAGGCCGGGCGATGCCGCGCTCGCCTTCACCGCGCGTATCGGGCCTGTCCCAACGTTCGAAACCTGAACGGAGAGCGTGTAGGTTCCGCCGGCGACTGCAGGCGCCGGGGAAGTCGTGGCGATGGCATCGACCGCGTTGATGCCGGCGACCTCGATGCCGAGCCCCTTTGTCACCGGCGGCTGCTGCACTCCGCTCGCGTCAGAGTACTTGAGCTGCACGCTCAGCGGATAGTAACCCGGCGCTGCGGCTGTGTTCGCGCCGAGCTCGACAGAAACTGTCTTCGACGCTCCCACAGCCAGGTCGCCTATGAAAATCTCGCTCGGCCCCAGCGGGGAGAAAAGCGGGCTGCCCGCGGCCGAGGACGCCGCGCTGCCAACCAAAACGCTGGCGCTCCTGGCCACGTCGTTTCCGTTGTTCGTTATTCTCAGCGCCAGCGACATCCTGCCGCCCGGCTCCACGCTCGTCTCGCCGCCGACGACCTCTACGGAAAAGTCGACCGCGCTCTTCGCCACCTCAATGGGTCCGATGGAGAGGGTGGCGTTCTTCTGGCTCCCCAGCGCGTCGGTGTATCTCACCAGCAGGGGAAGCGAGTAGGTGCCCGGGGAGGTGAGCACGGTGGTGGTGAGCGCGTAGGAGACGCTCGCCTCGCCTCCACCCTCAAGCGTCCCCACCACAACATCCGTCCTGCCCTGTGGAATGAAGTTCGCCGAGGAGGGAGCGACGACCACATCAGTGATTCTTCCTCCAGTGTTCCTGAGCGTCGCGGAGACGTTGAAGGCCTCGCCGGGAACGAGCGGCCGCTTGCTCACCCGGATGTCGTTGAGCTGAAGGATGGCCGGGCTCTCTATCGTGACGGGAATGGAGAAGAGCTTGTAGGTCGGGCCGCTGACCGTGCCTCCGGCCCAGTACGCGTTGAGGTTTATTGACGAGGAGCCCGGCCGCGCGTCCTCCGCCACGCGGAAGGGAACGGTCGCTACCGTGCTCCCGCCCGGCGATATGTCTCCGACGGACAGCGTCATGACCGAGAAGATGAAACCGTGGCCGCTGGGAACCAGCACGATGCCCGCCACGGTAGAGTCTCCGGTGTTCGCGAAAGTCACCGTGACCGTGGCGGACAGGCCCGGCTTGAGCGTGCTCGGCGAAACCGAGTAGGACTCGACTTGAATGTCGGCCAGGGTGAGGGAAGCGAGCAGGAGAAGGGCTGGCAGCAGTCGCCTCATTTTTTCAGCACCTCGCTTTTCTCCACCACGCCGTCCTTCAGATAGATGATGCGCTTGGAGTGCTCGGCGATGTCCATGTCGTGCGTCACGCATATAATTGTTTTGCCTTCCCTGGCGTTCAGCCCGCTGAGCATCTCCATGATGTCGTGGCCGGTCCTCGTGTCCAGGTTTCCCGTCGGCTCGTCGCACAGGAGAATGGACGGGTTTGCCACAAGGGCGCGGGCTATGGCGACCCTCTGCCGCTCCCCGCCGGACAGCTGGCCCGGAAGGTGGTGCAGCCGCTCGGCCAGCCCCACCCGCGCCAGCGCGGCCTCGGCGCGCTCCCTCCTCTCCTCCTCACCGACTCCCTGGAACACGAGTGGAAGCGCCGCGTTCTCCCACGCCGAAAGCGAGGGGATGAGGTGGAAGAACTGGAACACGAAGCCAATTTTCTTCCCGCGGAATTCAGCGCGCTGGTCTTCCGAAAGCGTGGAGACGTCTGTGTGGTCCATGAGGACTTTGCCTGAAGTGGGGGTGTCCAGTAGGCCGATGATGTGAAGCAGCGTGCTCTTGCCGCTGCCGCTCTTGCCCATTATCGCAACGAACTCGCGCTCGCGCACGACGAGATCGACGCCGCGCAGCGCCGGGACCACCGTCTCGTCGAGCCGGTAGTCTTTCGTCACGCCAGAGAGCTCGATGAGGGGCTTTCCCAGCGCCCCGCGCTTTCCCACGCTCATCGCATCAGCTCATTATCTGCTCGGCAATCGCCCGCGGATCGAATGGAATGAGGTCGGCGTAAGACTGCCCGGTGCCGATGAACCAGATGGGCACGCCCGTCGCGCGCGCTATGCTGAGCGCGGTGCCTCCCTTGGCGTCGCAGTCCAGCTTGGTGAGTATCACGCCATCCAGGCCCACCGCGGCGTTGAACGTCCTCACCTGTTCGACTATCGCGTGGCCGGCGATGCTCTCGCCTATGAAGAGCTTGAGGTCGGGCTTTGTCACGCGCGCTATCTTCTTCAGCTCGTCGAGCAGGTTTATGTTCGTCTCCTGCCTGCCCGCGCTGTCGATGAGCACGACGTCGATGCCGTGCGCGGCGGCGTAGTTTATGGCGTCAAAAGCAACGGCCGCCGGGTCTGCGCCGTACTTGTGCTGTATTGACTTTATGCCGAGCTTGGCTGCGTGCCAGGCGGTCTGCTCCATGGCGGCCGCGCGCCAGGTGTCGCTCGCGCTGAAGAGACAGGTGAACCCCTTCTGCATGAGCATGTGCGCCAGCTTGGCCATCGTAGTGGTCTTGCCGGCTCCGTTCGGCCCTAGGAAAAGAATCTTGAAAGGCTTTTTGTGCGCCCGCGCCTGCCCCGCCAACTCGAGGAGGTCGGCGTGCGGCTTTGACATGACTTCTGCGAGCGTTTCCTTTACAGCCGTCTTTACAACGCTGCCGATCTCGCCCCGCCTCACCTTTCTTCCCACCAGCCTTTCCTGCAGCTCGGTGTTCACAGCCTTTGCTGCCTCGAGAGCCACGTCCGCCTCGAGCAGGCTCAGCTCGAGGTTCTCGAGCAGGTCGTCTATGTCCTTGTGCTTGATCTCTATCTCGTTGAAAACCAGCCCGCGCAGGGTGGTCTCAAGGCTGAGCCTCACGGGAAGCTCAGCCTCCTTTTCCTTCCGTTTCTTGAGCGTGGCGAGCGGCCTTGCGATGAGCGAGGTGACGGCCCCGAGAATTCCACCAGGCTCTTTCTCCTCTTTTCCAGCGGCCTCGGCCCTCGCCTTTTTCTCAGCCTCTTCCCTCGTCCTCGCGCCTTCCCCCTCTTCCTCCCTCGCGCGCCCGGCCGCCTCAGTCCTCTCCTCGATTTTTTTCTTCTCGGCTTCTTCCCTCGCGCGCTGTTCCGCTTTCTCCCGCTCGCGCTCTTCCTTTCTCCTAGCTGCCTCGGCGCTTTCCTCGGCCCGCCCTCGCGCGCCCGGCTTCGCAGCCCGCGCCTTCTCCTCTTCGTGTAACTTGACTCCGATTTCTTTTTCCCTTCGCTTCTCTTCAGCCTCGCGCCTTTTCCCTTCCTCTTCCTTACGCTTTTCCTCGGCGCGCTTCCGCGCGGCTTCTTCCACGCGTTTTTTCTTCTCCTCAGCCTCCCTCCCCTCTTCCTCTCGCCTCCTCTCCTCCTCTTTTTTCTTTTTCTCTTCCTCGAGTTTTTTCTCAGCCCGGCCGGTGAGGGCGTTGATGAAGCCCGTTATCTTCTGCTTGAGCAGGCCGAACATGTCACTCGCTTTTTGCGAGAATGCGCTTGGCTTCTGCGTCGAGCTCGCGCAGCCTCTGGTCGAGCTCGGCGAGCGCGGACTGCAGTCGCTCCCGCGTCTCCTCGACCACCTTGAGCCTCTTCTCGAGTATTTCGGTCGCCTCGGCGGCGCTCTTCTCGGTTATTATGTTGCCGCCTATCTCGACGAGCGCCCTGTCTCCTCCAGCGATTTTCGCATTCACGAAAACGCCAGCGCCTATGGGAAGCAGCACGTCGCCCCCCCTCACTTCTCTGATGTTCTTTAGCGTCTCCATGGTCGCCCTGATCTCGATGATGCTGGACTGGAGGCTGGCGATTTGGTTCTGGATGTTCGCGCCCTGCTGCTGGGCGGACTGGGCCTCGAGCGCGATGCGCGACAGCTCGCCCTTTTTTTCCTCGCTGATCTCCTTCGGCATAAAAACCCCAAATCATCTTTGTGCTTCAACCTTTTCAATCCTTATGCGCGAGCGCCGGAGCCCGTGGGCAGCCCCGAGCAGCGCGAATGTCTGCTCGCGCGCCGCCCTCTCGCTGGGAGCCTCGATGATTTTCGAGAACTTCCTGGCTCCCCCCACCAGCTCCATGAACCCTTGCACCGCAAACTTCATCGAATCACCTCACGGGAGTTCCTGGCGGAACTTCCTTGTCAGCTGTCAGAAGCACGATTTTCCCTCCCGCGTCAGCGGCGAGAAGCATTCCCTGGCTGGTTATGCCCCGAATGGTTTTCGGCTCGAGGTTGGCCAGCACGATGATGCTCTTTCCCACGAGTTCCTCAGGCGCGTAGTGCCCTGCGATGCCCGCCACGAGCGTGCGCTCGCCGCCTGCGTCGACAGTGAGCTTGAGCAGCTTCTCCGCGCCCGGAACGCGCTCGGCGGCCTTCACCATCCCCACGCGCAGGTCGAGTTTCCTGAATTCTTCAAGCGATATCATTCTCTCACACCAGCTCGAGCGCCTGGTCTATGCGCGCGAGCTCGAAGCCCGTCGTCGGCTCGCCGGCAAGGTACCCCCTGCTGTTCGCCACCAGGCACAGCCCCACGAAAGGCACGCCCATGTTGCAAGTGCCGATGCCTCCCTTTACCTTCAGAACGCTCTCGATGGCCCGCAGCTCCTCCTCGCCGGCGTCGTTGTGCGCCAGAAAGCCCCTGTTGGTCGCCACGCACACGCTTCCCACCGTGTTGTAGCCGGCGATGGAAGCAGGCACGACTTCGACGCCCAGCGCGTCGCTCACCTCCGCCACCTCGCCCCTCTTCATTCTCGGGTTGGCGAGCGCTCCCCTGTCGTTCGCCACTATGTTGTTTCCGAGCGCGGTGTGCGGCGTCCTCAGCACCGCCGTGTTGAGGCCGGCGCGCTTGAGCGCGGCAACCTCCTCGCCGAGCGCGGTTGCCGGAAGCACGATGCCGTTCGAGTTCAGCGCGCAGTACAGGCCCGCGAGGGGCGAGCCCGCTATGCCTGTCTCGAGCACGGTCGTCCCGAGCACGCGCTCGAGCGCGCGCCTGAAGCCCGGCGGCGCCCGGCCGGTTATTGCGATGGCCTCGCTCGCGCGCGCGAACAGGCCGGGAAAAGCGTTTCCTTCTACGAGGACTCTGGCGGCGTGCATGCGCTCAGGCTCCGCCTTTCTTTTCCTTCGCTGTTTCAACGGCTTTACCCCTGCCCTTTTTCCCCTCTTTTTCGCCTACGGCCTCTGCGGGCAGGGCGCGCACCACTCCTTCCTTGTCCCGCCTGGCGAGCACGCGGATCCTGCGCGGCGGCTTCTTGAGCCCCCGCGCGAGCAGGAGCCTGTTCAGCCCACCTTCGATGAGCACGCGCGCCGCCTTGAGGTGCCTGGAGAGAAAGGTGCGCACGAGAGCGACCGCCCTGCGGCCGCGCCCTACTCCGGACTTGGCGAAAGCCTTTCGCAGCGGAATGGTGTAAATTCTCTCGAGCTCTTCAGCCATGCGCTCACTCCGCCAGTTCTTTCCGGGCGTGCGGGGTTCCGAGCTTGAGCTTGCTCGTCCGCCAGTTCCTCCTGAGCGGATTCTGCCTCACGCGCCTGGCCGTCTTCACAGCCACGAACACCGGCACGGGCCTGTTCTGCCTCAGGGCTTTCCCCAGCCTCCTCTTCAGTTTGCTCGTCTTCACTCTGCCCATCTCATTCACCTTTTCAATCAGCCCCTCTCTTCCTCACCACTTTTATCTCACCCTCTTTCCTCGCGGTGAGGCGGACGAGCAGCGCGTGCAGCTGCTCGTCGCCAACTTTTCCCTTGAGCTGCCTCGACTGGGCGAGGTAAAGCAGCAGCTGCACGACGCTCTCATAAAGCTCTGGGTTCGCCAGGCGCACGTTCGCCAGGCGGGCGTACGCCTCTGGCGTGCAGAGGTGCTGGAGCGCGAGCTTTTTCTGCGCCTCCTGCGCCTGGGCGGCCTGAAGCTCAGCGAGTTTTTCCCTCAGCCGCTTTTCCCGCAGGGCGGCGAGCTCTTCCTCCTCCAAGCAACCACCTCAGGCTCCCGCGGCTTCTTTGGCGGCGTTGTCGAGGAAAGCCCGGCCTTTTTTGGAAAGCGCCCTGCCTCCCTCTTTTCTTTTTTCAACAAAGCCCAGCGCCTCCAGCTGCTGGAGCGCCTTGCGTATAATGCTGCCTCCCGCACGCGCGTGCCTCTCCCTCTTCACGCCCCTCTTCTTGCGCCCGCCGTAAGCCACGCGCAGGCGCCGCACCCCCACGGGCTCGTTGAGGTAAAGCTTCCTGAGCAGGCTGGCGCACCTCACGAACCAGAACCCCTTCTGCTGCGGGGCCCTCTGGGCGTGCGCGCCGCTCTTTACAAAGCGAAGCCAGGCGGGCGGCTTGGATTCAGGAAGCTCCCTGAGCTTGGCCGCGACGTTGGGAATGAGCTTGTGCGCTGGGACGTCGAACACGGTTACCAGAGGAACACCCTGCACTGTTTTAGGGGAATAAGTTATTTAACTTCTCCGACGCGCCCTCGGATACGGAAAGCGCTTCGTGTAGCCGCAGGCCAAGCAGGCGTACTCGGCCACGCGCTCTCTCGCAAGCAAGCGCACGCGCAGCGTGCTTCCGTGAATCCACGGCGCGCTGCACCTCCTGCAGAAGGCCAGCTTCACCCTTCTCGGAAAGCGGAGGAGAAACCGCGTGCCAAGCCGTCTGGCGAGCCGCACGTACCTCCTCGCCCTGTCCGCCTTTCCGCACGCCCAGGCACGTCGGGCAAGCGAGAGAAGAATGCCAGCCCTCTCGTACGCAACCTGCTTGACGTTCATGACTCACCCATTGGCGAGTTTGGAGATCTCTTCGAGAACAGCGGCGAGCTTCTCCGCCTCGGCCATCGTGTTGTAAAGATAGAACGAGGCGCGCACCGTGCCACCCACCCCGAGCTGGCGGTGGAGCGGAAGGGCGCAGTGGTGGCCCGAGCGCACGCAAATCCGGCCGGCCTCGTCGAGCGCGGCCGCCACGTCATGCGGGGACAGGCCCTTAACGTTGAAAGCTAGGATGGTGGTAACGTCCTCGCGGCTGGCGTACGTCTCGATTTTCGGGTTGGCGGAAATCAGCTCAAAAGCCTTCCTGCAGACTTCCATGTCGTGGGCGAAAACGCTTTCCATGCCGATGCTCTCGAGGTACTCGCACGCCGCAGCAAGCCCGAGCGCGCCGGCGATGTTCGGCGTGCCCGCCTCCCACTTGTCCGGAATCCTCGCCGGAGTAAATGTCGCCTCCTCGACGTGCGCGATGGTGCCGCCCCCCCAGAAGGCCGGCCGCAGCTCCTCGGCCAGCTCCCTCCTCATGAACAGCACGCCGATGCCCATGGGCCCGAGCATCTTGTGGCCGGAGAAGGCAAGGAAATCGCACCCGAGCCGCCTCACGTCAATCCTGAAGTGCGGCGCGCTCTGCGCAGCATCAACCAGCAGCAGCGCATCGCCTTTTTCCTTCACGATCCTCTCGACGGGCGCGATTTTCCCCAGCACGTTCGAGACGTGGCCGACCGCGATGAGCCTGCTCTTGGCGAAGGCGTAGTCTTTCTCGATGCGCACGCTCACCCCTCTCCTCTTCAGCTGCAGCCATGGAAGCAGGTTGGAGTGGTGCTCGAAAACAGTGGTGGAGACCACGTCGCCCCTCCTCCAAGCGATTGCCGACGCGGCGATGTTTATGGCCTCCGTAGCGTTCTTCGTGAAGATTATTTCCTCCGGCTTGGCACCTATGAACCTCGCAACGCGCGCCCTGGCCTCGTCGTACCTTTCGCTCGCGGTGGCGCTCAGCTGGTGCAGGCCCCTGTGAACGTTGGCTTTGAACTGCCTGTAGTAAGCCAGCTCGGCCGCGAGCACAGGCTCCGGGGTCAGGCTCGTGGCAGCGCTGTCCAAGTACGTTATTCCCGTGGCGAGAATGGGAAAGTCCGCGCGGATTTTTTCAACGTCCATGAAAGGATTTAGAAACCACTCAATAATAATATAGCTATGGCTCTGTGCAGGCTGTGTGCCTCGCTGTGGAGAGAGCGGGGGAACGCGGCCGAGAAAAAATGCGGGCTGTGCGCCGGAAGAGTATGGTCGCCTGCCCTGAAGCTGGCAGAGGAGGCGATCAAACGGCTTCGGGAGCTCGAGTGGTCTTCCTTTCAGACCGCCTCGAGCCTGCCTGACGAAGTTCTCGCGCGCGAGGAGGCTATCTCGGAAGTCAAGGGCCTGCAGAAAACCCCTTTGAAGAGCCTGCTCAACCGGCTCGCTGCGGAAAAAATCATCGCGGCGTTCCCCGGCGCGCGGGCCGATGTGGAGGAGCCTGCTGTCAAGGTTCTGCTCGACCTCTTCCAAGGCCGCGCGCTCGTCGAGCCTCAGCCCCTGTTCATCGCCGGCAGGTACAACAAGCTCTCCCGCGGCATCGCCCAAAGCAGGTGGGACTGCTCCTGCAGGGGGCGGGGGTGCGCGCGCTGCGGCGGAACGGGAAAGATGTACGCCAGCGTTGAGGAGCTCGTCGGCGGCGTGCTGAAGAAGGTTTTCGCCGCCAAGGGCATGAAGTTCCACGCGAGCGGACGCGAGGACGTTGATGCGCGCATGCTCGGCACAGGCAGGCCCTTTGCCGTGGAGCTCGTGCGTCCGAGCAGGAGAAAAGCAGAAGAGGGCGCGCTCGAGCTCCTCATAAACTCTTCAACCGAGGACGTGAAGGTCAGGGAGCTGCGCTTTGTCGGAAAAAAGTTCGTGGAGGCGCTTCACAACGCGAGGCTCGACAAAAAGTATAGGGCGCTCGTTGAGGTTGAGGACGCGCAGCACGCCGCAGCCTTGCTGTCCTCCCTGCGTTTTCCCCTCAGGCTCAGCCAGCTCACTCCAACGCGCGTGCTGCACCGCAGGGCCGACAGGGAGAGGAAGAGAAAAGTTTATTCAATCAGCGCGAGAGAGGTTGGAGAGCGGCTGCTTGAGCTCGAGGTGGCCGCAGAGGCGGGAACGTACGTCAAGGAGTTCGTGACCGGAGACGGAGGCCGCACAACGCCGAGCATAAGCGGGCTCCTCGGGAGGGAGGCAAGAGTGCTCGAGCTTGACGTGACTGACGTGGAGCGGGTGATAGAGGACTGGTGGTGAGATGGAGCTTGAGTTGTTCAGGGTTGCGGTCGCTGTGCTCGGCACTGCGGCGGCCGCGGCTTTTGACGTGTTCAACAACCGGAACGTGCCCAACCAGCTTCTCTATGCGTTCGTCGGCCTCGGGCTCGCCGCAAACCTGTGGGCGTTCGAGCCCGCCTTTTTCCTGAGCGCGCTGGCCCCCTCGCTCGTTATCCTTCTTTTCGGCTGGCTGCTGTGGAGGGAGGGGCAGATAGGCGGGGCCGACGTGCTCATCCTGGCCGGCCTGGCGCTTCTGCTGCCGCAGCCACCCACGCTTTTTCTCGAGAGGCCGGCGGCGCCATCCAGCATTCCCTTCATCGCCTCGATTTTCATGCTGTCCGGAGCGATTTTCCTAGTGGCCTTCACGCTCCGGAGCGTTCCGGCCGTTGCGCGCGCCGCGAGAAGGGGAGAGGCGAGGGTGAGCGGCGCGGGCGCCGCGTACGCGCTAGCCGCGCTGCTGCTCCTGTGGTTTTTCGCCACGACATTCGCAGAGCTCGGCCTTCCGCCAGCCTACCTCCTGCTCGTCGTGGTTGTGGTGGGGTGCTCCGCCTTCGTGCTCGCCTTCAAGGAAACAATCACCGACAGCCTCATCGAGCTCGTTCCGCTCAACAGCATAGACGAGGAGGACGTGTTGGCTGTCGATAAGATGGACGCCAGCATCGTGAAGAGATGGGGGCTCAGGAAGCTCTTGACAGCAGACCAGCTTGCCAGGCTGAAGAAAACCCGCTTGAAAAAATTCCCTGTTTTCAAAAGACTGCCGACTTTCCTCCCCTGGGTGCTGCTCGCGCTGCTCCTCTCGCTGAGATACGGGGACCTCCCGTCAATACTCACCGCGCTGGCGTTCGGTCAGTGAAGCGCGAGCGCTCCCGCCAGCGCGCCGGCGAGCGCGCACAGGAGGTTCGTGGTCTGCTTGTTCCCGACCCCCCTCTCCTCGAGCACGCCGAACAGCGTGTCGAAAAACGAGCCGGCGAAGCCCACGCCCGCGACGAGCGCCACATCGAGGAAGCTGTACGCTCCGGGGTAGAGCAGCCAGGCAGCGAGGCCGATGAGCGCACCCCCATCCACGGACGCGAGCAGCCCAAGCAGCGATACGGCTCCGCTCGTGCCGGGCCTCACTCGCTTCAAGCTCCAGAGCGCGACTGGCTTTCCCCCGAGCACGCCGAGCTCGCTCGCGAACTTGTCCGCGGTCACTGCCGCCAGCGAGCCCAGGTAGGCTGCGCGCGCTGGAAACGAGGGGAGTAGCACGCCGGCGATGACCACGAGGGCGGGCACGCCCCCGTTCGCCAGCACATTAGCCCACGAGCGCTCGTGCTCATAAACCGCCAGCTCCCTCTTCCTGTCGTAATCGAATTTCGTCACGAGCACTCCGGAGGCCAGCACGGTGAGGATGAGCAGAAGAAAGGGCAGCGCGTCCGGCCCGCCGAACACCACGATGAGCCCGCCGATGACGGCCGCGCTGATCGTGCCCGGCAGGTCGAGGAGCAGTGCCCGCACCACAGCATCATCTCCTGAAGCCTATTCCCTCCACGCTTATAGTCCTTTTGGCTTCATCGAAGAGAAAAGGTTTTTTCGTGAAGGCCTCGATGGCCACTGCGTTGGAGCGCATGTGCTCGGTGAAGGAAGGAACGCTGAAAGCGCTCTCGCCCTCAGCGAGCGCAGCGTAAATCATGAGCTGGTCGCCCAGATGATTGTCCGCGCACACTGGGGAGGCGAGGAGGGCGCGCATGGCCTCTGCCGCCTCCCGCCCAACATCCTCCGCTCTCTTCCCCGGCTTTCCGAGCGCGCTCGCGCCGAGAAAACCGTTTTCGCACGCGCACCACAGGGAAACGAAAGAGCCCGGGGAGGCGGCTGTTGCGATTTCAGTCTTCACCCTCGCATTCGGAAAAATCCTGAGCACGGCGTGCGCCTGCCTTGCCGCGATGTGCTCCGGCAGGTTGGCGCACGCGGAAACGCCTTCCACCCCACTGCATTCCCCCCGCTCAACCAAGCGCACTGCCTTCAGCCCGTCGCAGGACTCGACGGCCGCCTCAACCTCGCCCCCTCCCTTTGGATAGAAACCGTAAGAGCGTAGGCTGAGCGAAACGCGGGCTCCGAAAAGAGCCGCCGCTGGAGCGAAAACATGCTGGAGGAAATGAAAGTCAGGCGACCAAGCGACGTGCGTTCCTCCCCTGATGACGAGGCGGGAAGGGGTTTCTGCGAAAAGCAGGGCGGGAAGAATTGCCTGCAGCACGAGCGAGATGCTCCCCGCCGTGCCCACATCGAAAAAGTACTCGCCTCCCGCAACCATGCCGGGCTTGAAGGAAAGATGCAGGGAGCCCTTTTCAGCGCCCTCGACTTCCGCCTTGCAGATTTTCGCCAGCGCGCTCACGCCCGTCAGGTGCTGCGGCTGAAGGCCAGGGTTGGGGCGGGGCTTGCGGATGTTCGTCACGCGCACGGGCTGCCTGAGCACCGCGGACAGCGAGACGGCCGTGCGCAGGATCTGGCCTCCCCCTTCAGCCCCGTCTATCTCGAGCATGAAAATGACTCTCTGGGAAAAAATAAATAGAAAGAGGCCACCGCGTTCCGCGGTGGCAAGGCGACCAGTTTTGCTGCCCGAAGGCAGATGTTAGAAATCGAGCAGAAGCAAATCATTTAGAATCAAAAGTAATTTAAGCCTTTCCCCAAGCATATATAAGCTTTTCCGTCGGAAAATTGGGTTTGCAGGGCTGGTTTGTTGGCGGACGCGCACATTCAGGCGCTTGAGAGGCAGAAGGCCGAGCTCATTGCAAAAGCCAAGGCGCTGGACGAGCGGCTGGCGTACAAGACCCTCGAGGCGCGGGCGCTGCGCGAGGCCATGAAGAGCGAGCGGACGCGGCCGCCCGGCGTGCTGAGGAAGAGGCTCGAGGAACTCGAGTGGCGCATCGCCACCGAGTCGCTGAGCCTGAAGAGCGAGCGCGCCTTCATGAAGGCGATCGGTGAAACAAAAAAGGAGCTCGCGGCCGCGCTTGAGTTCGACAGGAAGAGGAAGAAGCTCGCCTACGTGGAGGGCGACGTCCGCCTCGCCGAGCTCGAGAGGCGCAAGGTCGAGGAGGACATCCAGAGGGTGAAGAAGGAAATCGACGCGGCGTGGGCGGCGAAGAGGGCCGGCGAGAAGCGCGCGCGGGAGGCGGCCATCGCCGCGTGGGCTCCGGAGGGCGGCGGCGAGGGCGTGAGCCTCGGCGAAATCGCAGTTATAAAAAAGAAGGGAGAATAACCCACTCATGCGCGCGGTGCTCATCGACGCTGACTACGTCACGAGGGGCGGCAGGGCGGTCATCCGCCTGCTGCTCAAGAGAAGGCGCTTTTTCAGGATGTACGACGAGAACTTTAGCCCGTACCTCTACCTCCTCCCGCGCGGCAGCCTTGAGGAAGCCGAAAAGGAAGTAACCCTCTTGAGGCTCAGCGACCAGAAGGGCGGCGTCGTGCGCGCAGAAGGCATAGAGCGCACCAAGAAAACCATTTTCGGGAGAGAAAAGGAGGTTCTGAAGGTTTTCGCCCGCCACCCCTCGCACGTTCCGCTCCTGCGCGACGCACTCACCGAAATCGGCGAGGTCTTCGAGCACAACATCCCCTTCGGCAGAAGGTACCTGATGGACAAGGGCCTCACCCCACTCAATGAAATAGAGTTCGAGCGAGAGGGCCGCAGCATCACGCGCATACTCGGCGAGAGGGAGGCGGCGCCTTCCTTTCGCACGCTCGCCTTTGACATCGAGACCTACAACCCGCAGGGCGCGCCCAGGGAGGACAAGGACCCCGTCATCATGATATCGTACGCCGGAGACCACGGCGAAGGCGTGCTGACATTCAGGGAGTGCGGCCGCCCGTTCGCCAGGGTTTTCGCGAGCGAGGCTGAGCTGGTACGCGCGTTCTGCCGCCTCATTAAGGAAACGGATGCGGAGCTCCTGCTCGGCTACAACTCGACCTCGTTCGACCTTCCCTACCTGCGCGCGCGGGCGAGGGCGCTCGGCGCAGAGCTGCCGCTCGGGCGGGATGGAAGCGCCTTTCTCATGAAGAGGAGGGGGCTCTTCACGAGCGCGAAGATAAAGGGAAGGGTGCACATCGACGTGTATCACGTCGTGCGTTTTCTCGGCATCATCGGCGCGCTGAAGAGCTACCTCTACACGCTCGGCGAGGCCTACTCAGAGCTCGCCGGAAAGGAGAAGAAAGCGGTTGACAAGATGGCCATTCACACGATGTGGGATGATGCCCGGCTGCGCGGCGAGCTGGCCGACTACTCCCTCTCGGACGCGCGCGCGACGCTCGAGCTCGCGCGCTTGACGCTTCCCCTGCAGTTCGAGCTGTGCAGGATAGCGGGCCTGCCGCTCTCCGACGTCGTGGGAGCCACGAGCGGCCAGCTCGTCGAGGCGCTGCTGCTGCGCCGCGCGCACGCCGCGGGCGCCATCGCGCCGAACAAGCCGAGCGCAGAGGAAGCGGCCGCGAGGGAGAGGGAGCCCATCGCGGGCGCTTTCGTCAAGATGCCCACGCCCGGCATATACGATAACATTGCGGTGTTCGACTTCAGGGGCCTGTACCCCAGCATCATCTGCTCGCACAACGTCGACCCAGCCACGCTCGACTGCGAGTGCTGCGTGGGAGACGGTCACCTCTCGCCGGCAGGCCACCGCTTCTGCGCCAAGAAAACGGGCCTCATCCCGGCCGTGCTCGCCGAAATCATTCAGAAGAGGGCCGCGATAAAGAAGGAGATGCGGAGGCTGGCCCCAGGCTCCGAGGCCTGGCGCGCTCTCGACGCCCGGCAGCAGGCGCTCAAGATATACGCCAACTCCTTCTACGGAATGTTCCGCTACGCCAGGGCGCGCTGGTACTCGCGCGCCTGCGGCGAGAGCGTCACGGCATGGGGGCGGCACTACATCCAGGAAACCGCGGCGAAGGCTGAGGAGGCAGGCTTCAGGGTCCTCTACATGGACACCGACAGCCTGTTCCTGCTTCTCGGGGACAAGACGAGGGACGACGCGCTCGCGTTCATGAAGCACATAAACGCGGCGCTGCCGGGCAACATGGAGCTTGAGCTCGAGGGGTTTTATGCGCGCGGCGTTTTCGTCACCCGCAAGGGGGTGAAGGAGGAAAAGGGCGCGAAGAAGAAGTATGCGCTGCTGGGCGAGGACGGGCGCATCAAGATAAGGGGCTTCGAGTTCGTCAGGCGGGACTGGGCGAGGGTCGCGAAGACGACGCAGGAGAGGGTGCTCGAGGCCATTCTCAGGGAAGGCAGCAAGGAGAAGGCGGTCGCGGTGGTGCGCGAGGTCGTGGAGAGGCTGCGCGAGGGAAAGGTGCCGCTCGAGGAGCTGGTTATTTATACGCAGCTGAGGAAAAGGCTCGGGGGGTACGAAGTGGTTTCGCCCGAGCTCGCGGCAGCGCAGAAGGCGCGCAGGGCAGGCATTCCGCTCGCCGAAGGCGCGCTCGTCGGCTACGTGGTCACGCGCGGGGGAGGCAGGGTG
Organism: Candidatus Micrarchaeia archaeon; assembly: GCA_038870455.1. Lineage (GTDB taxonomy): Archaea > Micrarchaeota > Micrarchaeia > Burarchaeales > JACRGF01 > JAWAFC01. Next base: position 17,643 of record JAWCPB010000022.1, read on the forward strand.
AGCGACAGGGCGGTGGTCGCCGAGCTCGCGCGCGACTACGACCCGGCCTACTACATTAACAACCAAGTGCTTCCCGCAGTGCTCAAAATACTCGCCGAGCTCGGCGTCAGCGAGGACGAGCTCAAGGGAGAGGGAAAACAACAGACGCTCGCGGGCTGGTGATTGCGTTGGCGAGGATATCCGGTGTTGAAAAAGCGCGGAGGAAGCTCCTCGGCGTGATGAAGGCGATTGGGAGGCAGAAGGCGGGCGTGCTGAGCGAGGAAGCCGCGAGGTCCCTCGGGGAAGAGTCTTTCGGCAGGGAGCTGCGGTGGGGCGACGTCATCGTCTCCTCAGCGGGCGGCGAGTTCTACGCCAGCGCCTTCCTGCGTCCCGACAGGGGAATGCGCGAGGCCCTGCCGCTGCTCAGCGACCTCGACTTCGCTTTCGAGTACATCGAGGCTCCCTCGGCCGCGCGGTTTGCCGAGCTCAAGGCCGGCTTCCTCAAGAGGCGCGAGAAGGCGAGGAAGGCCGTGTTCGCTGCGAGGAAGTCTGGCGACGAGCGCGCGGTGCGCAGCGGCCAGGAGGAGCTCGAGCGTGCCGAGCGCGGCCTGCTGAAAATAGAGGTTGCCGCCAGGCTCGCCGCCCAGCCCGGCTGCATCGGCAGGTACATCCTCACGACCGCGCGCGCGGCGAGCAGGGAAGCCGCGGTGGAGCGCGTGCGCGCTCAAGCAAAGAAAATACTCTTCCGCACCGGCGGAAGCATGCTGAAGGAAAGCGAGATAAAAAAATGCTTCGGCTGGGAAGAGGCGGTTGGAGAAGGGGTGGAGCGCTCGAGCCAAGAGCGGGGCATCGGCGCGTTCATAACAAGGGAGCTCAAGCGTCTTTTCGGTGGGTGAATGGGCGTAAAAGCCATACTGTTTGACATAGACGACACGCTTTTCCCAAGCAGCGAGTTCGCCGAGAAGGCGAGGAGGAACGCCATAGCGGCCATGGTCGAGGAGGGGCTCGAGCGTTCTGCCGACGAGGCGTACGCCGCGCTCGAGAGCATAATCAGGAAGTACGGCTCGAACTACCCGCGCCACTTCGACGCGCTGCTCGACCGACTTGGGGTGAAGGAGAACAGGGCGCGCCTCATAGCCGCAGGCGTTGCGGCCTACCACAACACCAAAGGCACCATAGCTCCCTTTCCCGACGTTCCAAAGACGCTCGTGCGGCTGCGCGACCTCGGCTACCGCCTTTACGCCGTGAGCGAGGGAAAGGCTGTCAAGCAGTGGGACAAGCTCATCCGCCTCGGCCTCGACTTCTTCTTTCACGGTGCGTTCATAAGCGAAGAGCTGGGGTGCGGAAAGAGCGTGAGGTTCTACCGCGCTGTGACGAGAAAGCTCGTCCTCAAGCCCGGCGAGCTCCTCATGGTGGGGGATCGCCTCGACAAGGACGTTGTTCCGGCGAAGAAGGCGGGCATGCGCGCGGTGCGCGTCCTCCAGGGCAAGTACGCCTCGCAGGCCGCAGGAAAGACTAGGCCAGACTTCGAGATAACGAGGGTGGGCGAGTTACTTGGCGTTCTCAAGCAGCTCGGGTGAAGCCACGCTGTTCGAGCAGGCTGGGCGCGCGACCGCGCGCGCCCGCGAAAAGGCCAGGGCGCTCGCCAAGCCGGGCGTGCCGCTCGAGGAGTTTGCCGAAAAGCTCGAGGCGTACATCGCAGAGCTCGGCTGCCGGCCCGCCTTTCCGATAAACATCTCGATAAACAACGTGGCTGCGCACTACACGCCCCCCAGGGGCGATGCCAGCGTCTTCGGGGAAAAAGATGTTGTGAAGATCGACCTCGGCGCCCAAGCGGGCGGGTGCTGCGGCGACACCGCGCTGACGCTCGACTTCTCCGGAGAGAACGGCCGGCTGCTCGAGGCAGCCGAGGCCGCGCTCGCCGCGGCCATCTCGGCAATCCGCGCCGGCGCACGGACGAGCGACGTGGGCGCGGCTGTCGAGCGCGAGATAACCTCACGCGGGTTCAGGCCCGTTGAGAACCTCACCGGCCACCAGATAAAAGCCGGCACGCTGCACGCTGGAAAAGCGATTCCGAACATCGGCACGCGCGACCACCAGGTTCTCGAAGAAGGCGACATCATCGCGGTCGAGCCTTTCGCCTCAACCGGCAGGGGCAGGGTGGCCGAGGGCACGATGGTCGAAATATTCAGTTTCGTCGGCCGGGCGGGCGTGCGGCTGCCCCAGTCCAGGGAAGTCGCAGCGTTCGTGGAAAAGGAGTACGGGAGCCTGCCGTTCGCCGAGCGCTGGCTCCACAGGAAATTTCCCTCGCGCCTCTTCATCCAGAGCGCTCTGCGGGAGTTGGCGCACGCCGGCGCGCTGCGCCCTCACCCCATCCTTTCAGACGCGCCGGGCTCGCTCGTGAGCCAGGCAGAGCACACCGTGCTCGTGGAAAAGGGCGGGTGCAGCATACTCACGCGCTAGTTCCGCGTGAAAACGAAGCCAAGCACAGCGAGCAGCGCGGCCCCGACGCCGCAGCAGGCGGGACCTCCACCACCGGCCTCTTGATAAGCCTGCCTGAGCGCGGTCTGAAGCTGCGCCGCGTCCGCAGCGTCGTAGTACCTGCCTCCGCCAGCGGCCGCCACCCGCGTCATCTGCTGCTGGGCGGCCTGGTCAAGCTGAAAGCCCACGATGTTGATGACATCAACTCCCTGCGCCCTGGCCTGCGCCGCAGCCTCCTCCGGGTCGCCGCCGCACGTCTCCTCCCCGTCGGTGAGCAGCACAATGGCACCGCTTCCCACCGTGGAGCGCATGTACGCCGCTCCCTCGGTTATCGCGTCGGCTATGGGCGTGCTGCTCTCCGCTGTAATCCGCTCAATCTGCGAGACCAGCGCCTGCTTGTTCGTGGTGAACCCCT
>JAWCPB010000023.1:0-18544 GCA_038870455.1 Candidatus Micrarchaeia archaeon
GATTTGGGGAAAGCCATGAGCCACTATCATGAAATACGCGGGGAGTTGGAAGTCATTGAGCTCGAGGTGGATAGACAGAAGGCCAGGGCGCTCGCGGCATACCTGAAGGCGCACGCGCAGGAAACTATTTTCTTCGACGAGACGCCCGCGGTCGGCAAGCCGACGCAGCTCACGGTTGTCGTGGAATTCGAGAACGACTTGGACATTGGGCACGATGAGCTTTTGAGGATAGAGGTGCCTGTGAGCGTTCCGGTTGGCGAGCCTGCGGGCAGGTCATCCGAGATAATAGATGCTGTCTATGCGGATGGAAAGCTCACACTTGCGCTCGCCTCGGTCGCGCCGGGAACAAGGTACTATGCGGTTTTTCGGGAAAAAACAACGCTCGCCAAAGACGGAGGAAGCAGCGAGAGCGTGGAGTCGGTCTCGCAGTATGTTCTGAGAAAGCGCGCGGTGCAGAGGTTTGATTCTCTGATGGAGCTTCCGGCGCTCAGGCTCGAGCGCGCGCTGGCCGCGAGCCCGCTTTACTTCGAGGCTTTCCACAACGGGGTGGAGGCCGAGGCGGACGTGGTTGAAGAGGACGGCGTGCGCGGCGAGGTCCTGCTTGAGAGGGTGGGAAAGGGAAGGGGGGAGGCGTCGCTCAGGTATGCGTACGCCAATCCGTATGCCGTGAGCAGGCGCAACTACGCCGTGGCGCAGACGGAAGCCGGCGCGAGAGTTTCATTCGAGATTGTCGTGGACAGCGCGTTTGAGCTGGAGAGCGCACCCGTGCAGGTCGTCGAGCCGGCAAACGCGAGCGTGCTGGCGGCGAGCGCGGCCGTGCTCGGGCTCGGGGGCTGTGCTCCGAAAAACGTGCGCGCGCAGAGCACGCTGGTCGGGTTCATACTGACTTGGGACGCGGGCGCGCTGAGGAAAGGGGAGCGCTGCGTTTTTGCGGTCGCGTATGAAATCGAAAGCCAGTCGGCGTACGCGCAGGCGAGGGCGGACGCGCTGTCGCAGGCCGCCGGAAATTCCTCGCAGTACGCCACGCGCCTGCGCGAGGCGCAGGCGCTCATCAGCCAGGGAAAGTACGCTGAGGCGGCTGGAAAACTGGAGGAGATTGAGCGCGCGCTGGCGAACGTCACGAGCATAGAGCCCAGCCGCAGCGCTGTGGAAAAACAGCTTGCTAGGCTGGACGAGGAGCAGGCCGAGCTGAACGAGAGCAGGGGCATTCTCGCCGAGGCGGGGAGGATTGGCGAAGCGCTGGCCGTCGAGAGGAGCCTGCAGGAGTCTGACGCTGAAGAAACGGTCGCGAGGAGTTACCTGGAGCGGGGAAAGCACGAGCTTGCAGCGAAGAGCGCCGCGCGCGCGCTCGCCAAGTTGAATGCAGAGGCTGCACAGAGGGGACTGCTCTCCTGGCGCGATGACATCAGGCGCAGGATTGCGAGCGCGGAGAACGCGCTCGCCGCGCTCAAGCCGCTCGCCGACCTTCCTGCCGCGCGGGCCGAGGCCGAGCGGGCGGAGGCACTCGCCGAGGATGCAGGCAGAAAAATGGCCGCGAGGGAATGGGCGGGGGCCGCCCAAGCGCTTCAGAACGCCGACATTGCAGTCAGGAACGCGACGTGGTCCGTGGAAGCAGCGGCTGAGGAGATTTACGATGACGCCGCGGGGCAGAAAAGCGCGTTTGAGGAAATAAAGCGCGCTTTCGCGCAGGCCGTCTCCGGTTTGGAAAAGGCCTTGAAGGTCACAGTGGATGCCGGCAGGTACAAGTCCGGGAGGCTGAGCGTGGGCTTCGACGCGCCGGTTGCCAAGGCGCAGGGAGACACTGACGAGCGCACGCTGGAATACTTCTTCCAGCACATGGGAGCGAACAAAACAAAGTTCGTGCTCGAAAACACGCTCGCGATCAAAGACGCGCGCGACACGCTCGGGCGCTTGAACAGCACGAGGGAAAGGTTCGAGGGGGAGCTCGCGAGCCTGCACAAGAGAGCGCAGGCCTCGCTCAACGCGGCGCTCGCGGCGATAGGCGAGCTCGAAAAAAGAGCTGATGGCGAGCAGGCGCAGAAGGAGGCTCTTTACCTGCAGTCCCAGGCAAGAATCGCGAGGGAAGCGCTATCCGACGGAAGGTACTCGGATTCTTCCATGGTTTCGAGTTACATCCTGGAGAGGGCGCGGGGGCGGCTGCCTGCGCCGCAGGCCGCGCCCGGCTTTGGGCTCGGCAGCGAAGTGTGGATTGCGGTCATCTCGCTCATCATCCTGGCGGTGTTCGCCTACCTGTTCCTTGGGGGAAAGCCCGCCGAGCCGGAGCACAAGGTGTTAAGAAGAAAGGGAGAGTTCTGAAAGGCGCGCGGACAGGAGCTCGTCCGCAGCGCGGGCCATGGCCGTGATGTCAGGGGAGGCGGCCAGAAGGCGGTTGATTGAAAGCGCGTAAGGCCCTTCGGGCGCATTGCCTGTCAGCAGCGCATTGATGATGGAAGCGAGGAAAGCGGAGTTCGAGTTGTTTATACCGTTAAGCTCGCCTTCGTTCAGGAGCGAGGAGTCAAAGAACTTGTGGGCTGCGTTCGTAGCGAGCGCCTGCCAGAAAAGCTGCGAGCAAGCCCGCGAGGCCTCGCCTTCGGAGAGGAGAAGCCTGAGCTTTGCGTTTATGGACGCAACGAGCTCCGGGGGCAGGAGGAGATAGAAGTACTCCCTCGCGACAACGATCTCCAACTCCTCCTTTTCAAGCTCGCGCGCCACGAGTATGACGTTGGCGCTCCGGCTCGAGAAGGACACGCTGCTGAGCTCGCTTGTTATCTGGACGTCAACGGGCCTGGGAGAGGGAAACGCCTTCTTCAGCCGGGAGAGCACGCCGCGGATTTCGTTAGCGTACCAGCGCAGCCTCGTCTCGTCAATAAGCTTTTCCTCACGTGCGCGCTCGCAGTCCTCGCACCTGTGCTTTCCGTCGTTGCTGAGGAAAATCCCATTGCCTTCCTCAACGCACTCGAGCCAGTCATTATCATCGATTTGCGAGTAATCCACGTCAATCTCTGCTGTCCGCTCACAGTCATGGCATCTGAGAACCTTCTTCAAGCAAAACCACCCTGCTGGTCGCCCAAGCGGTGTTAAAACAGAAGCTACTCCTCTTCTTCCTCCTCCTCTTCCTCAAGCTCTTCCTCGTCCCACTCTTCCTCCTCTTCCTCCTCTTCCTCCTCATCCAGCACTGACGACACCTCGTTAATCGTGTTCGCCCGCGCAAATTTAAATAGCTTTCTCTTCCGCCGTCTCGTAAAAACGCTCCGCCTGCTCCTCGCGTTCGCCTTCGGTTTTTTTCCTGCGTTTTTTCCTCGCCCTTTTCAGGATGCCTTCTTTTCCCTCACGCTCGAGCGCGCGCTCTATTGCGCGCGCGTCATGCCCCTCCTCCCTCTCGAGCTCGCGCAGTATCTCGATGGCAAGGCTTTTTCGTTTCGAGAGGCTCGGCTCGATTGATTTGAGCAGGTCGGCGACTCTTTCGAGAAAGCGAAGCCAACAGACCATGCCTCACCTCCGCGCGATTATGCCGGCGGAACGGAATTTCCTCCCGGCATACCTCGCCTTCTTGCCGAGCTCTTCCTCTATTCTGAGGAGCTGGTTGTACTTGCACGTGCGCTCGCCTCGGGCGGGGGCGCCGGTTTTTATCTGGCCCGCGCTTATTCCCACGGCCACGTCGGCTATGCTCGCGTCCTCGGTTTCGCCGGAGCGGTGGCTCACCATGACGGAAAGGTTGCTGGAGAAGGCGAGGCTCGCCGCATCCAGCGCTTCGGAGAGCGTGCCGACCTGATTTATTTTCAACAGTAGCGCTGTGACGCTGGAGGCCGCGATGGCTTGCTTGAGGCGGCCGATGTTCGTGGCGAGCAGGTCGTCGCCGACAATCTGTACCTCTTTTCCAAGCAGCTCCACCGAACGGGCGAATCCTGCAAAATCCTCCTCGTGAAGCGGGTCCTCGAGGCTGACGATGTCGTAGTCGCCGCACAGCGCGGCGTAATGCTCAAGAAGCCCTTCCCTGTCGAGCGAACGGCCGTCAATCTTGTACATCCCGCTCCGCCCATCGTAAAAAGAGGTCGCTGCCGCATCCACGGCGAGCTTCACGTCGTCCTCATACCCGGCCCGCGAAACCGCTTTCGAAAGCGCGTCGAGCGCCTCGCGCGTCGTCTTCATGCCCGGGGCGAAGCCGCCCTCGTCGCCCACGTTGCGCGCGCTCACACCGTACGCCTCTTTCAGGTTTTTTCCGAGAGTGTGGTAGACTTCGGCAGCCATGCGCAGCGCCTCGCGGAAAGAGGGCGCGCCGATGGGGGCGATCAGGAACTCCTGGACGGCGAGCTCGTTGCCCGCGTGCTTTCCTCCGTTGATGACGTTCAGGAATGGGACCGGAAGGAGGAAGGCGCGCCTGTTCAGGTGCTTGTAAAGAGGCGTTCCCTGCGCTGATGCCGCCGCCCTCGCCACTGCCAGCGAGACGGCGGTCGTTGCGTTCGCGCCGAGCCTTGACTTGTTGGGCGTGCCGTCGAGAGCGATGAGCGTCTGGTCGATGTTTCTCTGGTCGAGCGCGTCAAGTCCCTTGAGCGCCCGGGCGATTTTCCCATTCACGTTTGCGACCGCCCGCAGCACGCCTCTGCCGAGAAAGTGCTTCGCCCCATCGCGGAGCTCGAGCGCCTCATGCGCTCCCGTGCTGGCCCCGCTGGGGGCGGCAGCGCGCCCGAAGCCACGCCTTGTCCTCACCTCGACTTCAACGGTCGGGTTTCCCCTCGAATCGAGTATCTCGCGCGCCCTGACGGACTGGATGAACTCCTTCACTCAACCACCAAACCAATTTATAGCCCAGCCTTATAATCGTTTGTCGGTTGGGAGAATGAGGGTCAAGTTTGATGGAAAGTGGCGGAGCATTCGCTTCAAGGGAAGCGTGGGGGAATTGCTGGAAAAGCTTGGGCTGAACAACCAGGTTTTCATCGTGAAGGCGAACGGGCGCATTGTCCCCGAAACAAAAGAGCTGGGGAATGACGCGGTTGTCGAGTTGTTGAAAGTCATTTTGGGAGGATGATATGCCATCCTGCAGTTTCTGCCAGAGAGAGGCCTGCGTATTCCTCGCGTACATGAGCAGGCACTTCTGCGCCAAACACTTCAAGGAGTTTTTTGAGAAGAGGGTGAGGCGGACCATCCGCGAGTTCGGCATGCTGCGCGGCGTGAAGCGCCTGGGCATAGCGCTCTCGGGAGGAAAGGACAGCCTGACCGCGCTCCACATCCTTGCGCCCATGGCGAGGGAGATGCGCATCGAAGTGCACGCAGTCACAATCGACGAAGGCATACGCGGCTACAGGGACAGGCTGGTAGCGGTTGCGCGGCAGGCGTGCAACGAGCTCGATGTGCAGCATCATGTTGTTTCCTGCAAGAAAGAGGTTGGATTCTCGATTGATGAGGTCGTTGCGCTGAGGAAAAGGGAGACGAGTTGTTCTTACTGCGGGGTCTTCAGAAGGTGGGCGCTCAACAGAAAGGCTAGGGAACTCGGGCTCGACAAGATTGCGACGGGCCACAACCTTGATGACGTCGCGCAGACGGTTTTGATGAACATACTGCGCAACGAGCCGCGCCCTGCCAGGTTTTCCCCGAACGGCGGGCTGGTGGAAGAAGAGGGGTTCGTGGACAGGATCAGGCCGCTGTTCCGCACTCCGGAGAAGGAAGTGGCGCTCTACGCGCTGCTTAAGGGACTGCCCGTGCGGTTCTCCGAATGCCCGCACGCGCACGAGGCCTTCAGGAATGAGGTGAGGAATTTCCTGAACGAGGTCGAGGCCAAGCACCCGGGAACGAAGTTCAAGGTAGTCAATGCACTGCTGTCGGCGCGGCGCGCGCTGGCCGGGAGCATAGCCGGGCCTCTCGAGCGCTGTCCGGCCTGCGGCGAGCCGAGCTCGGGGGGAGCGTGCAGGCGGTGCGAGATGACTGCCTCGCTGGCGCGCGCGCTCGGGGAGGGGAGGGCGTGCGGGTCGCCTTAATCAGCGATGCACACGCCAACCTCCCGGCGCTGCTGGAGGTGCTGCGGAAAATCGACGCGCTGGCCCCGGATGGTATTCTGTGTGCGGGCGATGTGGTCGGCTACAATCCATTCCCCAACGAGGTGGTTGGGGAGCTCAGGAAAAGAAAAATCCCCTGCGTGATGGGAAACCACGACTGGGCCTGCCTGAGCGGCGACACGGGCTGGTTCAATCCCAGCGCGGCAGCGGCGATTGAGTGGACGAGAGAGAGGCTGACGAGAGAAAACATGGAGTGGATCGCGAAACTCCCTAAGCGCATTGAAAAAAACCTTGGCGGGCTGCGCGTGCTGGTGGTTCACGGCTCTCCGGACGACGAGCTTTTTGAGTACGTTTTCCAGGAAGACGCAGAGGAGAGGGCGGAAAGGTGGCTGGGGGAAACTGACGTGCTCGTGCTGGGGCACACGCACGTTCCCATGGGGCTCGGGGTGGAAATCGGCGGGAAAGAGAGGATGATTGTGAATCCGGGTGCGGTCGGCCAGCCGAGGGATGGAAATCCCAGGGCGAGCCTCGCTGTGCTCGACACGGAGGAGTTCAAGTGCGAATGGGGTAGAGCCGAGTATGACGCCGGGGGCGTGAGGGATGAAATTCGCAGGCAGGGGCTTCCCCCAGAGCTGGGCGACAGGCTGCTGGCTGGATTTTAGGCCTTGCACATGCTCGTGCCGCACTGCACGCAGGTCGCGCAGCCTTCGCTGAAGTAGAGCTTTGCGCCGCACACGGGGCACACGTCCTCTTCCCTTGTTCCTGCCTCCTCTGTTACCCCGGCCTTGAGCCCGCCTTCCGTGACAACGACTTTGCGCGTGGGAAGCGCGGCTGGAATGTGCAGCACCTGCTCGGCCTTGCTGCGGTCCCTGTAGATGGTGATGCCCTTGCAGCGTAGCTTGTAGGCCAGCAGGTAGGCGTCCTCAACGTCCTTGACGGTGGCGTCGGCAGCGAAGTTGATCGTCTTGCTGACAGCGTTCTCCGTGTATCGCTGGAACGCGGCTTGTATGCGCACGTGCCACTCGGGCGAGATGTCGTGCGCGGTGACGAAAACGCGCTTGACGTCATCAGGAATGCCCTCAATGTGCTGTATGCTTCCTTTGGCGGCTATCTTCCTCATCAGCTCGTCTGAGTAAAAGCCCTTCTCCTTGGCGATTTTCTCAAAGTACTCGTTCACGTAAAGCAGGTCCTTGCCGTCCATCACGCGCTTGATGTAGCTGATCGCAAAGAGGGGCTCGATGCCCGAGGAACAGTCGGCTATCATGCTGATGGTGCCCGTAGGGGCGATTGTTGTGACGGTGGCGTTCCTGCGCGGCGGCTCGCCCTTCTTGGCGTAGATGCTGTCCTTGAAGTTCGGGAAGGGACCGCGGATGGCCGCGAGCTCCCTGTCGTAGGCCACCGCCTCTTTTTCTATGAACGCCATGATCTTCTCGGCCAGGCCCTCGGCCTCCTCGCTGTCGTACGGAAGCCAGAGCTGAACAAGCAGGTCTGCGAAGCCCATGATGCCAAGGCCTATCTTCCTGTTGGCCTTCGTCATGTCCTCGATCTGGCTGAGGGGATAGCGGTTCATGTCGATGACGTTGTCAAGGAAGTGCACCGCGGTCCTAACGAGGCGCCTCAGCTTCTCCCAGTCGATTTCCTTCCTGCCGTTTGTTTCCTTTACGCACTTCGCGAGGTTGATCGAGCCGAGATTGCAGCTCTCGTAGGGCAGAAGGGGCTGTTCGCCGCAATTGTGGACGACGATGCCATTGGCGATGAACGATCGCGTGATCGGCTCAGAGAGGTCGAAGACTTCTTTGGACCCCTGCGGCTCGATGAAGGCGACTGTGTCTTCAAACCGCGTTGAGTAGTAATCCTTGCTTCCCAGTTGCTTGACTTTTTCTGAATGGATTCCGCGCATGAAACCGACGCGCTCGAGGAAAAGTGGGACCGCGTCCTTCGAGATCTCCAGCTCAAAACACACGCCGTCTGAAACATAGTTGCGTTTTTCTCCGCGCTTTGTGGTGTATGCAAAGCAGGCATGCGGGCTTCGCGAGCGGTCGTAGATGCGGGAGAAGATGCCGAGATTCAACAACAGCAGCTGCACTCCCTGGAGAAGCCTTCGGGATTTCGATGTGAGGCGAATGTAAGCGGACTTTTCTGGAACGATGTTGATCGTACCATCCGCGGTGAAGAGAGCCTGCAGGAAGCCGACCACCGCATCACGCGTGGCTTTGAATAGGCTTGCCGGAACTTCTTTCTCATCCGCATCTCCAAGCTTCACGCCAAGAGAATTGAAGAAATCGACAAAGAACTTGCTGTGGTAAGAAAGGTGGATAACCCCATTGGCTCTTTTTACTGCCTTAACCGGCCTTCCATAATAGCCGTCGATCACCGGCTTCAGGAGTGCGAGAACCGGCAGGTCTGCTTCGGAGAAAGTGAAGCCGACGCGGGCGTTTTTTCCCTCACGCAGCCAGCCGTCGCCCACAAGCCAGCCGAGAACCTGCCCGAGCTCGGCGCTCCATTCGCGCGGGAAGTTGGGATGATAAAGACGGCCGTTTGCCCCGCGGATTTCCGAGTTGGTCATAACCGGCAGGCGCGCATCGGAATTGAAAAAGCCAGCGCCTGATTGGATGAAGACCCTGCTCTTGCCGGGAACGAGTTCCTCGATGCGCCTCCATCCCTCAGGAGTCAGCACGCGGTGGTCCGGAGTTGCTGTAAGCTCGAAACCCGCGTGCGTGGTGAGCCTGACCACCGACTTTTTGCCGGTCTTCCAAGCTTTTTGCATGCGGAGAAGCCGTACGCCATGCTGGAGTTGAGTCTGCAAGCCAACGGAAGCGGGCTGTGTGCGGGCATCAACGGCCACACTGACCTCCTCCGTGTCGGCCAGTTCTTCCATGCGAACCAGACCTCTGTCTGTCGATACGAGGGCATTTCCGGAAACGCAGGGATTAGTCGCCTCAATCTGCCCAACGCTCGGAGTGGGGTTGTCCTCGTTTATCCTGTCGAGGAAGATCATGCCTGGGTCGCCCGTGCGCCAGGCCATGGTGACGATGAGGCTGAAAACCTCGCGCGCGTTGAGGCGCTTGACGGGCTGGCCGTTGCGCGGGTTGATCAGCTCATAGTCCTGGTTGGCCAGCACGGCCTGCATGAACTTTTCTGTTGCGGCCACGGATATGTTGAAGTTCGTCAGCACGCCCTCGTTCTGCTTGGCGGTGATGAACTCGAGTATGTCGGGGTGGTCGACGCGGAGGATGGCCATGTTCGCGCCCCTCCGCTTGCCGCCCTGCTTGATGGCTTCGGTGGCGGAGTCGAACACTTTCATGAAGGACACGGGCCCGCTCGAGACGCCCCTCGTGCTCATCACCACGTCGTTCTTTGGGCGGAGGCGCGAGAAGGAAAAACCGGTCCCGCCGCCGCTCTTGTGAATCATGGCGGTGTGCTTTATCGAGTCGAATATTTCCTCGATGGAATCCCCCACAGGAATGACAAAGCAAGCGCTGAGCTGCTGTATCTCGTTGCCGGCGTTCATGAGCGTGGGTGAATTGGGCAGGAACTCAAGGTTTGCCATGGCCTGGTAGAACTCCTCCTCAGCGGCCGCGAGGTCTGCATTTTCGTCTGAAAGCCTGTCCGCCTGGGCGATGTTCTTGGCTACGCGCCTGAACATCTCGTCGGGAGTCTCGATGACGTTTCCCTCGCTGTCCCTCCTGAGGTACCTTTCCTTAAGCACCTTGAGCGCGTTGATGCTGAGCTTTGTTGTGACGGGCCGGCCGAAAACTAGCTCGCGCAGCTCCCGCAGCTCCTTGTGCTTCTGCCTGTAGAGTATGTACGCCTTGGCCGTCCTCGCGTGCCCGTTCTCGATGAGCACCTTCTCGACAATGTCCTGAATGTCCTCCACGCCGGGGGTCTCGCGGCCGTCGTATTTTTTTTCAAGCTCTTCAACCACTTGGTCGCTTAGCTTCTGCGCGAGCTCCCTGTCCTTCCCGCCGACTGCCTGGGCGGCCTTGAAGATTGCGTTGGTTATTTTCTCCTGGTCAAATGGCACAATGCGCCCGTCACGCTTGCGGATGAACTTCAGCGTTCTCTCTGTCAATCCACCACCCAAAAGAACAGGTGGTATGAGGTGAATGAATTTTTAAAGATTTGTAGCAACGTCTGAAAAAATCAGTAAGTTGTGCGGAAATCAGTGAATTCTCCCCGGAAGGCCTGCCACTCGAAATCCACTTTTGTCACGCGCGCGCCGGGAGGGCCTTTCCTGCACCAGGCGAGGAGCTTTTCGAGCATGGTCTTCTCTCCCTCGGCAATTACTTCCACGCCCCCATCATGCGTGTTTCTGACCCAGCCGGTTAGGCAAAGCCCTCTTGCAAAATCCTCCGTGCTCGCGCGGAAGAAAACGCCCTGCACAAGGCCGTGAATGTGCAGGTGCAGGCGCGCCATCGCCAGAGCCTCACCCCCCGAAGAGCCCTTTGAGAACGCGCGAAAAAGTCTTTGCAACTCCCCTGAGCGCAGGCGCGCCTCTGAGCTTGCCAAACAGACTGATGAGCTCTTCCCGCATTTTTGCCCGCCATTCGCCCCACAAAAGCGTGATCCCCCTCAGGGGCTGTTGTCTGATTATCTCCTCCCTTCTTTCTGCTCTTGGTCTTTCTGCCTCTTGCGCTTCTTGCATGCGCATATTTTTGAAAAAGAATATAAAAAGAGATAGCGAAGTGACTGCATGGTCAAAAAGATCGTCTCGACTGAAAAGGCCCCAAAGGCAATCGGACCTTACGCGCAGGCTGTGGTGAGCGGCCGCCTAGTGTTCTGCTCGGGACAGATCGCGCTCGAGCCGGCAAGCGGGAAGATGGTTGAGGGAGACGTGGGGGCGCAGACGCGCAGGGTGCTCGAGAACCTGCGAGCCGTGCTCGAGGCCGCAGGAAGCTCGCTCGCCAAAGTGGTGAAGACGACAGTGTATCTCAAGGACATGAACGATTTTCCAGCGATGAACGAGGTCTATGCGGAGTTCTTCGGGCAAAACCCGCCCGCGAGAGCAACCGTCCAGGCCGCGAGGCTTCCGCGAGACGCGCTTGTTGAAATAGAGGCAATTGCGGAGCTATAGGAAGGCGCGCAGCCTCTGCAGGGCTCGCAGTTTTTCGCCTTCGCCTATTTTCGCGCTTTCGACTGCCTGCTTCAGCACGCTGATTGAATGGTCGTAGTCCCCTCTCTGCACGGGAAAGGGAATGCCGTCCTTGCCCCCGTGCGCGAAAGAATACTTGGCTGGGTCGCTCCAGTCCAGCGGTGTTCCGAAGAGCAGCTGGGAGAGCAGAGCCAGCGCGCGCAGCTTGGTGCGCCCAATGCCGCGCAGGGCGACGAGCTCCTCGTAGTTCTTGGGCTGGAGCTCGAAAGCGCGCTGCAGCTCCGCCCATCCTCTCGGAGAAATGTCGATGGAAAGAAGCTCGTGGTGAGAGGGAAGGGAAAAGTCGTGCGCGAGGGTCCTCTGGCCGGAAAAGTGTTTTTGAATGTGTAGGGGGTTGTCGTTGATGAGGTCAACGCTCGCATTTCTCGCGGCATCATTTTTGCCGGAAGTTAGGTCAAGCACGCTCTCCTCGGCGGCCTGCGCCGCAATGCCCGCATGAGGCTCTTCGACAAAACAACCGACCGTTTCGCCGAGCCAGTGGTAGCGCCTCGCCGTGCCCGTATCGGGCTTCATGCCCTGCTGCACGACGCACCACTCGCCCCTCTCGGTGAAGAAAATGCAGTGGTGGTACAGCTCGTGGGAGTCCTGAACGCACGCCGAATCGACTTTCGCTGACAGGAAGGAGGCTCGCGTGAGGGAGGAGATTTTTTGGTCTGAGAGGGAGAGCCTCTCGCCGAGCGCGCTTATCTCAGCGGGCGCTTTGCGCGAGGCGGCTCCTTTTCCGCCGGCAACCCCGATGCCGTGCTCCTCGGGGGAAAAGGCGAGCTTGAGCGCGGCGCACGTTGTTGTGGTGAGCCCGCTGGAGTGCCAGTCGAAAGCAAGCGCGCAGCCGAGCGCCTGGAACCACACGGGATCGCTGAGCCTGCGCAGCAGCTCGCGCGGGCCGTATTCGAGGATGATCGCATCGGCTATTGCTTTTGACAACCTCACCATGCGCTGGAAGAGCCAGCGCGGAGCCCTGCCAGGGTGAAGGGGCAGGGTAACGCTGCCCGTCTTCTGCATGAGCAAAAAACTGCATGCGGATATTAAAACGAGCGGCAGGCGGAATTCCGGTGAAATATTAAAGTATGCCTGTGTTTTTCTTGCGTGAGGCTCTGGCAGAAGCTCAGGCTCCCGCCTCCGAAAAGCGAGGCGAGCGGAGGGAGGCTCTCGCTGAAGGAAAACGAGGTGTATTCAGGCATCATCGTGCCGCGCCTTCCCTGCTTTGTGAGGCTGGACGGCTGGAAGTTCCACGGGCTCAGCGCCGCGCTTGGGTTTGAGAGGCCATTCGACAAGTTTTTTGCCGAGAGCATGGTGTTTGTCGCGAGAAGGCTCATAGAAAAATTCGATGCCGCGCTCGCATACATCTTCTCAGACGAGATAAACCTGCTTTTTCTCAAGAGGCCCGGCTTCGAGAGAGTCGAGAAAATCGATTCTGTGTTCGCCGGGCTCGCCAGCTCTCTCCTGTACGCAAGGCTGGCGGAAGAGAAGGAGCACGTGTCCGAGCTTGCTTTTGACTGCAGGGTGATTCCGGTTGAGAAAAAAGAGGTCAAAAAATACCTGGTTTGGAGGCAGGCCGAGGCGTGGAGAAACTGCTGCAATGCGGTTGCCTACTGGGCGTTGAGGAATGAGGGGCTGGGCGCGGCTGAAGCGGCCAAGAAGCTTGAGGGGCTTGGGGTGCGGAGACTGCGCGCGCTTGCGAGGAAAAAAGGCGCTGGAAAAAGCGAGGCATGGCACGAGCGAGGCATTCTCCTCCACTGGGAGGCTTACAGAAAAAAGGGGTTCGATCCGGTGAGAAGGAAAGCCGTTGTGGTGGAGAGGAGGAGAGTGAGGGAAGAGTGGAAGCCCCCCTTGTTCGCTGGCAGGCGAGGCAAAGCATTTATTGAACGCGTGCTAAAGAAAACCGCATGATAAAAGCGCTTATTTTCGATCTCGATGGCGTCATCGCGGACACAGAGCCGCTGCACTATGCCTCTTTTCACGAGGTGCTGCGGCGCTGGGGAATACGCATTTCATGGCGGGAGTGGTCAACGCGCTACATCGGAACCGGCAGCAGCCACATACTCACAGACATATTCAGAAGGCATGGCATCAGCGAGGATGTGACCAAATGGGTGAAGCGGAGAAGCGAGATCTACGCGCGCATGCTCAGGGAAAAGAGGGTGAGGCCGATCAGGGGGTTCATGCGGTTTTACGCGCGGGCGAGAAGGGCGGGCCTGCCGTGCGCGGTGGTGAGCGGCGGGCACAGGGCGCACGTCAGGACGACGCTCCGCAAGCTTGGCATAGAGGAGGCGTTCGCCATCGTCTCGATAGAGGATGTGAAAAATCGAAAACCGCATCCCGAGGGATTTTTGGTTGCTGCGGAGAGGCTTAGGGTGAAGCCGAGCGCGTGCATCGCGTTCGAAGACAGTGTCGCGGGCGTGGAGGCTGCCGAGCGCGCGGGGATGACGACCATCGCGCTCACGACAAGCACCACGCGGAAGAACCTGAGGAAAGCGGATTTGGTTGTGGGGGACTACACGGACCCGCGGCTCAGGAAATTCTTGGAAAAACTTTCTAGTGCTTCCTTCCTTTCCGGCTGAAAAAGAGCTTGAGCACCCCGTACGCTCCCCTCGCGGCGAACGCGGCAGGCCTAAGGAGCACAGCTGTCCTCGTGGCCCTCAGCGTGCGCAGAAGCGAAGCAACAAAGAACTCGCCCTGTTGCTCATAGGAAACGGCGAGCAGGCCGACAAGCGGCGAGATGATGACTATCAGATCGAAGACGGTCCGTGGCTTGTCCTCGGCCAGAAAGCGCGCCTTGTTCCTCGCGATGGCCAGCAGGACGGCGAATTCAAGGAGAAAGGCAAACCATATCGCCCATTCAATCAGCGAGAGGAAAAAGAATTGCTCGGTCGAAAGCGGGAGGACGAGCTGAGCTAGGAGTATTGGAATGACGAGAAGCGCGAGCAGGACCATTGCATGCTCGTTGAAAACAGCCTTGACGGCTCTGTCGAGCTCCTCTTTTGCGCGCTTTGGCATGCAAGAGTTTGGAGTGGGGTATTAAAAAATGTGAGGAATGCAGAAAAGAAAAAAAGCGAGGGGTGCGAGCCCTCTCCCACAAGCGCTTAGTCCCTTATGCCTTCGGGCGTGACTTTGAACACGCACTCGCTCTCTGGCATGCTCGGGGAATCCACAAGCCTCGCGATGCGCCTCTCCTCCTTGCCCTTCCTGAGGTATATGCGGTAGGTCGCGTTGTGCGCCAGCACGTGGCCGCCGATGGGCTTGGTGGGGTCTCCGAAAAGCACTCCCGGGTCGTCCATGACCTGGTTCGTGACGTACACTGCGAGGTTGAAAGTGTCGGCAAGCCTCTGCAGCGCGTGAAGATGCTTGTTCAGCTTGCCCTGCCTCTCGCCGAGAGCCCCCCTGCCCATGTAGTCCGTCCTGAAGTGAGCCGTCAGCGAGTCGATGATGATCAGCTTGATGTTGTGCTGCTTGATCATCTCCTCGGCCTTGTCGACGAGAATCATCTGGTGGTCTGAGTTGAATGCCTTGGCGACGAAAATGTTTTTGAGCGCGGCCTCGGCCTCTATGCCAGCCGCTCTTGCGATCTGCGCCACCCTCTCAGGCCTGAAAGTGCTTTCGGTGTCGATGTAGAGCACGTTTCCGCCCAGCCCGCCCTCCTCAGCCGGCTTTTGGGCATTTACTGCAAGCTGGAAGCCCAGCTGCGTTTTCCCGCTTGAAAACTTTCCGTAAGCCTCTGTGATCGCCTGCGTCTCAATGCCACCGCCGAGCATGGCGTCGAGTTCCTTGCTGCCCGTGGCCACTCTGCCGATGCTCTTCCTCCGCTCGAGAATCCTGTCCGCGGTCTCGTAGCCCATCTCGAGCGCATCCCTCGCTGCTGCGATGGTTTTTTTCGCGGTCTCGACAGCGATGTCGGCAGCCTCCTCGAGCTCGTGAGGCGAGGAGGTGGCTATTTTTTCAAGAGAGTCGTAGCCTGCTTTCCTGAGCTTCTCGGCAGTCGCCTCGCCAACTCCCGGCAGGTCCTCGAGCGAAACAGGTTTTTTCTTTTCCTCTTTCATTTCAATCACTTCGCTCGCCACTCCCTCGACAGGAACTTCTTCAGCCTTTTTTTCACGCGCCATGCAAAACACCTCAGCGGAAGGTTTGGCTCCGGCATTTTTAAACGAGAGGGAGCTGGAGTTCCGGTGAATGCAGGCGTTTGGGCGAATGAGGTATATATTAGTATTGGGACACACATGAGGAGGGGGAGAATGGACAACTCGCTTGCTCTCATCGCAGTCGCGGTGGTCCTCGCGGCCTGCTGCGGCCTGCCGGCCTTCCAGCCACAGGCGAACGCCTCACAGCCCGCGCCCGCCGCGCAGCCGAACTACACTCCGCCTGCCCCGCCCGCTTTTCCCCTGCAACCGCCTGCCCCGCCGGCCGCGCCCGCGGGCTGTCTTGTGGACGAAATCCGGTCACTGCTCAGCGAATTCAACGCCTCGCGCGCCGCCGCGTACGCCAACTGCTCCGTCATCACGAGAACGGACTCCTTCCCGTGTCATGACACGCCCTCCTGCCAGCAGGCTTGCTATGCCTCGTGGCTGTGCAGGCAGCAGGCTTGGAACCTCGACATCACTTTCATAGAAGCCATCCGCGACTGGAGGGGCAACGAAACAATGTTGGGCAGGGGAATGGAGGAGGCCGAGAGAGGGATTTCCTCCGGAAACAGGCAGGCCGCGCTGGAGGGCATTTCCGCGATGCGCGCCTCGGCAGCGGCCATTCAATCCAACCCGCTTTTCGGACGCTATGCGTTCTGTCCTCCGATGGACTTCGGCTGGAGCGCGCTTGAGGAAGCCGAGAGGAAAACGCGCGCGTGCGGGTGAAGAGGCGGCGTCGCTGAGGGGCAATGTTTAAGTATTTCCAGCGCCCAAAAAACAGCGTGGCGTCCAGAAGAAAAAAGCGGGGAAAAAACAGGTCCGTATGGCTCGAGTTCGCGATGGTGGCGACTGCCTTTACGGGCATACTCGTGCTGGTAGCTGAGACAGTCCTGCCGAACATTCCTGGGAAGGACGCGGTCGAGCAGCTGGACCTGGTCGCTGTGGCGATCCTGGCCGTGCTGCTCTTCCTCGAGTTCTCGCGCGCCGAGAGCAAGAGGCTCTTCCTGAAAAGGTATTGGCTCGATGTTGTGGTCATCATCCCCTTCATGGCCGCGCTGCGGCTGCTGAGAGGACTGCGCGCCGAGGTGCTGCTGGGCAGGGGCCTGGCGCGCGTGCTCATCGGATTCGTCGAGCCGGGCGTGCTGGTGCTCGAGAGGGCGAGGAAGGCGGTGGGCTCGGCGATGAGCTTGAAGACCGTGGTTGATATAGCGAAAAGAATGCTGGGGCTCTAGCATGAAGAAAACGAAAACAAGAATTTCTCTTGAAAAAGAAGCGGAGTTTGAGATGGAGAAGGATTTGGTTTTCTTCCTGAACGCGAGCGAGAGGCACGCCTACCTGACAATCATTCTGGTGGTGCTGTTCCTCGCGATTGCGCTGCCGAGGCTCGAGTGGCCGAGGGACGTGCTTGGATGGGTTGCGTACGCGCTCGTGGCGATCATCCTGCTCGCGGCTGTTGCAAACGCGGCTTTGACGCTGAAGGAAAAGGGCAGGTTAAGCGAAAAAGGAAAATGAAGTGATTAAAAAGCCTGCGCGAAAAGCGTTAGCGTGCGCGGGGGAAAGAAAGCCGCCGAGCCCACAGAGGCGCTATTGGCGGAGGGCGGCTGGGAAAAAGGCGTGAGGCTCGCCGGCTTCGTTGTATTCATTGCGGCTCTCGTTGTCATTGCATTCTATGCGGCCTCGGCCATCTCGCCCAAGCCAAAAATCGCGCTCATCACCATCAACACGCCCCTCGAGGAGCCCTGGACAGGCGAGATAATAAAAATGCTGAGGTGGGCGAAGGAAAGAAGGGAGGTCGCGGGTGTTGTGCTGCGCGTGAATTCCCCCGGCGGAAGCGTGGGAGGCAGCGAAGAGCTTTACATGGAAATAGCGAGGCTGAGGCTGGCCAAGCCTGTTGTCGTGTCCATAGAGGACTTGGGTGCGAGCGGGGCTTATTACGCGAGCGTGGGAAGCAACTGGATTTACGCCAAGCCCTCCTCGCTCGTGGGAAGCATCGGCGTTGTCGCGATACTGCCGAGCGAAAAAGAGACGAGAGAGTTTTTTGAAGAAAACACTGTCATCGACACGGGCCCGAGGAAAACCGTTGAGGTGGAGCAGGAGCTCATGACCCAGATGCAGGCCATGCTGGGAAACTTCCTCGGCACGGTGGAGGCGGAGAGGGGGGCGAAACTCAAGGCGACGAGGGAGGAGCTCGGCGAGGGGAGGATTTACATCGGCAGCGAGGGGGTTGCACTGGGGCTCGTTGATGAAATCGGCTCGCTCGAGGATGCTGTAAATAAAGCGGCGGGGCTGGCGGGCGCGAGAGAGTATGAAGTGGTGGACGTGAACGAAGAGCTGAGGGCAGGCTCTGAAACGATAGTAATCTTCGGCGCGAACAAGAGCATTCCGCCCGGCTATTACTACGTTTATATTCACGGGGAGAGGCGATGAGGGGCAAAACGATTGCGCTTGCCGTTGCTTTCATTCTCCTGATTGTCGCAGCATGGAGAGTTTATTTCCAGCCGGGCGCATACGCGCCTCCGGGCGGGGTGGCTTTCAACCTTTCTGTTCCCAGCTATGTGGTGGGCGTGTCGCTCTCTGCTGAACAGGGGATGGCGCAGGGAGTGCTGGTAGTCGATGCCTTTCACGCGGCGAAACCCGTTGATGCCGGCGAGCTGACCGCGAGGGTGTCCGCGCTCGGCTATTCAGTTGATTACGCGCTTGAGGAGGGTGAGCTGGAGGAAAAACTGCGGGAAGCGGACGCGCTTCTGCTGATTCTGCCGAGCGGGCTGAGCAAGGAGGAAATGAGCGGAATAGAGAAGTTTGCCGCGAGCGGTGGCAGGATTCTCCTGCTCGCCGACCCTGATGTGGCCAGCGAGGCGGGCGCGGTTGCAGCGCGCCTTGGAATTGGCTTTGGGAGCGGATATGCGTATAACCTGCGGAATAATGCGGGCAACTACAAGTACGTGCTGGCCACTAGGTTTGCCGCTGTCAGCGAGCTCGGGAAAGGAGTTGGGGTCGCCGCCTTCTACACCGCTTGCCCAGTCCAAGGGGATGTGGTTGCGTTCGCGCAGGAAGGCACGCGGGTGTTCCCTTCTCCAAACATGGGGGAGGTGGGCTTGGTTGCAGAAGGAAAAAATGCCGCTTTAATCTGCGATGCGCATTTCCTCCAGCCCCCCTACGCCTTTGCGTACGACAACCAGGCGCTCATACAGAACCTCGCCCGCTTTCTGACCGGCGGAAAGCGCGTGCTCGGGCTGGCCGATTTTCCCGCTGTTGTGAGCAGGGACACGACAATCTTTTATGCCAAC
>JAWCPB010000024.1:0-17593 GCA_038870455.1 Candidatus Micrarchaeia archaeon
CGGTTGTACTCGTACAGGTTGTTTCCCGAGAGGTTGAAGGACATGTTGAAGGGGCCTGTTGGGGCGGTGTCGAATTCGATCTGGCAGATGCCGCCGTCGCTCTCGTTTGTGATGGCCGCGCCGCTCGCGTTCGTGTAGTTGGCATAGAAATTGATTTGGGAAGAGGAGTTGAGGCCGAGGCTTCCTCCCTCGGGGTCGTTCGAGTCCCAGATGGAGAGATTCGCGGTGGCGCCCGAAGTGTAGTTCGAGTGAATGCCCAGCGCGGCAGCGAGCCTCATTCCATCCAAATCAACGGCAAGACAGCCAAGCAGCAGCAGGGCTGCCACCGACAGCAATAGCCCGCTTTTCACGCTATGGACTTGGCTGGTGCTCCTATATAAATATAGCTGCGCCCAGCGGTTATTTCAGCACGACAGCTGTTCCTGTGGCGGTCACCATGACGTAGCCCTCGAGCACCTCGCTGATGTCCAAATCCACTCCGACAACCGCTTCGCGCCCGCCTCGGAGGCCTTCTTCTTCATTTCCTCCATTGCTTCGGCGCGCGCCTTGTCGAGCTCGCCGATGTAGGAAGCCGCGCGGCCGCCCGTGAGGCTCTCGATGCCCGCGAGGAACCTTCCCAGCACTCCGCGCGTGCGAATCGTCGTGCCGAAAAATGCCGATGACGCGCTCCACCTCACGCCCAGGAATGACGTGCGTGGTCGAGGTGATGATGTCGTTCGCCATGAAGGGGTTTTGGCGGAGCGGTTTTATTCCTTTGCGTTCCTCCACAGCGCTTGGAACAGCGAGCGCCGGGAGGCCGCGAGCCCGGCGTCGTTGATGAGAACCGCGAGAAAGGCCTCGCCGGCCGTAAACAGCATGGTCTTGTTGCCGCACACGGCGAGCGGCACTCCCACAACAATGGTCTTCGGGAGAAAGCGCGCTCCCTTCAGGCCGGGCTTGCCTTCCGCGAGCACCTTCTTCCTTGCAGGGAGGAGCTGCGCGAGCTTTTCCGCAGGAGGCGGAAAGCCCAAGAACAGAATCTCCTCCTCGGCCTCGAGCTCTGCGGCAAGCATCCGCAGCCCCTTCTCGCCCTCGAAAACCCTCACGCCGGGGCCCCTGGCCGCCGGCATCACCAGCGACGGGATGAAAGCCTGAATTTCCTCAATCCTTCCCTGAAGCAGCTTCGCGAGCCTCGCCCTGTCAGCCCAGAACTCCTTGACGTTGTTGCGGAGTATGAAAGCCACGAGGCCGCGGTGAATAAGGCGGTCGAGCGCGGAATACACGAGCTCCCTGTGGAGGCCCGTTCTCTTGATGAGCGCGCCCGCGCCGCAGGGCCCGAGCTCGAGGAGCGCGCCCGCCACCCTCGCCTCGACCTCGGTCAGGCCGGCTAGCGCTAGAACCTCCGCCTGGTCGCCCATGAGAGGGTTACGCGGGCGGGATTTAAAAGGCTTGTCATGATGTTGTCATGATATGATGACCACTTATATGCAGAGAGGAGAACACCCGGAAATAACGCGGCCTCACCAGCTCTGGATGCCAAGCTTGGGGATTCTTGAAAAGTGTTTGATATTTCTCGTGACGAGCGTTGCGTGGTTGGCCTCAACTATACCGGCAATTAGCAGGTCGCGGATTTCAAGAACCTCGCGCTTTTGGTGCAGCTCGAACGCCAGCTCGGCGGTTTTCTGGGCTGCAGCGTTAGTAAATTCCAGCACTGGGAGAGCGTGCAGAAGGCGCTGCGCGGCCTGGAGATTATCTGGGCGGCCGCTTTTCCGCGCGCCGAAAAGAAGCTCGAATGCAGTGATCGCGGTGGCAGCGGTTTCTCCCTCCGTCTCAAGCCGCTCAACTGCTAGGCGCGCGTCCTCGCTCCCCCGGAGAAGCGCCACGAGCAAGTCAGTGTCTAAGACTTCCACTCCAGCGCCCCCACAGCTTTTTCAGCTCTCGCTCCATCGCGGCTGCTTCGCGTTCGCTCATCTTCCACTTTCCGAAAAATTCCTTCACCGAAGGCTTTGTTTTCTTGGTAGCCAGACGAAGGAGCAGCGCGTTAAAGGATTCGCCCACGCGCTTCAAGGATGCGAGGCGCAGGTACACCTCATCGCTGACGCTCAAATTTTTGTAACCCATGTGTATGAATCTGTGTATATAGAAACTTGCGCTGATTGGGCGCGGCTTTTTCCATACGGAACGTGGTCGGGCGGCGGTTCTCTCTGCTGGAATTCGCTAACGCCTGGCGTGTTGCTTGGGAATGGTTACGCCGTAGGCATAGAGGAACACGCTGGCCGTGGTTGCGGCGTGCGCGGCGAGCAGGAACGCCTCGAGGTGGAGCCTGCTGATGGGGAGGGGAAAGCTGGAGACGTAGTAAGCGAGCAGCAGGAGCGAGGACAGGAAAAGCGCGGCCGAGGAGGAGGCCAGGGAATAGAACGCGATGGGGGAACGGCAGTATTTCCTGAAGGAGGCCGCGAACCACCACAGCGAGGCGGAGAGAATAGAGTAGGCGAGCACTTGGGCGATGACCGCGAGCGTTTCGGCTAGGCCCATGACTCCACCACCATCGAGTTCCTGAGGCGCTTGAGCGCGCCGGCGAGCGCGAGCGAGGCGAGAAGCGAGGATGCTGAGTAGAGGAGCCTCCATCCCAGCGGAATGTCCGCGCCCTTCTGCAGGTAGGCCACCGCCACGAGAGGCGGGAGCAGCGCGAGCGCTGTCGCGAGAAAGGAAAACTCCCAGCCGGTGCGCCTATTGGACAGCACTTCGACGCGGTAAGAGAAAAAAGCGATTATCAGCATGGTCAGCCAGGCGAGCATGGCCGCGGCGAGCGCCAGGCCCGATTGGGCGAGCATGAAAGGCATTCGGGAAGGCTGTTTTTAAATGTGTGCGGCCAATTCAAGGAAAAAGAGTGGGGGAATGAAGGCGATTGTCACGGGCGCGAGCGGGAGGCTCGGGAGAGCGCTGCTCGCCAGGCTGAGGGGAAGGGCGGGCGTGAGGGCGCTCGTCAGGAGCGAGGAGGCAGCGCGTGCGCTGCCCAAGGGAGTTGAGGTTTTCTACGGCGATGTGAGGGAGGAGCTTCCACCAAAAGCCTTTGCCGGGGTGCAGGTCGTGTTCCACCTCGCCGCGGTCGTTTCGCCCGACGCCAGCGAGGAGGAGCTGAGGGAGGTCAATGTAGAGGGCACTCGGAGGGTGCTCGCGGCCTGCCCGAAAAAACTGAAGAGGTTTGTTCACGTCTCGTCCATATCGGTTTACGGCAAGAGGCCGGGGGGCGTGGTCACCGAGAGCACGCCTTTTTCACCGTCGGATGGTTACGGATGGAGCAAGCTGTACAGCGAGATGGCCGTGAAGAACTTTGCGCGAGTTCCATGGACGATTATCAGGCCCGGCGTGATTTACGGAAAGGGCTTCAGGGAAGGCTTTTTCGAAGTGCTCAGCCTCCTTGAAAAGGGGAGGATGCCGCTCATAGGCCCAGGTGACACCTTTCTCCCCCTCGTGCACGCGCGCGACGTGTGCGACGCCCTGCTGCTCGCGGCAAAGAGCGAAAGTGCAGTCGGGCGGGCTTACAACATCGTGGGGGAACAGAGGACGCAGGCAGAGGTGCTGGCGAGGGCTGCCAAAGAACTTGGGGTTCCCTTCCCCCGCTGGAGAATCCCGGCTTGGGCCGCGCTGGGTGTTGTGGCCGCGCTGCGCGCTCTCGGGAAAAAGAAGTTGAGCGCAGAGTACGTGGAGGTGCTGGCGGCCGACAGGCGGTTCGACTGCACAAAGGCGCGCACGGAGCTGGGCTGGAAGCCGAAAGTAGGGCTGGAGGAAGGAATTAAAGAAGTGATTGAGTGGTATAAAGGGGTAAGATGAAGGCAGGCAAAGTGGAGAAGTACATTCTCGAAAAAATAGAGCGTGAGGGAGCGCTCATCGGCGTGGTCATAGACCCGCTCGACCACCCTTCGCCAGAGGCGGCCGTGGCGGCAGCGGGCGGGGCGTGCGCGGCAGGAGCAGATTTAGTAACAGTTGGGGGTAGCACGGGCGCGCAGGGTGAGCTGCTCGACACAGTGGTGAGGGGGATTAAGGAAAAAGTGGACTGCCCTGTGGTCCTTTTTCCCGGTAACATCGCCACGCTCAGCAGGCATGCAGACGCGGTTTATTTCATGTCGCTGCTGAACAGCCGGAATCCCTACTGGATTTCGCAGGCGCAGACGCTCGCCGCGCCCGTGGTCAAGGCACTGGGCATCGAGCCTCTGCCCATGGGCTACATAGTGGTCGAGCCCGGCGGCACGGTCGGGTGGGTGGGCGACGCCAACCTCGTGCCCCGCGACAAGCCTAAGATAGCCGCCGCGCTGGCGCTCGCCGGAGAATTCATGGGGTGCAGGATGATATTCACCGACTGCGGCAGCGCCTCGCCCGCGGGCAGCGTTCCCCTCGACATGGTGAGGGCGGTCAGGCAGGCCATCAGCGTGCCCTACCTCGTGGCGGGAGGCATTCGCACGCCCAAAGAAGCCGCCGACATCATATCAGCCGGGGCGGACTGGGTGCAGATCGGAACAGCGCTTGAGAGGGCGGGCGAGAAAGGCAAGGCGTTCAAGGAATTCTTGCGCGCGGTCAAGGAAGCCGGCAGGAGGAGGGTATTGCCTTTTAAAGAAAAAAGCGCATAATTATGCATGGCAAAACTCTCGCGGCTCCGCCAGCGCTATCCAACACAGCAAGAGTGGGAAAAGCGGAAAGATGAGCTCAAAAAGGCTTTTATTAAATTCCCTTTTCTTCCCTATCACATCCAACGTCTTGAGGAAAAGGCCGATGCCGCAAATAAATCGCCCTGGTGGAAGAAAAAAGAGTTGATTGAAGAGATAAGACAGGATGCAGAGAACATCCAGAAACCTCTTTCGGCCATTGGAGTGAAGATCAAAATTCTCGATGAAAAAGGGGAGGAATGGCCGGAGAATAGGGTTGAGGTCACTGATGTTGCACGCAAGCTCGCCACGTTAGACTTTGCCAATTTTATCGACAAGAGAGCGAATCAGCTTAAAAAAATTATAACATACGGAAAGCCGCTCTCCGTGCTCGATAAGCTCGCGAGCGACCTGAAAAAAATGATTGAGGAGGCACTGAAGCCCGTGCAGGGAAAACTTTTCGGGTGAAGGTCATGAACAGCCAGAAAAGCGGGAAAAAGCCGGCTGAGCTGGTCAATCCCAGCCTGTCCAGAGTCGGGAATAGACTCGTCCTCAAGGACCTGAACCTCGCCTGCAGTTATGTTTTTGGAAAGGAAGAAGGAGGGCGGTTTCCGTTTTTGTTTAAGATTGGGAAGAGCGCAGAACTGCTGGTCGAGCAGCCTAATGGAAGTATTTCAAGCGCGGACTTCGAAGAGCTCTGCAGGTTCGTCTCGCAAAACGTCAAAGTCCTTTCGAAACTCGAGGCGAACGAGGCACTCGCGCGCGTCCGGAACGCGTGCGAGAGGGAAGAGGACAGGAACAAGCTGAAAGTTGATGGAAAAATCAAGGTCGGCAAGACAGGGGAGGCGATCGAGCTGGATTTCCTGGCCTTCCGCATCGAAGGTGATGGGCGGCTGATTGTCGTGCCAAAGATTGGAACGTTCCTCAGCGCAGGAAAGGCATGGTTCGAGGTGTGGGATGGGAGCCCCAAAGAGAAAGTGGTTGAAGCGCTGAAGCCTGCTATTGTGAAAGTCAAGTCGGACGCTCCTCCTGATGTAAAGGCCTTTGAGGTCATTGACGGCGGGGTGGTGGTGACGGCCAGCGCGCCAGCCCAATCTTTTTAAACTGGTTTACTGAAACGATGTTGTGAGCGAAAAGCCGTCAGTGGCATCAAGGGGAATTCCTTCCAGGGAGGCGCTTTACCTTCCGAGGCACGATAGTCCTGAGCTGCGGCGTTTTCAGGACGGCGAGGTCCCAACGCGCAATGTCTGGAGCCTCGAGGAGGTTGTGAACTTTGTCTTTCCGGCAAAGTACCAGCGGAAGTATCATGAGGCTGCGGTTGCTTTCCTGAAGTTTCTTTTCGAAAAGCAGAGGGTGAGCGGGGCCGAGACCGGTGAGTTCGTGCGAAGCGCGGGCATAAGCAAGGCCACTTTTTATAATAGAGTGCTGCTGCGCCTTAAACGCGTGGGGATGGTTAAGGTGGAGAGGGAGACTGTCGTGGCGCTGGAGAGCAAGCGAAAATACAGGCCCATGTTCATCTCGCTGTCCAAGACTTTTGGAAACTACTTGAACAAGATAGGCGAGTCGTGGCTCGCGATTGTTGATGACGCGAGGACGAGGAAGCTGGTGGCGGCTCAGGCAGAGGGAATTAAATAAGTGGAGGTTGAAAGCCCAGCGGGTGCGGGAATGAAGAAAAAGAAGATCAAGCTCTCGCCGCAGCAGATCGCTGACTTGGTCAATCAGGCGCTCATCGAGGACTCGCTTGTGCTGGCGGCCACGCAGAGGGGCGTGGGCGGCATCGTCGAGAGCTCCGAGGTTGAGAACAGGATGAGGAAGTTCGACGAGAGGCTCCTCGCCGCCAAGCGAATGGGGAAGAGGAGAGTGAAACCGCGGGCTGCTAGAAAGAGGCGCATTAAGAGAACCGGGGAAAAAGCGCGGAAAAAATGAAGATAACGGTATGTCTGGAGCCCCAGTTCGACCCGTGTTTTCGCTGCATTTAAATATCTCTGAAGGCAAGCTTTTTCCATGGGAGGGCTGTTCCACCGCCTGGAGGAGGAAGAGGGGGTCTTCAAGGACGAGCGGGTGCTCCTTCCGGAGTACTTGCCCGAAGTGCTTCCCCACAGGGAAAAGGAGATTAGGGAAATCGCGCTAGCGGTGAGGCCCGCCGCGTTGGGAAAAAGGCCGGAGAATATTGTCTTGATTGGCCCAGCAGGGACAGGCAAGACTTCCTGCGTCAGGCACGTTTTCAGGGAACTCGCAGAGTACAGCAAGCGGGCGCTGCCCATTTACATAAACTGCTGGGAGTCACCCACGAGGCACGCCGTACTATCCAAGCTCGCCAAGTCGCTCGGCGAAATCCTTCCGAGGAGGGGCATCGCGACTGACGAGATTGTCGAGCAGATTGCAGGCGCGCTGCGCAGGGAAAGGCGCGTGCCCGTGCTCGCGCTCGACGAGCTGGATCGTCTGCTCGCAAACCCGGAAGAGGCCGGCGTGCTGTATGACTTGGCGAGGGCCAAGGAAACGCTGGGAGGCGATGTGGGGCTCGTGGGAATAACCAACAACGAGGCGTTCTTCGCAGGAATTGACGAGAGAGTGCGCTCTTCGCTGGGGAGCCGGTCCCTCGCCTTCAGGCCATATTCCCCGCCGCAGCTTAAGGACATTCTCAGGGAGAGGGCGAAAGAGGCTTTCTTCGACGGCTGCGTTGAGGCTGACGCGCTTGCCGTGTGCGCCGCGCACGGGGCAAAGCACGGCGGCGACGCGCGCGTGGCTATCGAAGCGCTGTGGAGAGCCGGCAGGGAGGCTGAGAGAGAGGGCGCGAAGGTTGTGAGCGTGCAGCATGTCAGGCGCGCCATAGCCCAAGCTCAGCCGGAGCCGAAAAAACTGGCCAAGCCCGAAGTCAGGCTAAACGAGATAGAGCAGAGGATAATTGATTTTCTGAAGAAGAGAGGCAAGGTCACCAGCGGCCAGCTGTATGCAGCCTTCGGCCATACTGACAGGTACATTCGCGCGCACATCGACCGCCTCGAAAAGCTCGGCATCATAGAGACGCGCATACTCGAGACAAAGGAGGAAACGGGCGGCAGGGGAAAGACGAGGGCGATCAGGCTGAAGAGCTGGCCCTTACCCGAGCGCGCTTAATGAGCTCGCCGAGCTCGTCTATATGTTGCCTTCTCTGCGACACTCCGAAAAGCGCTAAGCTCACATCATCTCTACTTCCGCTTATCTCATGGGCAAGCCCTGCGATGGCGCTCGGCAAAAGGCGCCCACGACTTTCAGCGGCAGCCAATATGCTCCTGGCATTTGCCAGCGAGGGCTCGCTGGAATTTCTGATTTCTTCTAGCACGGCTTGCAGCTCCGCCTCATCGCTCTGACTCAATGTTCTGTGCACTTCATCAAAACTAGCAAGTAACTCATTTATCTCTTTAGTGTTGAGAGGCCCAGAGCTCAAGCGCGCTGTAACATCGCTGAAGAATTGGCTCCATGTGCTCCATTTTGTCTCAGAGGGCTTCATGTGCTCAAATTCTGTAATATGGTTCCTGAGATAGTCCAGGATGGCCGGAAGGTCGTGTGTGTGCACTTCCTCCTCTCTCTGTCTGCCCACAAGGATGCCAGTGTAGCGGCCGATGTTCTCGGTCATATCGTAGGTGTTTATCTCTTTGAGTTTGCCGATGGCCTCTCTCTGGCTTCCTGCGCGAATCATCCCGAACGGTGTATTGATTTTCATGGTGGGGTGAATTTTCCTCAGGAGGCCGCGTTGGGGGTGCAGGAAGGGCAGCGCGCCGAAGAGGGGGGCGGCGAGCAGGCCGAGCGGGCCGGCCGTGAGCAGGCCGGTGAGCCCAGCGATAACGCCGAGCACTATTGCAGAAACTGGTTGCACCCACAATGGCCCGTCTCCCTCAATGCTCCAGGCATGCCACCCCATACCCCTGTACAGATTCTTGGTGCGAAGCAGGCGGATGGCGTCAGTGATGCGGGTGTGAATGCCTCTTATAGAAAATTCATTTGGGGAATAGGGTGGGCTGACAGTCGGGGTGCCGCCTGTGGGATGCACTCCAACCGTCTCCCGCTGCTGCAGATCGTGAATACCGGCTGCAGGTGCTGTGTCGGCATTTCTTGCCCACTCCGCCCTATCCGAAAGAATCTCGCCGAGCAGCCTTTGGGTGAGCTCAACGGCCTCCCATTCATAATCGAGCTTGACTTGCTTCCATCTCCTTCGCGCGCTCACAGCTGCGTTCAGGTTTGGGGTTATATTTCGCCAGAACCATCTTTCGGGGTTTATCCATCCGTGATAGGCAAGAAAGGCGAACGGTCTCAATGACAGGGGAACGTGCGCCCGATAGTTCGCCCTCTCGTGCGCAAGACGGAGTTCTCTCTCTACAAATAGTTTGTCGATTTCAGCACGCGCCTGGGCAAGCGGTCGCACCATTAGAGAATAGTATTTACATTTTCCTCTTTAAATAGCTTACGGCATCGGGCGGACAGTGGGCAGGCAGAACACAGCGGCCTGCTCTTCAGGCACCACCTCTTGCACAGCTCGACGATGTGCGCATGCGCGGCCTTCATTTTTTCAACATCGCCTTCCAGCTCCCTCTCAAAAAGCTCCTGTGCCGCCTCATAACCCTTTACCGGAATGGGAAACCTCTGGCACAGCCTCAGGGTATAGGCATCGATCGGCAGCACAGGCTTGTTGAATGCATAGAGAAGAATTGCATCAGCCGTCTCCTTGCCCACACCATCGAGGGCAAGGAGGCGTGCGCGCAGGGAGGGCAGGGGCAGGGAGTGGTCCAGCCTCAGCCAGGCCGCAGCCAGTTTTCTCAGCCTCCTGCTCTTCTGCCTCCAGAAGCCGGTGCAGCGGATGAGAGGGCGGATGCGCGCAAGGGGGGCGCGTGAAAGGGAACGGGGGGAAAGCAGGCGCGCCCTGCGGAGGTTGGCAAGCGCCTTCTTCGCGCTCGTCCAGGTTGTCTGCTGGGTCAGCAGCGCGCCGGCAGCAATTTCGAATTTGGTGCTGGCCGGCCACCATCTTTCCATTCCAAAATGGGATGCCAGCCTCCTGCAAACCCACCGCGCGCAATGCATGAGAAATATTTATAAGATTCGGAAATAAATTTTCTTTTGGGAGGCTTGTTGTGAAGAGAGTCAGGCTTTTTGGGACCCAGCGGCTTAAGGAGGGCTTTGCGAGAATGCAGAAGGGAGGGGTGATCATGGATGTCACCACTCCGGAGCAGGCAAAGATTGCCGAGAGGGCGGGCGCGGTGGCGGTCATGGCCCTGCATGCTGTGCCCGCCGACATCAGGGCGAGCGGCGGGGTGGCGAGGATGGCCGACCCGGCGGTCATTGAGGCCATCATGGATGCGGTCACCATCCCTGTCATGGCGAAGTGCAGGATAGGCCACTTCGCCGAGGCGCAGGTTCTCGAGGCGATTGGCGTGGACATGATTGACGAGAGCGAGGTGCTCACTCCGGCCGACGAGAGCGCGCACATTGACAAGAAGGGCTTCAAGGTGCCTTTCGTGTGCGGCGCGAGGAACCTCGGCGAGGCCCTGCGCAGGATTGACGAGGGCGCGGCGATGATCAGGACAAAGGGCGAGCCCGGCACGGGGAACGTCGTGGAGGCGGTGAGGCACATGAAGCTGCTGAATGCTGGCATCGCCGAGCTCGCCGCGCTGCGGGCAAACGACAGCGCGCTGCAGAGAAAGGCCAAGGAGTACAGGGTGCCGTTTGAGCTCGTGAAGAAAACGGCGCAGCTAGACCGGCTCCCTGTGGTGAATTTCGCCGCGGGGGGCATCGCCACGCCGGCCGACGCCGCGCTCATGATGCAGCTGGGAGCCGATGGCGTGTTTGTGGGCAGCGGCATTTTCAAGAGCAGGGCGCCTGAGAAGTTCGCCCGGGCCATTGTGGAGGCCACGAAGCACTTTGACGAGCCCAAAGTCGTGGCGAGGGTGAGCAGAGGCCTCGGTGAGCCCATGAAAGGGCTTGACGTGAAGCTTCTTTCCGACAGCGAGAAAATGCAGGTCAGGGGAATTTGATTGCGCGTCGGAGTCATCGGCGTTCAGGGGGCGGTCAGCGAGCACCTCGCCGCGGTGGAGAGGCTGGGCGCGCGCGGAGTGTGGGTGAGGCGGCCCGAGCAGCTGAAGGGGGTAAGCGCGCTCATCATTCCGGGTGGCGAATCGACAACCATATCGCGGCTGCTCGCCGAGAGTGAGCTGTTCGAACCCGTGAAAAAGCTCGGCCAGCAGGGCCTGCCAATCCTCGGCACGTGCGCGGGCCTCATCCTGCTGGCGAAAAAAGGCGACGCGCAGGTGGCCCGCACGGGCCAGCGGCTGCTGGGGCTCATGGACATGAAGATAACGAGAAATGCTTTCGGCAGGCAGAGAGAGAGCTTTGAGGAAGAGGTGGAGGTGGCGGGCGTGGGCCGCGTGGTGGGCGTTTTCATCCGCGCGCCGGCCATCGACAAGACTTTTGGGAAATGCATTCCGCTCGCCAGCATTGATGGCCGCATCGTGGCCGCGCGGCAGGAAAACCTGCTGGCCACCGCCTTCCACCCCGAGCTCACCGACGACTTGAGGATTCACCAGTTCTTTCTCGATTTCGTCCGATAAGCATATTTTAAAGAGGAGAAGGCGCAATAATTTTATGCGCGCCGCGCTCGTCCTGCTGTTGTTGGCCGCGCTCGCCGCCGCCGATGAGCAGTGCACGGGATGCACGGTCACCAACCTTAACCTCAAACTCTATGAGGCGGAGACGGGCTACCAAGCCGAGGCCGAGCTCAGCTATGTCCGCGTGACGGCAGTCTCGTTTCCACCCTTTTTTGATGTTGGGAAGATAACGCAGCCCGTGCCCGAGGCTGGGGAGGGCAACAGGCTCGAGCGAGGGCCGCTCGCGGGCGAAAGCATCTCATTCTACTACTATGATGCAGGGCAGAAGGCTTATGTGCTGCTATGCGGGCCGGTCACCACCGATCCCAATGGACTGGCGGTGTGCAGCCTATCTGGCATTCCCGCCACGAGCACTTGCACCAACATAAAAGCAAACTACTCGGGCAGGGAAGAGTACAAGCCAAGCGAGAGCGCCAGGCTCATCCACTGCCCGGCAAGCGCCATGCCATTCTCACTGACCAACATATTCGGCTCCGAGACGCAGCGCATGGGTTACGCCTGCCTTCCCCTGTTCATACTGGCAGGCCTTTTGTTTTCTTACATGTACGTGGTTGGCAAGAGTCCCCTCACGTTGTTTGATATTACCACCCCGCGCTTGCCCAAGCCCAAGAAGCTGGCATTCAAAAGAGTGAGAAGGCCGGAGGGCTGGAAACAGGCCACTCGGGTATACGGGCTGGCGAGCATTGGTTTTGCCAGCACGTTTGCCCGCATCTCCGAGGCATACGCCAAGCAGCTCAAAGAGGTCGCTCATAGCATGCTCCAGCCATCCGAGGCAAACGCCGTGGCCAGGGATATTGACAGCGCGCTGGCAAAGAGAAAATCTGAAGAGAGGGCGCTAGCGCTCGAGGCCGTGTATGACCGACTAGTGAGGGAATACAGAAGACAGGGCGAGCCCTCCGCGCTCGCGTTTGCCATGAGCAGGCTCCAAAGGACGCGCTACGGCGTGCTGCGTTTTGTCGAATCCGAGAAGGTGCACGCCGAGGCAGAGAAGATAGTGCACGCGGCCGCAGGCATACCGCGCTGGACGACAAGAGGCATCCGAATTCCGGGCACAAGATACTATGCTCAAGTTCCCGGGCTGGTGTTTGCTGGCGAGGCGTACGGCTCGGTGAAGATGGTGGTAGGTGTGGGGTTGAGAGCGCTGCGGGCCGGCACAGCCGGCCTCGCCCTTCTCGGTGTGAAAGCGGCAAAACGGGTCACTCACATCCCAACAGGCGCCGAGGAATGGCTGCGGAGGCAGGCAGGCTTTCTCACCCAGCTGGCAGGGCAGTACGTGGTCGACCACCAAGAGGATCTGCGGGAGATTGTCGAACACAAGATGCCCAACGAGGTGAAGGCGCAGCTCATCCTGAGGCTCAGCCGGGAGCTCGCCGCCACAGCAAAGCTGCTCAATGCAAGCGACATCGAAGTGCTGCGCGTGCGCGCGCTCAACCCGGAGAATGGTGACAGGCGCTTCGAGGAGCTGTCCAATGTGGCGGCCAACGCCCACACAGCGCTGTTGGGTGAGTTCAACAGGCTATATGCCGATGCCGAGAATCCGGCGACAGCAGCCCGACTCGCCGCGCTGAATGGCATGATGATGGAGCTGACAGAGGCGTGGAGCACGTGCATGAGCCACTGGAATAACCTGAGCCTGATAGAGGCGGAA
The DNA here is from genome assembly GCA_038870455.1 of Candidatus Micrarchaeia archaeon. Classification (GTDB taxonomy): domain Archaea; phylum Micrarchaeota; class Micrarchaeia; order Burarchaeales; family JACRGF01; genus JAWAFC01. The sequence goes on from JAWCPB010000024.1 coordinate 12,906, forward strand.
TGGCGGGGGCGGCGCATGAGCGAGGAGGATTACCACAGGAGGGTGAGGGAGATTGCCGATGAGGTGCTCGCATTCAACCAGCGCTTCATTGAGAGGGAGAGACAGGAAGCTGCCCGGCAAGGGAGATATCCCACCACTGCCGATGTGGAGTGGGAGCTTGACAGGCAGTTTCTGCTCACCGACCCTCATGAAAGGAGGTTTGAGACTTTCTCCAGGCTTACAAGTGATTTGGCACGCAGGCCCACGCTGAATTTGGGGGAATTTGAGGAGAGGGCGCGGACTGGCGTCATCAATGCTCTTGGCGATGGGGCTGCGGACTACAGGGAGGGAGTGCTCGAGCGCACCTACGGCCCGCTTGGTGAGGCGCGCAGGCAGCAGATCATGCTGGAGGAACTCAGGGAGCTGGCGAGAAGGCGCGGCATCGGCGTGACCGCCGAGAGTCTCGAGGAGCTGAGGGCACAACTCATTCAGCAGGGCGGCGAGGAGTGCGTGCGCGACATCGCGGTTATCGAGAGGACGTGGCGCGAGCGGTATGTCGATGAGCAGAGGCTTCACATGCTCGAGGGATTCGCCGAGCAGCAGGGCATACAGAATCTCGCAGAGCTCGCGCGCAGGCAAGACATGCTGCGCGCGGTGGGCGAGTCGATGGAGCGCGTGATGGGAGAATACAACAGGCCGCGCGAAAACGCAATCAACGCGCTCGCCGATGAGCTCATCAGCGCGGGCGTGCTGGACGCGGGCGTGAAGAAGCGGCCGCTGGCGCAGAGGATAATGCGCATTTCTGAGGCCGAGTCAAACAACAGAAGGACAGTCAACATACTGCTGAGGGCGGCCAGAAAGGCTGGGCGCATCAGGGAGGACCTCACGCGGCTCAGGTTCGTGGATGCTGCGCTCCATGATGAGCTTCGCACGGCCGATCCTGCAAGGAGGGAGGAGTTGCTGCGTGTCAACCTTGAAAGGCTTTTCGATGCCGGCTGTCTGGTTCACGTCGGAGCTACAGAGGGCGCCACCGTGCGCAGGAGGGACTTCTGGAGCCTGGTGGACATACTCGAGAGCACGGGGCTGGCGCGTAGGGAGCGCGGCCGGGTGATCGTTGAGACGGAGGGCGAGCGGGCCGAGATCATCGACACAAGAAGAAGGCTCGATGAGCTCGGCGTGCTGAGGCCCGGAGGGGCGGTCACCTATGAGATGACACAGCAACTGCCCATGATAGCGCAGGCAACGGGCTGGTACGTCTTCCCGATTGACGATCCCAAGGCAATCAACACCATCAGACTATCCAAAGACGACGTGCCCATCAACGTCGAGCTGTGGTTCAGATGGGCCGATGGCACGGTGGAGAGGTATGATCGCAACAAGCACGCCGCGGCCCTCAGAAACAGACAGGGCGAGCTCATGGCCCAGGCCAGGAAGCCGCTCACCCTGCGCGAGGCGTTCGAAAAGCCGAGCGTGTACTCCCTCTACGGATTAATTGAGAGTCACACCCTTCATCCTCTGCTGGCAGGCCTTGAGCGGGTGGTGATGGCCGCGACCATGCCGCGCGTGCAGGAGCTGTACGCCGCCAAAGCCTTCATAGAATACTCATCGCAAGTTGCACGTGAGTTCAAATCAGAATGGGAAAAGGGTCTTTACAGCCAGTGGATGGCCGACCTGCTCAAGGAGGGAGGCACGGCTACCAGGAGCAACTTCACAATGTTGCGCGATCTGATGAGAGCCATCGATGCCGGGGGCGGCGCCGAGTACAGGGATGTTGATGGGTACTTTGGGGAACTGACAAGAGCGTTCGGCGCGCAGAGGCTCGGGGAGGAACAGGGAGGCGTGATGGTGTTCCAGAGGGCAAGAGTCGAGGAGGTGCTGAGGGGGGTGGAGAGAGAGCTGGGCGAGCTCGCCCGCTACAACGCCGTGTACGAGGAGAGGTACAAGACGCACGGCGAGCGACTGGACCTTGAGGAGACGGTGATACCCTCACTGCTCCAGGAGAGGGAGGAGCTCCGCAGGCGCATGCAAAGATACGTGGGGCTGGCCGCGGCCGCCAGAGGAAGGGGCGATGAGACGCTGGCGGCATCGTATGAGAGAACGGTGGAGAACACAAGGAGGGAAATTGAAAGGTTGGATGAGAGGATCGCGAGAGCCAGGAAGAAGGCCGAAATCCTCCGCCTGCGCGAGAAGGCGTGGTGGCAGCTGAACAGCGATCTCAGAAGATACAGGCGACAAGTCAGAGAAAGGCGCGCCGAGCTTACCGAGAGAGAAGAGCTCGCGCTTACCAAGAGAGAAGAGCTCGCGTTTGAAAAGAGAGAAGAGCTCGCGTTTGAAAAGAGAGAAGAGCTCGCGTTTGAAAAGGAGATCGTGGAGGGACTTTCGGATGCGCTGTACTTCATGTATCACGTAGAGACCGTACGCCTTCCCATGCGCTACAAAACGCCCAGAGCGCACTCGGCGGCGTACGGCGCCTCGCTGTTCATTCCGGGCGGCTATGTGTGGGGGCCCATGAGTTACCTGCATCCCATCGACCACATGGCCGGCAAATCATCGATGGGCTTCCTGTGGGGGCTCACGCTGAGCATGGAGGACCGCTTTGGGCACAGGTTCTTCAGGCTCACCAGGCCGTTCATACTGGCACGCCAAGGCATTCCATTCACCACCGACCCTGTGCAGGGCTACAAGCCGCACTCCTGGCTCAAGGCCACGTGGTACCTGATTAAGGGCGAGACATTCACCAGACCGGGCGAGGCTCTCGTGCCGAGGTACAAGAACAGGATTTACCTCGATGAGCTCAGGGGATATCGGTGGAAGCTCAGCCCGGCCGGCCGCTATCCACGCGAGGAGAGGTTTGCCGGCTGGCACGGGCTCGTGCCATGGCTCTCATACATGCTGAACGAGACGACCGGGGTGAGGGATGAAAACATGGCGTTCACCTTCCTCAAGGACAGGCTTCAGCAAATAACGCCCGAGCAGTCAAGGGACCTTGAGCTGCGCTCAAGAGGGCCTTTCTCGCCCGCCAACTACAACACTTGGTACACCACCTACCGCGGGCCCAATGCCATAAGGATGGGTGCTGCGATGGCGCGCTTTATCACTTTCAACTACCCACACCTGGCCACCCCCGCCTTGAGGGAAGCGGCAGAGCTCGAGCTGCTGCTCAAAAGCCGGAGCCTGCCTGAGCAGCTGAAGATGCTTGAGGATGAGTACGAGTTCCTCAAGCCCTGGAGGCAGCTCTCGCTCGCTTACGCCATGCCGCCCATCGCGATGTACGAGCTGACGCGGTGGCTGGTAGCCAAGGCGAGCTATCGCTCCACATACGAGGAGCGCGAGAGGGCTCTTCAAAGCGGGCTGTGGAGAGTGAGCGCGGGCTTCAGGCGCAGATTCTGGGGATATCTGGGCCTCAGCGCGGTGAAGTGGACGGCCATTGCGGCGGCCGGAGTCACGGCCGGTCCGGTGGGCGCGGGCGCGGCCTACGGTGCATGGAGCTACATCAACTCTTATTATCCTGTCTATCCACCCAACACGCTGGCGCAATGGTTCATGAAAAGGCGGGCCTCGCAGAGATACCCGCAAACGCATACCGATTACGCCTGGAAGACGGCGGAATGCCCGCACTGCGGAAGTCACATCGGCGTGTTTGCACACTGGTGCCCGCACTGCCGCCAGAATGTTGACATGGGATGGCGGGCTCGGTGGGCGAGTCAACTCTCTGGTGGGGTGAGTCACTGAAAAAATCAGTTTTGTTGCTCGCGCTGCTACTGGCTGGCTGCCTTCAGAGCATGCTGTGGCGGCATGAAGACGTGTTAGCTGGCGCACAGCCCAACACTCAACTGAGCAGCGTTGCCGGCACTGATGAATGCTATGACACCGGCCCGTGCCTGTGCTTTGTTTGCACCAACAAAACCTCGGGATGGTGGATTTTTGCCGAAACATCGCTGGCCGAAGGCAACTGCACATTCATGTCCTGCAGTGGTGGTAATCCCAACGATCCTTTTTACATAAGCAACATCCTGTCTGACGAGAACACCTACCTCAAAACATTCATGATCGGGCAGGGCGCCACTTTTGCGGAGTTTGATGAGGCCAATCAGTATGTGGGGGCGCTTCCGCTGGCGGTCAAATGGCTAGTGAGAACCGATGGCCAGCCTCCTTACATCCCAAGCCGGAAGATGACCGAGTGCTATCTCGGGCACAACGTCATTCCGGCCTATGTGATTTATACAGGCGGAAAGCTTGGTGCGGCGAGCGGGTCGGCCTTCGCCGCGCAACTTGCGGCCGAATTGAAAGACGTCGGGCCGGTCATTGTGGTGCCCGAGGCCCGCTTTGACGCCACCAACTCGGGCGAGGTGGGCGCGGTGATGGCCGAGGCGGCCGCGCTCAAGGCAGGCTGCCCGAACTGCCTTGTGGCGTTTGTTCCCCGAGATGACCAGGCATTTGGGAATAAAGAAGCAGTGATGAGTGCGCTCTCACAAGCCAACATAGATTTGGTGGGCAGGGGAGTTCTGCTCAATGAGCTGAGCGCGCGCGAGCCGCCGTGCGATGCCGAGGAGGCGCTGCTCGAGGACATCGTGCCCTTTGCCAGAGAGGCGATGAAGTACTTCCACAAGCCGACAATCATACTCTTCTATGGCGCCAGCGAGGGAGGCGCGTGCGGGCTGACCCGGCAGCAAATTGCCGATTTCAATGATTACATCATGCGGAACATC
>JAWCPB010000025.1:0-17222 GCA_038870455.1 Candidatus Micrarchaeia archaeon
CAACGGGCAGGAAGAGGAGCGCCTTTCCATCGCCCTTGCGCGCGCTCAGCGATATCACATAGAAGCCTGGCGGGAGGGGCGGAAAGGCGTAGGAAAGTTCGGCTTTTGCGCCCCTGGCGAGCGGGAGGGCGAGCACGCCCGAGTTGTTGTTGAGCGAGGAGGTGAGGTTCTGCGATGCCAGGTATTGAGCTTCCAGCAGTGAGCCTGGCGGGAGTTTCCTATCTATGGCGAGGCGCGCCATCTCCTCGTTCCTGCCGTGGTCGCCCACCATCACCTCAACGGACACGAGCACATCGGCGCCCTCCCCCATGTTCTCAAGCGCCGCGCTCACGCCGTTTTTGCGCGCCTGGCCGCTGGCAAAGCGCAGGAAGGAGTTGGAGGCGTTGGCAACTGTGAAGGAAGCCGAGGCAAGGGCGGTGTCGGGCTTGTGGGGAAGCCCTCCAACAGCCCACCCGTTTGAGAAGGCAAACAGCGCGAGGGAATGCTCGCCGTCGTTAGTGTTGGCCGGAACCCGCCAGGAAAGAGTGACGCGCCGGCTTTCGTTGGCGCGCAGGCTGAAGGAGGCCGGAAGCCAAAAGGCGTCGATGATGTCGCTCCCGCGCAGCACCTCAGCAAAAATGCGGATGTTGGAGAGGGGCACGCCGAAAGACTCCTTTATCTCTGCGCTCGCGAGCAGCGTCTCGCCCGCCGCGTAGAGGGGCTTGTTGGTGTAGAAGTCCGCGACCGAAACCATGTAGGGAGACCAGTAGTCAGTGCAGGGCGCGGCGGCGGACAGAGCCGCGAGCAAAAAGAGAAAGGCAGGGGCGCGCATGCAGGCAGTAAGCAGGCAGTTAATAAAAACGTTTGCGGTTGAACGCGGAGTCAGTATTCGTCGGTGAGCTTTTTCTGCCTGAGCCTGCCAACCGTCTCCCACTCGCTCCTGAGGTACTTGCGCACGGCCGGGCGCTGCCAGTTCTCCTTCAGAAAGGCCATCGTCCTCGGGTCGCTGGAGTAGCCAGAGCCGAAGTCGTGGCCCAGCTCCCTCTTTATCTTCTCTATGTCGGCGTCGCGCTCTACTTTTGCTATGATTGAAGCCGCCCCCACCACAACGTATTTTGCGTCTGCCCTGTTCTCGCACATGATGCGCGCACTCCCCCTGTAATAACGCCTTATGCGCTTTGCGAACTTCTCGGGCTGTGGGTCGGGCGAATCGATGAAAACTTCATCGCACTTCACCCCGTTCAGCGCCTCGCCCAGCCGCATCGCCTCAATCTCGTTCAGCGAGTGCTTCTTCATCAGGCTGTTGAGCTCCCTCGCAGTGATTTTAATTATGGTGAGGCCGCAGAGGGAACGGATGTGGCGGGCTATCCGCTCGCGCGAGGAGGGAGAGAGAAGCTTGCTGTCCCGCGCCCCGAGCGCCTTGAGCCTTGCTTCTGCTTCCCTCGGGCATGCCGCGATGCACAGCACGAGGGGGCCGAGCACGCAGCCCCTGCCCGCCTCGTCAGCGCCCGCGGTAATCATGCAGGGCATTTGCAGAACAAGTTTTTAAAGCGGCTATGCGCCGAGGCCCTTCTTGTCCACGATGATGTGGTCGCCGACAGCCAGCACAGCCTGGTAGGGAATGAACACGAGCCCGTCTTCCCTCCTGAGCTTGCGCGCGGTGGAGTTGTCCGGGTTCGGCTCCACCACAAGGTTCTCGAGCTTTCCCGTGGTTTCATTCACGATGATGTCGACGAGCTTTCCGATCTCCTCGCCGTCGTTGCTTATGAGGCGCTTTCCTGCTAGCTGTTTTGCTATTGCGAGCTTCACCATGCAGTCACCTTGGCAGCATTTCTTTGCCTTTCTTTAAATACCTTTCGCCCGAAAAATGCGGCATGCGCGAGCTCGCCAACCTCGCGGTGCTGCTGGGGTCGCTCGTGCTCTACGCGCTGCATGTGGGGATGAGCCGCGAGCTCGGGCTCTTCGTGAGCGCGGTGTTCTACTTCCTCGTGGCGGGCGCGCTGGCCTACACAAGCCTGCTCGCGGAGTGGGCGCTGCGCGGAAAGGTTTCTGCGCTGCCGGGCGCGCTCGCGGCTGTCGAAGAAGGCTGGTGGCTGCTGGCCCTGCCGACAATAGCCCTCTCTTTCGCCGGCTTCAGCATGGATGTGGGGAGAGCGAGGGCGCTGCTGTGGATTCCGGAGTACGTAGTGCTCACGGCGTTCCTTGGAGGAGCCGCGCTGGGCTTCCGCATCTGGGGCGCGAGCGAGGGAAAACGGCACGCGCCGAGGTTCCTGTGGCAGGATTCCCACCCTGCGGGCGGGGTGATCGACCACATCGCCTTCAGGCTCCACGCCCTGCTCGGGGGATGCGCGGCCGCCCTAGCGCTCGCGGTGGCGGTTTTCGCCGCGAGCCACGCGCTAAGAATTCCTGTGTATGCGCAGGCGTGGACGGCCATGCTCGTGAGTGGGATTGCGTTCTTCTCCACCCTCCTCTTCCGCATCGAGCACCTCGAGAGGAGCGCGCTGACGGAAGAGGCGGCCTGCAACAACGACGTGCTGCACGACAGGGTGGAGTCGCTCGTGCCGTTCGCCGAGATGAAGGAGGTCGCCCTGCAGGAGGAGGCCGGCTTGGCTGTCGTCACAGACAGGCTGGGGGGAAAACGCGCTTTCGTGGTGTACGACGCGAGGGGATTCGCCGAGGCGTGCAGGAGGAAGAGGCTTCCGCTCGTCAGGCTCGGCGCCCTAAAAGCCTCTTGAGCACGGCGAGGAGCAGAAGGGCGAGTAAGAAGACCGTAAGCACTTTGTAGAGAGGGTTTTCCTCCTCCTGCGGCGGCGGAGCTGCTGCTATCGTGACGTTCGCAGCGCACGAGCGCCCGCTCGGGACGAGGCCCTCGGGGCAGCCGCAGAGAATGGAATTCTCAACGAGCCTGCCGTTCAGGCAGAACAGGGGCCGCGTGCGGCTGCAGGCGCTGTAAGGAGTGCCGTCAGAACACGCCGGCGCGAGGCACGACTCGTTGGCTTTGACCATGTCGGCGGGGCAGCCGCAGATGCTCGCGCGCTCTACGAGGGAGCCGTTCAGGCAGAACAACGGCTGTGTCGGAGAACACCTGTTAACAGGGGTGCCGTCCTCGCACGCCGTGACCTCGCAGCCGTTGCCGCGCGGCACAGAGCGCGGCGGGCAGCCGCACCTTGACGAGTTTTCAACGAGCGCGCCGTCCAGGCAATAGAGGGGCTTTGACGCGCTGCAGGCTCCGAAGGGCGTGCCGTCAGAACACTTCGGCGGAGTGCAGCCCTCGCCGGCCGGCGTGTAGTTGGCCGGGCAGCCGCACAAACTCGCGCGCTCGACAAGGCGGCCGGTCGCGGCATCGCAGTAAAGCGGCTTTGACGCGCTGCAGGCTCCGAAGGGCGTGCCGTCAGGGCACGAGAGCTGGACGCACTCCTCAAAGTACTGGGCGAAGCCAGGCGGGCAGCCGCACAGGCTCGCCCTGTCGGTGAGCACGCCGGCCACGCAGTACTTGGGCTTGCTCGCGCTGCACTCGCCGCTGAAAGTCCCGTCGCTGCACACGAGCCGGCACTCGGCGATTCCGCGAATGCGCAGCACCGTGACCGTGACGTCCCACGGGAGGGCGGCAAAGTCGCCTTCCATGAGCACGGCCGAGGCGTTCGCCCCGGCCGATGGGTTGGCAAAGAACAGCGACGCGCTCTTATTGCCGTATGCGGGAGCACAGCTCTCATCGCAGGCCACCTCGATGGAGAGAGAGCGCGGGACCATCGTTATCTCGTAGGTTATGCTCACGCTCTCGTTCTCGCGCACGTTCTGAATCGAGTACACCTCGGCCTGCGCGGCTATCTGCACGTCAACGGCCTTCTCGATGAAGCGCGGGCGGCAGGGCTGCGCGTGGGAAAGGGCGAGCAGGAGCAGAAGCATGAGCGAGGCGATCGGCGTTCTCACGGTTGTTCCCACTCTATCTCGTAATACTCGTATGGGGAGCCGGGAAGCTCGAGGCGCTGCACCCTGTAGTAGGTGACGCTCGTCTCCCTGTCGGCAATGGCGAGCAGGAGGTCGAGGCCGGCCGACTTGGCCTCCTCGATGGCCCGCGCCAGCTCCTCGCCGCCGATGTACTCCTCCTCGCTGAGCGAGAGCATGAGAAAGCGCGGGCGGTCCTCCCTCGGGTTCTCGATGCCTTCCCTCTTCCTGTGGAAGAGGAGGAAGTCGAGGGCGGCGCGCTTCTGCTTTCCCCTCGCTCCCGGGATTGCGAGTATGAAAGTCTTCTTCACGCTGTGCGCCACGCGGATGGCGCGCGCCCACTCGCTGATGAGCAGCTTGCTCGCCCTCGGGAACACGTGGATGACGTGCCGGCTGTGAATCCACTCCTCCCCAGCCCTCGTGGGCGAGGCCTTGGGGAAGTACAGGCGGAAGTGCGTGCCGAACTTGAAGCCCGTCTTGAGTATGAACCCGCGCAGGCGCCAGTCCTCGAAAACCTCGTACATGCTCGCGAAGTCAGGCCTCCGCCTGACAGCCTCCTTCACGACCTTCTTCTCGCTCGCGTTCTCGAGCGAAAGCCCGCCGTGGCGCAGCAGGAAAAGCGTCTCGTACACATCGAGCTTGTTCAGCCTGCCCCTCTGCTCGGCCTTGTACGAGCCGAACTGGCCGAGCCAGTAGTTCTCGTAAAGCTCCCTGCCGACAACCTCGTCATCCACAACCGCCCACAGGTCATCCTGGTAAAAGCGCGCACGCACGGCGTACTTTGGCGGGGAGAACTTCGCGCTCGGATACCTCTTCACTGGCGAGCGGCCGTACCCTCCCTCGCACTCGGCCACGGGCCTGGCTATGAGGCCCCTGTCCCTCCAGTCCTTGTAGGTGAAGTAGCGCGCCATCTGCTTGTCCGCGGCAAACTTGGCCGCGAGCTCGTTGAACCGAAGCTCGTTGCCGGCCTCGTCGAAGCAGCGCGCGTTGCGGATGTCCAGCAGGTAAAGCGCCTCCTCCGGAAAAAGCTCTATGACTCCCTTCTGCATCCTGCCGTAGAAGCCGCGCGCGAGGGCGCCGACGCTCTCCGGCTCCTCCACGAGAACGGCGTTGCGCTCCGCAGAATATTTTAGGGACAGCGCCATGAATGGTTTTAATATGCAAAAACTAAATAATCAGCATGGTTTCAGAAGAGCTCGCGGGCATTCTCAGAAGGCAGAAGTACAGGCTTTTCGGAAACAACGCGGCCGCCAAGCTGTGCCTCTGGACGAGGAGGGCGCTGCTTGGGAAGGGAGTGTGCTACAAGCAGCAGTTTTACGGCATAGCCAGCCACAGGTGCCTCCAGCTCACTCCGTGCGTGGCCTCGTGCACGCAGAACTGCCTGTTCTGCTGGAGAGTCGGCGAGTTCGCCCCGGCAGTGGCGGGAGAGGACGAGCCTGAGGAGATAATAGAGGGGGCGCTGGCTGCCCAGAGAACAATGCTCAGCGGATACGGGGGGGAGGCGAGGGTGGAGAAAAAGCTTCTCGCCGAGGCGGCTAGGCCGGCGCACGCCGCCATCAGCCTGGCCGGCGAGCCCACGATGTACGGCAGGCTGCCCGAGCTGGTCGCCGGCTTTCACGCGATGGGCATGACCACGTTCGTCGTCTCGAATGGAAGCAACCCGCGGATGATTCAGGAAATCGAGCCGACACAGCTTTATGTTTCGGCCATCGCGCCGGACAAGCAGAGCTTCACTGCGCTGGGGCGGCCCATGCTGCCCGATGCGTGGGAGCGCTTCAACGCATCGCTGAAAGTCCTGTCTAAGAAAAAAGGAAGAACGGTGATGAGGCTGACTCTCGTGAAGCCGCACAACCTGCACTCGCCGGAAAAATGGGCCGCGCTGGTCCGCTCCGCCTCCCCGATGTACATGGAGCTCAAGAGCTACATGCACGTGGGGTACAGCACGCTGAGGCTGGGCGCGGAGTGCCAGCCGTCTTTCGAGGAGGTGAGGAGCCTGGGCCGCGAGCTCGCGCGCGAAACCAATTATTTATATACAAGTGAGTGCAAAGCGAGTAAGGCCGTCCTGCTATGCAGGGACGAAGAGGCTGCCGAAAAAAGGATTTTGAAAGGTGGTGGGGTTGGCGATGAACAGGGCAAGGAGAGCGCGCACGAAACGAGTGGAAGCTCGACGAGGCAAACGGCAGGGCGCGTTGGCGAGAATTGAGGCAGGGGGAAAGCGCGCGAGAGCGGTCGCGGCGGAGGGCTTTTCGCTCAAGAACCCCAGGTGGGCTTTCTTCACGCTGCTGTGGAGCTTCAGCGCGCTGGCGGTCGCCTTCTCTGTCCTGCCTCTCGGCCGGCCGATCTGGCCAATTATTGCCGCGCTCGCGCTCGCTTTCTTCGCGCTCGAGGTGAGGCTGCAGGCCGGAAGGCTTGACTTCAGGCTGAAGGCGGTGAAGAACGCGCTGTACGCGGGAGTGGCGTTCCTTGTGCTCGCGGTGGCGGCGCAGGCCGCAGGCGAGTCGCTGGGGCTGTGGAAGACAAGAGGAAGCTACCTCGCGCTCGGACCCGTGCCGGCCGAGCTCGCGCTCGCCGCGTTCTTCGGGGGAGCGGGCTGGGCGCTCTACCTTCCGAGAAAAAAAGATGTCGTGTTCAGCGCTTTCGACACCGCGCTGTTCGCCATTTTCGGAACACTCGGGGAGTGGGTGCTGGCCTTCAACGGCCTGCTCGCATACGGGGCCGGCTGGGGGTACCCCCATGCCTTTGCCTCGTACGTCATCGCATGGGCAGTGCTGCACTGGGCGAGATACGAGTTCTTAGGGTGATGGCGTGATTGCTGGCGGAAAAATCACTTACGTCAAGGCGAGCAGGGAGGGCGGGCGTCCGGCCGGCGTCAAGGTCTCGATTGAGCTGACCGGGGTGAGCGCGCGCGGGAACGGCCTCGAGGTCGGGTTCGCCTACCTAGCGGACTACGGCGTGGGCGCGCTGCGCATGCGCGGCAGCATATTCACGAGAGAGGAGAGCGCCGAGCGCGCGGCCTTCCTGTCGGCCGCGTTCAAGGAAAAAAGGCTTCCCGCCGAAGTGTTCAGGGAGCTCGTCGATGCCGTGAATCGGCTCTGCAGCGCCGAAGGCGCTTTCGTGGTGACGCCGCTCGAGCTCGCTCCGCCAATGAAGCCGCTGAGCCTGCGGGGAATGCTCGCCAATTCGCGCGCGGGCTAGAAGAAGTAGGAGTTGCGGTAGCCCTGGTACTTGACGATCTCCTCGACTGCTTTTGAGAGCTCGCCGGCTTCCGGAACGCCGACGAAAGCGACCCTGCCGTTTATCGCTATCGTGGGAGTGACGCTGACCTCGAACTCTTGGGCGCGCGCCGCCCCCTCGGCGGTGGCGAGGCTCACCTCGCGCAGTATGATCGGCACGCCGAAGCGCTTGCCAACAATCTTTCTGGCCACGCGCAGCGCGCGCGGGGAATGCGGACAGGTTGGTGAGGTCAGCACTTCAATGAACACGGGTTCCATGCGGTCGCCCAATATCTTTTGCGAAAACGAACTATAAAAATGTTCGCTAGGCTCGGCGCGTCTTCAGCGAACCGAGCACTCCCCTGCTGCCTGCCGGCTCCCCGGCGAGGTGGTACTTGACGAACAGCCTGCCGTCGAAAGCCTCGCCCGCCAGGCCCGCGCTCGCGGCTCCTCCGGGTCCGGTGCAGGCCACGGAAATCTCGGCCGCATCGCCGCTTTTCACAGCAACGCCCAACCGCTCGAGCGAGGCGTTCCTCCCATCAAAGGAGGGATCGCCGGAGCATGCGACGCCGTCGAGAAAGAGCGTGTCGGCGTGGCCATTGGCCAGCTTGAGTTCGAGTTTTCCGGCCGGGGAAAGGCGCCAGCTCACGCAGTGAACGCTGGCATCAACGACACAGCTCTCCTGCAATCCACTCGGGTAAAGGCTCAGGTAATAAGCAGCGCCACCCAGCAGGGCGAGCAGTAACAGCGAGAGGCCGGCGAGGCCAGCGAAGACGAAAAGCGAATCCCGGCCGCCTTCGCGCGCGGGCTTTTCCCCAGGAATGGGCTCTGGAGGCGCGGGCGCGGCTTCTTCATCAAGCGACGGCGCACGCGGCGGAAGCTCATTCTCTGAAAAGCCCGGCGGGTTGAAAATCCTTGGGTCGTCAAGCCTGGTTTGCACGCGTGAATTCGGCTTCCCCCTGATATAAACCTTCTTATTCAGGGCGGCGCCACCCCGGTGCCTGATTCAGGCGGACGGGACGGCAAAATCCGTGGTGCGGCTGCTCTTCCACACCCTGACAACGGCCTTTCCCTCAAAGGAGTGCACGAACTGGCCGTCGACAGCCAGGAAGGCGGGCGTTTCGCTCACCACAGTCACCCTGCTCTGCACCGAGTCGTCGAGCACGGCGTACTCGAAAGCCCTGCGGTAGGGCGCAATGGCCACGACCTCGTAACACCGCGCGCTCGGCGGCAGCTCTATGCCGCCGGCTGAATATGCGTATGCGCTGCTGCCTGTCGGGGTGGAGAAGATGAGGCCGTCCGCCCTGAAGGCGGCGCACGCGCCCTTCGCGCACAGCTCGAAAGCCAGCACGCGGTGGCCGGCCGCGCGCACGACGAACTCGTTGAGCGCGTCTTCGATTCTCTTGCCGTTCAGCGAGCCGGCCAGCATGGCGCGCCTTTCAAGCCGGAAGCCCGCCAGCAGCGCCGACAGCTTTGGCTTCCAGTCAGCTGCGGTGGCCTGGCACAGGAAAGAGTGCGGACTGCCGATGCCGAAAACCGGCGTGCGTGTGAACTCCTTGTTCCACAGCAGCGTGCCGTCGCCGCCGATGGTGACGAGCAGGTCGGGCTTCTTCCTCGACAGCCGCACCCCCCGCGCGAGCAGGAATTCCTCGACCTCGGCCTGAATCCTCTCGGTGTCTGGCTTTTTTGGATTGGCGGCCGCGAGGGCTGTTCTCACTCTCACGCCATCACCTGCACACCACGAGCACCTTCCTCGTGCGCGGGCCGTCGAACTCGCACAGGATGAGACGCTGCCAGGTGCCGAGCGCCAGATCGCCTTGCACGATGGGAATGACCCTCTCGCACCCCACGAGGATGTTCTTGAGGTGCGCCTCGGCATTGTCGTCTATGACGTTGTGCTCGTAATTGCCTCGTGGCACGAGCCTGGCGAGAATGGCCTGGATGTCTGCGGCAAGCCTAGGCTCCCACTCGTTGATGAGAATGCCTGCCGTGGAGTGGGGCACGAAGACGAGGCACACCCCTTCCTTGACCCCGCTCGCGCCCACCACCTCCCTCACGCCGTCGGTTATGTCGAGCAGCTCGAACTTTCTTGTCGTCTTGAAGGACAGCGCGGCCATAACGCCAAATACAGCAGACAAATTTATTAAGCAAGGCGGAGAGGAAAACCGCATGGCGGTGGCAAAAGTAGTGGCGAAGAGGTTTTCAACCAGGGGCGGGCTTGTGGCCAGAGTGCTTGGCGCGCTGCGGAACGCCGGCTTCACCCAGAGCGAGCTGCGGCTTGTAAGGGGGTGGGTGGAGCGAGCCGCAACACGCGACGTCGTGCTCGCGGGCGGAGTCAGCTCGACGCTGTCGATAGCCGGCCTGAGCGCGGGCGAGCTGGCCGCCCTGCAGTCAGCTCTGGAGAGAGCCAGGGAAAGAGTTTCGAGGGGGGGAGAGCCTTTCACGCTTGAGGAGAGGAGCGAGGTGGAGCGGCTGCTGAGGAGGGCGCTGAGCGCGAATGCGGCCAAGAGGCTTGCTGTGGACATCGCCAACGGCGATGAGATGGTGCTCACCCTGCTGGCCAACTCGCTGCAGGAAATCAAGTTCAGCGTGAGCGGAAGGCTCGCCTTTAGGCCGAAGAGAGCGTGAGCATGCGCATTGACCTGCACGTGCATTCCAACCTGTCAGAGGACGCCTTTGACAGTGTGGAAAAGCTCGCCGCGGCCGCGAGCGGAAAGGGCATGGACGCGCTCGGGATATGCGACCATAACAAACTCAAGCGCAGGGCGAGGCGCATCGGCAGGGTGGTGATGCTGTACGGCGAGGAAGTCTCGACAGCGCAGGGGCATGTTGTGGTTTATGGCGTGGAGAGAGCTTTTCCGGCGGGCATTGATGCGTTCGAGCTCGTTGAACGGGTGAGGGAAGAAGGCGGGGTGAGCATCGCCGCTCACCCGTTTTGCATGGGCAGGCACTCGCTGGGGAAGCTGGCGTTCGAGCTCAAGGCTGACGCGATAGAAAAGTACAACGGCAGCGCGCTGCTGGGAAACCTGTTGGGAATGGCGAGGGTTCCGGTGGGGGTTGGGGGAAGCGACGCGCACGCCGCGTTTGAAGCGGGAGAGGCTTTCACGGTGATGGCCTGCGAGGCGAGCGAGGACGACATCCTGTCCTGCATCAGGAAGAAAAAATTCGCCGCGGCCTGGATGCCGAACCTTATGAACAGGATTAGGAGGCTTGCGGTGCGCGCGGGGTTGAGAGCGTGAGAAAGCCTAAGCTTGGGCTCGCGACAGAGAACGACATCATCCTGCTCACCGACTTCTACGAGCTGACCATGGCCGCCTCCTATTTTCACAACAGGCGCAACGAGCGCGCGAGCTTTGAGATGTTCGTGAGGAAGCTGCCTGCCAACAGGGGCTTCCTGCTGGCGGCCGGCCTGGAGCCCGTGCTTGCCTTCCTGGAGAGCGCGAGGTTTTCGCAGGAGGCGCTGTCCTATCTCGACTCCCTCAAAATGTTCGACGGCGATTTCCTCTCTTTCCTCGAGAGGTTCAAATTCCGGGGGGATGTGTGGGCCGTTCCTGAGGGCACGGTGGTTTTTGCCAACGAGCCGCTGCTCAGCGTGAGCGCGCCGCGCATTGAGGCGCAGCTCATCGAGTCCTTCGTGCTCAACGCGCTGAACTTCCAGACAAACATCGCCACAAAGGCGGCGAGGGTGGTGGGCGCGGCGAGGGGGCGGCCTGTCGTGGAGTTCGGGCTGCGGCGCGCGCACGGCGTCGATGCGGGGGTGAAGGGCGCACGCGCAGCATTCATAGGCGGGTGCGTGGGCACGAGCGACGTGCTGGCGGGAAAGCTGTGGGGCCTTCCGGTCTCCGGCACTGTGGCGCACTCCTTCATACAATCGTTCGCCAGCGAGCGGGAGGCCTTCCGCGCTTTCGCGGGCACTTTCCCGGACAACAGCATATTCCTCATAGACACTTACGACACGCTCGCCGGAGCCGAGGCCGCGGCCGAGGTGGCCAAGGAAATGGAGGAAAAGGGGAAGAGGCTGCGGGGAGTGAGGCTCGACAGCGGCGACCTGCTGAGCCTCAGCAGGGCGGTCAGGAAAATCCTTGATGCCAGAGGGCTGCGTTATGTGAAGATTTTCGCCAGCGGAGACCTCAACGAGTACATCATCGACAGGCTGGTGCGGGCGGGCGCGCCCATCGACGCGTTCGGCGTGGGCACGGAGCTGAGCACGAGCCGCGACGCGCCGGCGCTCAACGGCATCTACAAGCTGTGCGAGGATGAGGCCGGGCCGCGCATGAAGCTCAGCAAGAAAAAAGTCACGCTGCCGGGCAGGAAACAGGTTTGGAGGCGGAAGAGGGGAGGGCTGTTTGTGGGCGATACGATAGGGCTTGCGGGCGAAAAACTAGAGGATGAGCCGCTCCTCGAAATGGTGATGCGGGGCGGCAGGCTGGCGGCAGAGCTCCCGGCGCTCGCAGAAATACAGGCGCGCGCGAAAAGACAGCTCGCCGCGCTGCCACCGAGATACAAAAAGCTCATGAAGCCGGCCGTTTATCCGGTGAGGCTCAGCGATAGGTTGAAGAGGCTTGTGCGCGAATTGAGCAGCAGGCTGGAGGTGAGACCGTGAGGCTGGCTTTTTTTGACGTGGATACCCAGGAGGATTTCATCAACCCGCAGGGAGCGCTGTACGTAAAGGGAAGCGATAGGCTGGAGGAAAACTTCAGGCGGCTCATCGCCTTTGCCAAGCAGAATGGCATACAGCTGTTCGGCTCTGTTGACACGCATTACGGTGATGAAGCGCACAAGCAGAAGGAATGGTCCGAGCTCAAACGCTGGGCCGGGCCTTTTCCAGACCACTGCATCAAGGGCACGCCGGGCCATCAGAAGATTGCCGCGACCATGCCCAGAAACCCAATCTACATCGCCGACACCGAGCCGCTTGAAGAGGAGAGAGTCCGCCAGCTGAGAGAGAGCACCGAAGTTTATTTCGAGAAAATTGTGTATTCATGCTTTGACAACCCATACGCGCGGCCCGTGCTCGCCGCTTTCGACGAGTTTGTTGTGTTCGGGGTGGCCACCGACTACTGCGTGCGGGCGACCGCGCTCGGGCTCAGGGAAATGGGAAAAAAGGTCACCGTGGTGTCCGATGCCATAGCGCCTGTCGAGGCGGCCGGAGGGGAGAAGGCGGTTGCTGAGATGGCAGGAGCTGGCGTGGAGTTCAAGAAAACCGACGAGGTGCTGAAGGAGCTTGCAGTAAGACTGCGTGCACGGGAACGTGCTAGGGCAAGGGCGCGCGGGAAGAGGGCGAGGCCTGCAGTCACCCGGGCGGCTGCTCGGGCTCAGCGTCGGATGAAGCGGGCGCGACGGGCTGCGCGGAGGAGGGGGCGGGTGAAGAGGAGGCTGGCTGGGAAGGCGAGGCCGCGCCTGCGGATGAAGAAGACGAAGAGGCGGGCGCGCTCGAGGGCGTGAGGCTCTTCTCCCTCTTTTTCTTGGGTGCAACCGGAAGGGTGAAGTAGAACCTGCTTCCTTTTCCGACCTCGCTCTCAAAGTCCAGCCTCCCGCCGTGCAGCCTGACTATCTCCCTGGCGATGCTGAGCCCCAAGCCCGTGCCCTCTATCTTGCCCGCTTCCCTCTTCACCTGATAGAATCGCTTGAAAATGTTCTTCCTCTCCTCCGCTGGGATGCCGATGCCAGTGTCTATGACCTCGAACTGCAGCGTACGCCTGCTTTTCCTGAAAATCTTCACGCTCACCCCGCCCTTCTCAGTGAATTTGATGGCGTTGCTGACGAGGTTGATGAGCACCTGCGCAATCCTCGCCGGGTCGGCGGTCACCACGCCGGCGTCCGCCGCTATTTCCCACCGCACCCACAGTCCCTTCTTTTCGGCGAGCGGCAGCAGCGCGCGGCACTTCTCCTCCAGCTCGCGCACGTCAAACTCCTTGGGGCTGAGCTTGAACCGCCCGCTGTCCATCTTGCTGAGGTCGAGCACTTCGTTGATGAGGCGCGCCAGGCGCGCGCTCTCGTTGGCGATGACGGCCACGCCCTCGCGCTGGGCGCTGCTGAGCGGGCCGAGCGTGCCGTCGAGCAGCAGGCTGGCATAGCCGTGGATGCTCGTGAGGGGAGTGCGCAGCTCGTGCGAGACGTTGCTGATGAACGCGCTCTGGGCCTCTGCGCGCTCGAACAGCCTGCGGTTGCTTTCCTCAAGCCTCTTCCTCGCCCTCTCCAGCTCCTCCATTTTCTTGAGCGCGGTGACATCGCGCAGTATCTCGACGTAGCCGGTCGTGCGGCCTCCCTCGACGACAGGAAGCAGCGTGGAGTAAACGAAAGCCCTGCCCCCTCCCTTGGCGAGCCGCTGTGTCTCGAGCTGCGCCGCCTCGCCGCCGCCCGCCAGAGCGCGAATGCGGCTGTCGAGCTCGCCGGCGCGCTCCGGCGGGTAAAGCGAGCGCACGTCCCTGCCCAGCGCCTCCCTCTCCGAGTAGCCGAGCACCCTCTCGGCCGCCTTGTTCCAGGAGCGCAGCACGCCGTACGCATCGAATGCGTAGATGGCGTCGGAAGAGCGGGCTATGAGGCGAGCGGCCAACTCCTCGGCGCTCCCGCCCCGCCTCTCGCCGGCGTCCCTCAGCACGCCGTAAAAACCGCCCCCGGCGCGGCGTGGGGAAAGCGCGAGCTCGAAAAAGCGGGGCTCGCTGCCGCAGATCAGGCGCACGGCAACGAGCGCGCGCCCCCTCTCCCGCGCCTCCTTCACAGCGTCGGCCCAAGTGTTGTAGTCGGCCGGAAACACGAGCGAGGAAAAACTCTGCCCGATGAGCTCGCCCGCGGCCGCGAGCGGCGCTGTGTTGCCGGCGAGGAATGCGATGCGCCCTCTCTCGTCAAGCGCGAGGAGGGTGTCCGGCGAGCCCCTCGCCACTTCAGCCGCGCTTGCCGCAGCGGCGGCCTCACCGGTGAGGTCCTCGATGCACAGCAGCGAAATGCCCGTGTCCGGTGGGTGCTTGAGGGAGAGCAGCGCCGTGAGAGGCGCGTCGCCCGCGGCGAGCCTGGTGACCACTGCCAGCTCTTCCCCGCCGCGGAGTGCTGCAGCGAGCGCGGCCCTCGCCCTCTCGTCCTGCAGCAGAGGCAGCGCGCTCTGGCCGACTAAGCTCCTGGCCTTGAACAGGGCGGACGCGGAGGCGCTCGCGGCGACTATGCCGCACTCGCTGTCGAGAAACAGGGCAGGCCCCATGCCAGAAACGGCAGCGGCCAACAGCACGCCGGCCCTCCTGTTCTCCTCCAGCAGGCGGGCGCGCTCTAGGGCGAGAGCGAGCAGGCGCGCCGCCAGGGCGGCGAGCCCGGCCTTCTCCGGGCTGAAAGCCCCTTCCCTATTCGAAAGCAGCACGAGCGCCCTGTCGCCTGCCGGCGCTGCGAAAAGTGCGCGCGCGCCCTCCTCGAAAAAAATCCTGCTGTCGTGCCACTCGCCGTACCTCCCGAGCCTGTTGTCAACCACCGTTTTTCCCTCGAGCGCGCGGCCCATCGAGCTGTGAAGCTCGAACCTCCTCACCACGCCAGAGGACAAGTCCTTGGCAGCCACGCCGCCGCCCTCCCGCCAGGCCAGCAGCACGCGGGAGGAGAAAACCCTCTGGGCGAACTCGCAGAAAACCGCCAGCGCGGCCTCCTCGTCCTTTCCCTCGAGGCCGGCCGCGAGGGCGGCAAAGTCGGCGAGCGCGCTTTTCTCAGCTAAAGCCACGCTGCCATCCTGGTCGCGCACAAACAACATAGGGCAAGGTATAAATATCCCTTTGCCTCAAGGGCTTTGAGTGGCGACCATGCAGGAGGAACTGCCAGTCATGCTAGAGGCGAGAGTGCTGCGCGCGCTCGAGGCGGCCGCCGGAGCAAGTGAGGAGGAACTGACGGGCGTTCTCGGGGTGGAGGCCGAGGCCGTGCGGGCCGCGCTTGCCAGGCTGCGCCAGGCGGGCGCGGTCGAAGCAAGGAGGGTCGGCGGGGCGACGGCCTGGTACGCGCTTGCGCTGGGCGCGCCCAGGCGCGTGCTGATAGTCGAAGACGATGCAAACATAAACAACCTCATGCGGCTCACGCTCGGCCAGGGCTTTGAGATAAGACAGGCGTATTCCGCGCGCGAGGCGTTCGCCGCCCTAGCAGAGTTTAAGCCGGACCTCGTTGTGCTCGACCTCATGCTTCCTGATGCCGACGGCCTCGAGATCTGCCGGCGCATCAAAGAGAACCCGCAGACGCGAAACGTCGTGGTCATCATCGTGTCGGCTGCCGATGCCGCCAAAAACCGGCTCGCCGGCATGCGGCTGGGCGCCGACTATTACATCAGAAAGCCCTTCAGCCCTGACGAGCTGCGCGCGCTCGCGCGCATTTTCCTCAAGAAGCAGGGCAGCCGGTTCGACCCGCTGACCGACCTTCCTGACGAGCGGCGCATCACGGCCGCGCTTGAGAGGGGGCTGCGCGAGGACTTCGAGTTCCACAACCTGAGGATAGAGAATCTCGACGAGCATGCCCGCAACTTCGGGAAGGGCGAGGCGGAAGCCATCGTGCGCCTCGTCTCCCAGATATTGCAGGACAAGGTCAGCGAATGGGATTCCAAAAACGGCTTTGTGGGCTATCTCGGGAATGGCGAGTTTGTGGCGGGCGGGCGCAAGAACGAGGTGCAGCTCATCATCAGCGAGGTGAGCAACGAGTTCGAACGCGTGCTGCCCTTCATCTACCAGGGAAAAGCGGCACAGCTCGAGCTCGGCATCGAAGACGTCTTCGAGGCCGGCCGCGCTGTGGAAAAGCCGCTGCGGCTTGCCTTCACCCTCCTTCCCACCACGAACATCCTCAGGAAGAGAGAAGGCATACTTGAGGGAAAGGCTCTGCCAGCAGGCGGGGTGATTGAGGTGGGCGCCTATACTTATGAAGAGCTGCGCGCGCTGCTGGGCAGCGAGAACGTCGATGTGGCCATCACGCGGGACGAAAGGGGTGTGCGGCTGCACATCGGCAAATAGCTACTGGTACTTTATCTCGCCCTGCACCCCAAGCAGCTGGCTGAACTCTTCGGTGTGCTCCTCCTCATCAATGAGGATGTGCCTTATCGCGTGCTCGAGAATCTCGTTTCCCCTGCACAGCGGCAGAATCTGCCTGTAGACCGCAATGGCTTCGCGCTCTGCCTTGATATTCACTTTGAGCACTTCAGGAATCTTGTCTGCCACCACGACCTTCTCGGGAACGGTGGCCGGAACGGCGCCCAGCATGCTTATCCTCACCCTCAGAATGTCTGCGTGCTTCTCCTCGTCGCCCGCCACTTCCTTAAGCCGCGCAGCGACCGGCTCATAGGTCTCGCCGGCAATAAGCTCGGCGTGCGTCCTGTACTGAATGATGGCCTGGTACTCCATGGCCAGCGCCTTGTTGAGCAGCTCGATGAGCTTCGCATCAGCCATCAAAAACACCCCCCACAAGCTATTCTCAGCAAGAAATAAAAAGAAAGCGGCTCACGGCGCGGCAACGGCTTTGCTCCTCATCACGAGCGTGTCTCCCTCGACAATGAACTCGACACTAAACCCGTAACCATTCACAATTTCTGCCAGCCCATTCAGCTCATTCTTTCCTTTTTCAGTTTTCCACCGTGAGATATTTTTGAGGCTATCGTCCGGTTGCTTCATCATTTTTTGCTCCGATGGCGTCTCCGACGACATCGGTACCAGTCGTTTCGCCACCCTTCATCTTCAACGGGTCGAACTTGTCGTATGCAAAATAACCGATGAAATAGCCGAGCAACCCGCCGGTGATGGCTAACAATCCCACCGGACCACCGAAAGCCACCGCCAGCAGCGCAAAAGCCCCACCAAATGTAAACATTGAGAGCGTGGCGGTGAAGATTTGAGCAATGGAGTTCAACAATACCTTGCCCGCATCCGCCAAGCGTGCCCAAAAACTCGGCTTGGCTGCTTCTTCCTCTTCCTTCTCCTTAGCCTGCACAACGCGGCCGAGAATGCGCGCCATATCCTCCTCCTTCTTCTCTTCCTGCAAAGCCGTTGAGGCATTGCGTAGCTCCTCGGCAGAATAATTTTTTCTAAGCTCTTCCTCCACCTTCAGCGTGAAGGGCCGCTGAAAAGCCCCATCCGTTTTTTTTGT
>JAWCPB010000026.1:0-16673 GCA_038870455.1 Candidatus Micrarchaeia archaeon
CCCCGCTGGTGAGGATTCTCTCCGTAGCGGAGCTCCTGCACTTTCTCAAAGTAAGGAGAATAGACTGAAGGAAAGCCGGGCTTGCCCAAGCCCTCGAAGTAAGCTGCTATGACCGCGTCGTAGTGCGCGGTGTGCGCGAACGCCTCGAGCGCGAGCTCCCTCCGCGTGTGCTCGCTGAGCCGGCATCCGTGCAGGCGAAGCTCGCTGAGCACCTGCGCGTAGCGCACGGGGTTGCACACGGCCGCGACCGCCTTGAAGTTTTTTGCGGCGGCGCGCAGGAGGGCTGGCCCGCCGACGTCAATGTTTTCGAGCGCGTCGTCGAGCGTTGCGCGCGGGCTTGCGATCGTCTTCTCAAATGGATAGAGATTCACGCACACGAGGTCGATGGGCTTTATTCCCTGCTGCCGCAGCTGCCTCTCGTGTTCCTTGTTTCCCCTCAGCGCGAGAACGCCCCCGTGGATTTTCGGGTGAAGGGTTTTGACGCGGCCGCCGAATAGGTCTGGAAAACCCGTTATTTCGGAGACGTCGGTGGTGGGCACGCCCGCCTTCCTGACGGCTTCGGCCGTTCCTCCCGTGGATATGAGCTCAACGCCGAGATCGTGAAGCCCCCTTGCAAAATCAGCTATGCCGCTCTTGTCCGCCACGCTCAGCAGCGCTCGCGTGATTTTCATGCAGAACCAGTTGCAAGTATTAGATTATAAAACATTAAAAGCTTTTAGCGCGCGAGCGAAAGAAAGTTGGCGAGAATGCGCTCGCCGCCCTCGGTGTGCCACACCTCGGGGTGAAACTGCACGCCGAAGAGCGGGCGGGACTTGTGTTTCATGGCCTCTATTCTGCAGGTTGCGGAGTGCGCGAGGGAAACAAAGTCTGGCGGAAGCCGCTTCACCTCGTCAAAGTGCGACACCCACGCGTTGAAGGAAGAGGGAAGGCCCTTGAACAGGAGATCGGGCTCATCAACAGCGATGCGTCCTATGCCGTACTCCGCGCTTTCCCCTCTCCCCACTTTTCCCCCCAGATAGTGCGCGATGAGCTGGTGTCCCTGGCATATGCCTAGAACGGGCTGGGTGAGAATGCCGCGCGCTGCCCCGAGAATGATGTCCTTATTCACGTAAAACTCGTCCTTGTAGGCCGAGCCCGGCCCTCCGCTGAGAACGAATGCCTTTGGAGTGGGAAGCGAGGCAAAAGGCGTTTCTTTCGGGAATATTTTTGCCTCAAAACCCAGGTCGCGGACAGACCTCCAGATCACGTGCGTGTATTGGCCCCCGTTATCAATAACCGCGATCATCCTTTTCACTCACTCCAGCTCGATTGTGCCGGGAGGCTTGTTGGTGATGTCGTAAAGCACCCGGCCGACTTCCCTGACTTCGTTTGTGATGCGCGTGGAAATGCGCTCCAAGACGTCTGCCGGGAGTTTGCTGAAGTTCGCGGTCATGCCGTCAAGCGAGCGCACTGCCCTGACCACTACCGTGTATTGGTAAGCGCGCTCGTCGCCCCTCACGCCGACAGTCCTCGCCGGGAGAAGCGCGGCGAAGTACTGCCAAGGCCGCTCTATCTCGCCTTTTCGGGCAGCCGCCTCGAGCTCTTCCTCGACGATCCTGCAGGCTCTGCGGACGACTGCAACGCGCTCGCGCGTGACCTCGCCCACCACCCGGACAGCGAGGCCGGGGCCGGGGAAGGGCTGGCGCTCGCTGACAGCCGGGGGAAGGCCCAACGCACGGGCGACCTCCCTCACCTCGTGCTTGTAGAGGTCGCGCAGGGGCTCCACGAGACGGAGCTTCATTCCCCCCGGCAGGCCGGCCACGTTATGGTGGCTTTTTATCCTCTGCGTGCCAGCGCCCACTCCGCTCTCAATCCAGTCCGGCGCGAGCGTGCCCTGCAGGAGGAAGGTGGCTTTAACCTCCCGCGCGACTTCCTCGAAAATGCGGATGAAAAGCTCGCCGATGATTTTCCTCTTCTGCTCGGGCTCCTCCACGCCCTTGAGCGCGGTGAAAAAGCGCTCGCTTGCCTCAATGTGCCTGAGGTTGATGCCCGCTTTTTTCGCTATTTCCCTCACTTGCTTGCTCTCGCCTTCGCGCATGAGGCCCGTGTCGACGAACACGGCGGTGAAGCTCTTGCCCAGCGCGCGCGCGGCGAGCACGGCGGTCACGGTGCTGTCCACGCCGCCGGAGAGCGCGATGACGGCGTGCCCTCCGCCCACTTCTTTCTTTATTTGCTCAACTGCGCGCTCGGCGAATTTCTTGGCGTCGAAAGGCATGGTTTTACTTTGGCGCAAAGGCTTTAAAGCGCTGGCTTCAAAAGCTAGCAAAACGGGTGGGGGATTGATTTCGGGGAAGGAAATTCAAGAGGTTATCCGAAGGCACAGGTATTCCAGGCCCTGCATCGCGACCCTCGGCTCCCACTCCGCGCTGGATATCTGCTTGGGGGCAAAGAAGGAAGGCCTGAAAACCATTGTCGTTTGCCAGAAGGGAAGGGAAGAGACTTACGCGAGGTTCTACAAGTCGGACGGCAAGGCGGGCGTAGTGGATGAAGTCATCGTGCTCGACAGGTTTGCCGACGTTGTCAAGGATGAGGTGCAGGAAAAGCTGAGGAGGGCGCAGGCGGTGTTCGTGCCCCACAGGTCTTTCGAAGTTTATGTGGGCTTCGACAGGATTGAGAACGATTTTCTAGTGCCGCTTTTCGGCAACCGCGCGCTGTTGAGGGCTGAAGAGCGCGACGCACCGCGCAACCAGTATTTCCTGCTCGAGAAAGCCGGCATCCGCACGCCCAAGCGGTTCGCCTCGCCGAAGGACATTGACAGAACCGTGATCGTCAAGGTCGCGGAGGCCAAAAGAACTTACGAGCGTGCTTTCTTTTTCGCCCACGACCTCGAGGACTATACGAGGGAAAGCACCCAGCTGATTGCGAAAGGAGTTATCACGAAAGAGGGGCTGGAGAAGGCTGTTATCGAAGAAGTCGTGTGCGGGGCGCAGTGCAATTTCAACTTCTTCCACTCGCCTCTCA
The DNA here is from genome assembly GCA_038870455.1 of Candidatus Micrarchaeia archaeon. Classification (GTDB taxonomy): domain Archaea; phylum Micrarchaeota; class Micrarchaeia; order Burarchaeales; family JACRGF01; genus JAWAFC01. The sequence continues at coordinate 3,001 of JAWCPB010000026.1, forward strand.
CAGGCAGGCTTGAATTGCTCGGGACTGACGTGAGAAGGCAGACAAACCTAGACGGCGTGTTACGGCTGCCAGCGGACGAGCAGCTGGAGCTGCTGAAGCGCATCAGGCTGACAACCATCGAGGCAGGCCATGTGGCAGTCACCTTACGCGAGTCGCTTCTCGAGAGCGTCCTGAAGATGGGCGAGGCGTTTGCGAAAGCATCCAAAGAAGAGTATCCCCCGGGAGTCATAGGGCCATTCGCGCTGCAGGGCGCGCTCGTGCCAGAGGAGGGGAGGGAAGAGCCCGTGGTGTTTGATGTGAGCCTCCGCATGCCGGGCTCGCCGGGAACGCGCTTCACGCCGTACAGCGAGTACCTGCACGGGGAGAGCATGAGCGTCGGCCAAAGGGTGGCGAGGGAAATAAAGCAGGCGGCAAGGCAAGGAAGGATAGAGAAAGTGGTGACATGATCAAAAAAGAGGAGATAGAGCTCATCCTCAAGAAATACGACAGGAAGAAGTTGCGCATAGCCACGCTGTGCTCCCACTCCTCGCTCCAGATTTTCAACGGTGCGTGGGAGGAAGGGTTCAGGACAATCGGCATTCGTGTGGGCGAAAACCGTGTCACCTATGATGCATTTCCATACGCCAAGCCCGACATGTTCATCACTGTTGAGGAGTTCAGGGATGTGGAAAGATTCCAGGAGCTTCTCATTGAGCACAACGCCATTCTCGTGCCGCACGGCTCGCTCATTGAATTCGTGGGGAGGAGGATAGAGGAGCTGGCAGTACCAATTCTCGGAAACAGAAAGGCCTTGTTATGGGAGAACGACAGACAGAAGATGATTAAGTGGATGCAGAAAGCAGGCCTCAGGATTCCAAAGACGCTCGAGCCGGGCAAAATAGACAGACCCTGCATTGTCAAATTTCCGGGCGCAAAAGGCGGGCGGGGGTATGTGGTTGTGAAGAACGAGGCTGAGTTCGAGCGAAAGATGCGCGAGAGGGGCATAACTGATGAGATGCTGGCCAAATCAGTCATACAGGAGTACATTGTCGGCATACGCTTCTATCCCCACTACTTCTACTCGCTGTTCCACGACGATGGATTCCGCGTGGGCGAAGGGCGGCTTGAGCTGCTTGGCATGGACCAGAGGGTAGAAGATAATATAGATGAGATTTACAGGGCGAACACTTTCGGCTATTCGCCGGAACCGCAATTCACAGTAGTCGGCAATGCCCCAATTGTCGCGCGTGAGTCGCTGCTGGACCAGCTGCTGACCATAGGGCAGAAGACTGTCGATGCGAGCATCGAGCTGTTCGGAGGCATTCCGGGCCCATTCTGTGTGGAGACCACGTGCACTGAGAACCTCGAGTTCTATGTATTCGAAATATCCTCGCGTATCGTGGCCGGCACAAATCTCTTCCCCCGTGGCTCAACCTATTCGTGGTTCACCTTCAACGAGCCAATGAGCATGGGCAGGAGGATTGCGCGCGAGATAAAAATTGCGGCGAAGAAAAACGCGCTGGAAAAGCTCGTCTACTAGATTTTCATATGCTGGATGTTGAAAAAGAAAAAGCGCTGGAAAGAATTAAGAATTATGTGAGCGAGAAAGCGCGAAGAAGTTGGCCGAGCTCATGCCTGAGAGAGTGTACGTGTGCGGCCCCCAGCCGGAGAGAACGTGCTGAAGGCGCTTGAAATATTTAAATGACGACTCAGGGCGCGGGCAGCCACTTCCAGCTCACCAACCCTCTGCTCGAATTCATTCACGAGTAGTTCTTGTGATCGGCTTTTTTTATCTTTTCCGGTGCAGCAAGAGCCAGGCAAGCGCGGCGAGTGCAGCGCTCGCCACCACCCACGCGCGCCAGTCAAAACCGCTTTTCTTCCGCCTTTCGGGGATGTAGCTCGATGGCAGGCCTGCGGGCGCGGGCTGGCCGGCAGACAGGGCGGACTCGAGCGTCGCAAGGGCATTCTCCACCGCGTCGAGCTCGGAAGAGCTGGCGGCTTTGTCGAAATCATGTATTATGAGAAGGAGAGTTGCGTTGAGTTCGGTTGCGTTTTCACCGAGCGAGGCACGTGCCGCGAGCGCATCGCGCACAGCAGCAATGCGCGCCTCTACTGCGGCCAGGCGCTGGAGGAGGGCGTCTGCGGCTTGCGTGGCGTTCGCGTAGAGCAGAGCGAAGTCGACAAAAGCCTGGTCAGAGGCATCGAACGCATGCTGTCTGCACGAGCCGTCAATTTTGTCGGCGGCCTGCTCGAGCTGGTCGGTGAAGTTTCGGATTTCGGAAAATCTCTGAAGTTGAGCGAAGCGCGTGGCAAAGGCAGAGATGTTGGCTATTGCGGCTTCTGTGTTGTTGGCGCAGGCCAGCAGGCGCGCCCGCCAGCCCTCCCTCCTTTCAGTTTCGGCATAGACCTGCGCGCTCACGTTTTCGGGCGCGAGAATGAGAAGGAGCTTTGTCCGAGCCAGCCCAACCTCCTGCTCGGCTTCGGCGAGCGCGGAATAGTTGAATGCTGATAGAGGACAGAAGTAATAGCCGGCGGTAAGAAAGAGTGGATTGAGCGAGATGTTCAGCGCGAGCGCGCGCAGGGAGGCGAGGGAGGAGAGCGCGCGCTCAAGCTGACGGGAAGCGGGCGTTGTGGCGTTGGGGAGGTTACGGATGGCATCGAGCGCGGCATTGAGCTCCGCATCCATGGCCGCGAGCGCGAGCGAGTAATCCACGATGGTGTGAACGAAAGGCTGGCCGGCGTCGAGCGCGAGCCCACGACAGATTGGCGTGTAGCAGGAAAGCAGGCAGGCATCGAAGTCGCTGCAGGGATACCTGTCTATGCCGATGAGCCGCCGGCACTCGCTCTCGGCGGGCTCGCGCGAGGCATTGAAGGCCAGCAGAAGGGCGGCGAGGCGCGCGGACTGCGCGGGCGCGGGAAGGACGAGCGAAGGCGAGAGGTTGGCAGTGTGCGAGTAGGCAGACAGGCGCGCGCGAATTTCGCTTTCCGCTGTGACGAGCGATGCGTTCCCTCCCGCATCCGTAACTGCGATGAACGAGGGAACGCCGTTGATGAGAACGAGAGAGGCGTTGTCATCGAGGAAAAGCGCCTGCGCGCTCTCGTTGAAGTCCAAGTAGCCGCTGATGAGCACGTCGGGGGAAACCGCGTGCGCCGCCAAGGCGAGAAGTAAGAGCGCGGCGATAGGGCGCATGACACCATTTTTCCGGGGTATTTAAAGGCGTTATCGTCGGGCGAAACGTATTTAAATCAGGGATGTAAACCACCTCCGAGGGCGCCCACGCGCCGTGTGAGGTGGATTGAATGGGACAGAGAATAGGAAAAGAAAAGATTGAGAGGGAGGAAGGGTATCTGTACTACATCGGAAAGGATGGCTATGTCTGGCGCGCGCCGATGAGGAACAACCCCAGGGGAACCAAGAAGAGGGTGGGAAACGAAAAAATCACCAAGGAAGCCGGCTGGATGTACTACTTGGACAAGGCCGGCTATGTCGCGCGCGCGAAGCTGAAGAACGCGTAGCTGTTTTGAAGAAAAGGGCACGCTTTGTGCCCTCCTTCCTCTTTTTGTTAGACCTCGAAGCTGCGCGGGAGTTTCTGAAGAGCATCCAGTAGTTTCACAACACGGCGAAGTACTTCTCGTGCTCCCACGGAGTCACGCGAATCCTGTACTCGTCGAACTGCCCCCTCTGCGCCTCAATCAGTTTCTGGAACACGTGCTCGCCGAGGACCTCGCGCATGAGCCTGCTGTTCTCAAGCTCTTTAATCGCCTCGCCCAGCGAGCCCGGAAGGTGCGGGATGTTAAGAGCCTTGAGCTTCGCCTCGTCAAAGTGATAGACGTCCTCCTCGATGGGCTCGGGCGGAGTGAGGTTGTTCTTCACGCCGTCAAGCCCGGCCCCGAGCATGGCCGCGAAAGCCAGGTAAGGGTTGGCGCTCGGGTCCGGGCAGCGCAGCTCGGCCCGCACGGAAGAGTCCCTGCCGGCGATGTGGCGCGGCACTCTTATGAGCGCGGAGCGATTGACCTGCCCCCAGCAGATGTACACGGGCGCCTCGTAGCCCGGCACAAGACGCTTGTAAGAATTCACTGTCGGAGCGGTGACCGCGCAGAACTCGCGCGCGTGCTTGAGCTGGCCGGCTATGAAGGACTTTGCTGTTTTGGAGAGCTTGTACTTATCATTCGCATCGAAAAAGGCATTCTTTCCTGCCTTCCACAGGCTCTGGTGCACGTGCATGCCCGAGCCGTTCACCCCGAAGACAGGCTTGGGCATGAAGGAAGCATACAGGCCGTGCTGCTTCGCGATGGTCTTCAGGGTGTTCTTGTAGGTGAGCACTTGGTCGGCGATGTTCAGCGCGTTCCCGTACTTGAAGTCTATCTCGTGCTGGCCGGGCGCGACCTCGTGGTGGCCCATCTCGACGGTCAGGCCCATGGCCTCGAGCTGGGGAATCACTTCCCTCCTGAAGTCAGCTGAGAGATCGACCGGGTCGAGGTCGAAATAGCCCGCGGCATCCGAAACGAGGCTCGGGCTGGCCGCCCCGTTCTGTTCCTTGAAAATGAAGAACTCGAGCTCGGGCCCCACTTTGTAGTCGAAGCCGGACTCGGCCGCCTTGGCGAGCGCGCGTCTCAGCACATAACGCGGGTCACCCTCAAAGGGCGTCTTCTCATCAGTATAAACATCGCAGATGAAGCGGGCGACCTTGTGGCCAGTCCAGGGGAGGGTGGCGTAGGTGGAAAGGTCTGGCTTAAGGAACATGTCGCTCTCGAAAATGCGCACGAAGCCCTCAATGGAGGAGCCGTCAAACCAGAATCCTTCATCCAGCGCCTCGTCCAGCCTCTTGATGGGAATCTCGCAGGTCTTCGCTATGCCGAAAATGTCAACGAACCTCAGCTGGAAGAAATTCACGCCCTTTTCCTTCACGTCCTTCATAATCTTCTGTTTCGTTTCCTCTCCTGCCATCAGACCACCCGTTTTCTATTTTTGGAAAGCATATTAATATAGTTTATCCCAAACGTGCGAATGTTCGATGAATAAAGCAAAATTGGCTTAAATAATGAACAATGTTCAACAGCCTGGGCAGGCGCGGCCGCCGGGCAAGTTTTTAAACAGGCAATCGGATATGCAGGCATGCGCGTGCTTGACTTGGGAAAATGCACTGAAGTCCCCCAGCCGAGTGCAGAAAAATGCAGGGGCAGAGCGGCTTGGGCCGATTTTTCGGAGGAAGAGGCGCGGGAGGGGTTGGCTTCTCTCGAGATTCCGCTTGAAGTCTTCGAGAGGCTTGAGGAGGCCGAATACCCTTCGTATGAGGAGCTCGAGGCTTGGACGGGCGTGGTCTTCATCGACCTTGATTACAAGGAGGGAATAAAGAAACGGCGCGTATACGCTTTCTTTAACGAACGCACGCTCGCAACGGTCGGCGCGGGCGAGATTTTCGCTTCTTTCCTGAAGACTGCTGGAGAAAAGCGCTTGCGGGTTGTGAAAAAAGAGGCCATTATAGTCTACCTCCTGCAGGAACTCACAAAGAAATTCGAGTACCTTGCGAACAGGCTGGAGGACGAGGTGGAAGGGATTGAGGAAAGGGTGGTCAAAGAGGCTGGCGGGTTGGTGATAAGCAACCTGCTTGACCTCAAGCGCGCCCTCCTTGTGGCCAACAAAGTATTCTGGCACACGCGCGAATTTGCCTTCGACCTGAAGGTGCACAGAGTGAAGTTCCTGCGTGTGGACGAGAGGATTGGGCACGCACTGGACGACATAAGCCACGCGCTCATCTACCTCATCGACCTCAATGCCACTTACCGTGAGGTGCTCACCGACTCGCTGGATGTGCATCACGCGGCGATAAGCAACAGGATAAACGAGAAGATAAAGAGGCTCACTGCAATAACCATCCTCCTCGCAATACTCGCCACGGCCAGCGTCGTGCCGAACACAGTGGCCACGATTTTCGGCATCCCGTATTTCCCTATTCAGAGCGACAGGATAATCGCAACGCTCGCGGGCTTCAGCCTCTTCCCGTGGCACGTCATCCTATTCCTGATTCTCGCAAGCGTGGTAATCCCCGCGGCGTGGATGCTGTGGTGGTGGCAGGGCTTCAAACCGGAGGCCGAGGAGTAAATATTTAAAGCGCGACACAAAGCGCAATTTGAGGTGGTCTGATGGTGTTGAGCGCTACAGTGACCGAAAACATGACCCTTGCAGTGCTGTACACACTGCTGGGAGGAATTCTGGGAATCTTTTTGATAGGCATTGCGACCTTCATCGTGCCGAAGATAGTGGACAGGCTCACTCCGAGAATAAACGACGAGAGAGAGCTCGCGCGGGGAAACCTTGCAGTGGCAAGTTATGTGGGGCAGATAACGCAGGCAGTTATATTGGGGATAAGCATAATCATCGCAGCTGCGATAATATCCGGAATATTCTGAAGGGGCAGACGAATGCTCCGGCCCGGCGTTTTGCAACGCCTTTTTCTCATCCTCGCACTCTCGTCCCTGGCAGCGGCAAGAGGAGGCGGCGGGTGCTTCCTGCCGGACACGCTCGTGCTGACAACAAGCGGGGAAAAGCCCATCAAATCGGTTTCTGCTGGAGAAGAGGTTGTCACGCCGGATGGGATCGCGCGCGTCGTTGTGCTGTATGCCACTAACGCATCAAAATACTACGAGATAACCACTGCGACCACATCGGTGAATGTGACCGGAGAGCACCTCTTGTACATAGGGGACGGCAGGTTTAAGGAGGCGGCAAAGCTCGCGGCAGGCGACACAGTGGTGGTCTATTCCAACAACACTGCCGAGCTTGACCGCGTTGTTTCCATTGTTCCACACAAAAAAGAGACTGAAGCGTACAACCTGCTTGTGGACAGCAAGGGCATTTTCCTCGCGAATTCCATCATCGCGCACAACAAGGGCTCTTTCCTGCCGGACACGCTCGTGCTGACAGCTGACGGCTCGTGGAAGAGGATAAGCGAGGTGAAGCCGGGTGACGTGCTGAAGGCTTTCACTTACGAGGGCGAGGTGATCAACGCGAGCGTGATCGAAGTGTATACGGCGAGCGCGCGTGAGTATTACGTAATCAGGACGGAGAGCTATGAGGTGAACGTCACTGCAGAGCACCCGTTTTACTTGGGCGACGGCGTGTTCGTGACTGCCGAGCGGCTGGAGCCCGGCGACAGAATATTCGTTTTCAATGGAAGCGGCCTCTCTCCGGAGAGAGTTGTTTCAAAGGAGACGGTGCTTGCGAACGTAACAACGTACAACCCGAGGACGGAATGGCCGAACACGTATTTCGCAAACTTCATCGCGGTGCACAACAAGGGCGGCGGGTGTTTTGCAGCAGGGACACGGATAGCTACGCCTGAGGGCGAGCGGCACATTGAGGCGGTAAAGGCGGGGGACATGGTGACCGCGGTGGCGCCTGACGGCTCTGTGAAAAAGGCGGTTGTGCGCGGCGTGTTCACGACCAGAACGCGCATGCTCCAGCTCCGCACGGAAAGAAGAGCGGTAAACACGACAGCCGAGCATCCTTTCCTCACTCCGGGCGGGAGTTTTAAGGAGGCGTCTGAGCTTTCTGCCGGCGATGTGGTGATGGTGATTGGCGAGAACGGAGAATTGCGGGAGGAGAGGATAGTTTCCGCAACCTATCTTGGGGAGGAGCGTGTGTATAATTTGGAGATTGAGGAGCCGTTCACGTTTATTGCAAACGGTTTTGTTGTGCACAACAAGGGAGGCGGAGGAGGCAGCGGAAGCACGCCTTACACGCACGCGACGATGTGCGGCCTGCCCACGCGCCTGAGGTTGACCAACGGCTCTTACGCGAACGGAACCCAGTGCATCTACGTGTATTTCCTGAAAACCAACATAAACAGCGCGCGTACGCTTGAAAACTGCGTGAAGGCAACACAGGAGGCATGGCGCTGTGCAAACCTAACCAATTTTGCAATATCGAGGGAGCTTCGGTTCGAATGCGCGACGCGCGAGGAGTGCCTGGGCTACAGCGAGATGAATGTATCCGGAATCGGAATGGTGAAAATCGTCGTGCCCCCTTCGCTGGAGGAGCAACTTTGTGGGATGGCCATTTCGCTACTGATGTTCGGAGTAGTGACGTGCGGCCTTTTCTGGATAATACGCCGGAAAAGCCGCCTAAGCGCAGACCTCGATTATTGTTATCCCTCTTCGCAAGTGGATGCAAAGGCAGCCAAAACCGCAAAGCTCTTGGCTTACCTCAAAAGCATAGACCCGCGGTGGGATCCCGATGAGCTGAAGAGGATCGCGAGAACTACTTTTTTCAAACTTCAAGAGTGCTGGCAATCGCGCGAGTACGCCCCCATGCAGCCGTTGCTCATGCCTAACCTCTATGCGCAGCACGTCAGCCAGCTTGAATCGCTTAAGAGGAACCACGAGATAAACAAGCTGGATGACCTCCAGTTGAGGAAGCTGGAAATCGTGCACCTCAGGCACTATGCAAAGAAAGACCAGCAAGAGTTCACCGTCCTTGTGGAAGCGAGCGCGAGGGACTACTACGTGGATGACAGAGATGGAAGGTTCTTGAGGGGCGACTCCAAGCCAGTGGTTTTCCAAGAATTCTGGGTATTCCAGAGGCAGGGAAACAACTGGCTTTTGCGGGAAATAAATCAGACGCGCGAGTCGGATGCGCTCGCTGAAGAAAATTTTGTGGAGGAGCTGACGCCCTGGCAGCTGAAAAACATTTACGGTGCGCTCGCGGCACCCCCCATTGAAAAAGCGCCTTGGCTCGATGAGGCGCTTAGAAAAAAGGCGGACAGGGTTCACCGCATGCTGAATTTTCTTTCCTCTACGGACAAGAGCTGGGACGAGGATTTCATGAAAATGCGCGCGAGAGAAATTTTCGTGCGCGTGCTCACAGCATTCGAAAAAAGGGATCTGACTGCCGTCGAGCCTTTCCTACTGCCCGAAGCCGCTTCGCATTTCCGTAGCCAGATTGATGCAATGAAGAAGGAGAACAGAAAGGTGGAGTACAGGAATATGTGCGTGAGGAAAGTCGACATCGTCCTCGTCAAGAACTACAACGACAGGGATAGGGATGAGTTCACCGCGCGCATAAGCGCGCATGCGCAGAGAATAGAGTACAAAGGGGAAAAAATTACGAGGAAAGACGAGTACGTCACCCCCTGGGAGGAATACTGGAGTTTCAGGAAACAAAACGGGGAGTGGATGTTGGTTGAGGTTGTCCCGCCAGCGCGCACGCGCTCAATAATCGAAGAAGAGAATATCGATGAAGAGGCTGCGAAAGGACAAGTGCAGTGGTACTACACGAAAGACAGGGCGCTGTAGGCTAAAGCCTCGCCTCCTTCAGGTTCTTTATCCTTTTTATCGCGCCTTGGTAGCGGCCGATAACCGCATCGGGGTCTTTGAGGCCATTGCCCGTGCAGACGCACGCGACAGAAGCGTCGGCGGGCAGCTCGCCGCTCTCGCGCAGTTTCTTCACCCCTGCGATGCTGGCCGCGCTCGCGGGCTCGATGAAAATGCCCTCCCGAGAGGCGAGCAGGGACTGCGCGCGGAGGATCTCCTCGTCGCTGACAGCGATGATTTTGCCCTTGCTTTCCCTGGCCGCGCGAATCGCCTTTTTCCATGAAACGGGATTGCCTATCTGGATGGCGCTCGCTACGCTCTTTGGGTTTGGCTCTGGCTTGAAGTCTTCTGAACCGCGGGCGAAGAGGCGGGCGAGCGGAGCCGCGCCTTCGGCCTGCACGCCAATCATTTTCGGAAGAGACTTGATGAGGCCTGCTTCCCGGAATTCCTTGAAGCCCTTCCACAGCGCGCTGATGTTCGCCGCGTTGCCTACGGGAATGAAGATGTAGTCAGGCACGTTGAAGTTCAGCTGCTCTGCGATCTCAAACGCGATAGTCTTCTGGCCCTCGCCCCGGTAGGGATTGATGGAGTTCAGGAGATAGATTTTTCCTTGTCTGCTGAGCTCGAGCACGGCGCGCATGGCGTCGTCAAAATTCCCTTCAAGCGCATATACTTCTGCGCCATAAACAAGGGCTTGGGCGAGCTTGCCCATGGCTATTTTGCCCGCAGGCACGAACACGATGCAGCGCAGGCCGGCCCGAGCGGCGTAAGCCGCGAGCGATGCGCTCGTGTTTCCCGTGCTGGCGCACCCGACGCTCTTCGCGCCGAGCGACCGCGCCTTTGTTATGCCCACAGTCATGCCCCTGTCCTTGAATGAGCCTGTCGGGTTTTCTCCCTCGTTTTTCACGCAGAGGGGCTGGGAGAGGCCGAGCTCTCTGGAAAGGCTTGGGCAGGCGTACAGGCCCGTGTCGCCCTCGCCGAGTGAGACTATGTTCCCTGCATTGTCGAGCGGGAGGAAGTCGCCGTACCTCCACACCCCCGGAATCCTCTCGCGGATGCGCGGGGGCTTCTTGTGTTCGTACCGGACATCGAGGAGGTCGCCGCATTCCCTGCAGGCATATACGATGTCGCTCGCCTCGTACCTTTTGCGGCAGGCTATGCACTCAAGCCAGTAGGGCATGAAAATGCTTCGCGCGGGAAGTTTATAAATATGAAACAGCAGTGTGTATGCATGCCAGCCAAATTCTATGTCAGCGCGTACAACAGGGAGGCCAACAGGCGCTTCCGCGACATGCGCAGGAGGATAAAGATCTTCGATACCACGCTGCGGGATGGCGAGCAGCTGCCGGGCGTGACTTTCAAGAGCGAGGAAAAGATTGAGATAGCCCGCGCGCTGAGCGAACTGGGCGTCGACACCATTGAGGCTGGCTTTCCAATCAACTCAAAGCCCGAGTTCGAGACCGTTAAGAAAATAGCCGACCTGGGGCTGGCCAGCCGCGTGTGCGGGCTGGCGCGCGTGCTCAAGCCCGACATCGAGGCATGCATTTCCGCGGATGTTGATGTCGTGCATACTTTCATCTCCACTTCGCCAATTCACTTAAAGTGGCAGATGGGAAAGACGCAGGAGGAAGTGCTGAGGCTGGCTGTCGAGGCGGTCGAGCTGGTCAAAAGCCACGGCCTGCCATGCATTTTCTCGCCCATGGACGCCACCAGGACGCCGCTGCCCTATCTGCTGAAGATATGCAAGGCAGTCGAAAAGGCAAAGGCTGATGCGATAAACATTCCGGACACCGTTGGGGTAATGCACCCGAGCGCGATGAGGGCGCTGATTGCGAGGCTGCGGCCCCAGCTGAAGTGCGACATACAAGTTCATTGCCACAACGACTTCGGCCTGGCCGTGGCCAACACGCTGGCAGCGTGCGAGGCGGGCGCGGACGAGGTGCACGTCACGATAAACCAGCTGGGGGAAAGGGCGGGCAACGCGTCCCTCGAGCAGGTTGTGATGAGCCTGCACGCACTGTATGGGGTAAAGACCGGCATAAAGACGGAGAGATTGACTGAAGTGTCGCGTCTCGTGGAAAAGTACAGCGAGGTGTATCTCATGCCCAACTACCCCATAGTGGGCAGCACGGCTTTCGCGCACGAGAGCGGGATACACACGCACGCAGTACTCAAGGCGGCCATGACGTTCGAGCCTTTCGCGCCCGAGCTCGTAGGGCAGAAGAGGCGCATCGTGATTGGCAAGGACACCGGAAAGGCTGCCATAGAAGCCGCGCTGGCCGACCTGGGGTACAAAAATGTTGCGAAAGAACTCGTCATTGATATCACGAACAAGATAAAAGAACTGGCCGAGGCCAAGAAAAGGATTTACAACGAGGATATCATCGCGATTGCGGAGGATGTGATCGGGCACGCGGTCGCGAGAAAGCCCGTCGTGACGCTGGAGGAAGTGACCGTTGTTACCGGAAACAAAATCACTCCAACGGCAAGCATTGTCGTCAAATACGGCGACGAGCTGCTCAAGGGCGCGAGCCAGGGAGTGGGGCCCGTGGATGCGGCCAGCAAAGCCATTCAGAGCGTGCTGGGGCCAGAAGCCAAGATAAAGCTCACCGAGTACAACCTGAGGGCGATCACGGGCGGAACCGACGCACTGGCGGACGTGACCATCAAAGTGATGGATGAGAAGGGCAATGTCTTTGCAGCGAACGCCGTGAGCGGCGACATCGTCATGGCCAGCGTGCTGGCGCTCATCCGCGCAATCAACGACGCTGTGAATTACAAGAAGAGGCTCGCGGAGGGAAAGCAACCTAGCTAGCCGAACAGCGAGCCGAACCCGCTCTCGGCGGCGCTCTCTTCTTCCTCAATTACTTTGATGATTTTTTCCTCCATTTCTTTTGGCGCGCGCTTTACATTCGGAAGCTCCTTGAACTTTTCTTCAGCCCACTTGAAGAAATCGGCTTCCCCTTTGAGCTGGACATAGTACTTGCCGGCCTCTCCGCCCACCGCCTTACCTTCCTTGAGCACGTATCCCTGCCGGGCAAAACTCACCGGAGCATAAGGGTCTTTTCCGAGCAACGTCTTGAGCCTGCCGAAATCGGCAGCAGGGCACTCGTAGACGCGTTTTTCCATGTAGCGTTTTACACAGTCAAATATTATAAGTCAGCGTTTTTTCGCCGCCGGCTTTTCGAGCGCTTCAATCTGTTCAACAAGCTTTTTCCTTAGCTCGAACGGGCTCCTGCCGAGAAAGCCCTGGTCCACGCTCACGCCTTCCACGTGAGACAAGACGATTTCAATGGACTCCTGCGCAGCACGCCCATTTTGACGAGCACGCGCTTGTTGGTCACGCCAAACTCAGTGGTGAAATACGCGGCCACCGCCTTTGCCACGTCGTAAAGCACGAGAAGGATGCAGAGGGCTGAAAGCAACACGGCCCCACAACGCTAACCCACGCGCTCAATTCGGCCGCTGGCTTAATTAGTTTTGCGGAGAGCCCCCGGAGGGATTTTCAAGCCCTTTTCCGCCAACGCTTTTCGGCGCGCCGGAAAAGGGTTTGCGCCGTCAGGCGCTCCTTTTTCCGCCAACGCTTTTCCGAAGCGTCGGAAAAGGGTTGTTTGAACCCTCGACCTACCGCTTTCTTTCCCTTTCCAGAGGAGGAAAGGTCCGTAACCCCTTCCCAAAGAGGGGGGAAGGTCCAGGACGAAGGGGGAATACCACCCTTTGTCTTACGAGGCGGTCGCTCTCTAGCTAACCACTTTTCCGCCAACGCTTTTGCCGAGCGAAGCGAGGGAAAAGGGTTGACCGCTGAGCTACGGAGGCTATATATTTTTGCACCAAAGCTTTTAAATTCAGTTTGCAAAAAAGCCCACATGGATGAAGGAGAATGGAAAAAATATGAGCGTGAGCTTAGGCGAAAGGAAGAGAAGCAGCTCATTTCGATTTACAACTCACTTGCTGATTTGATGAAAGTGTTTATACCACCGGAAGCGTTTGACAGGCTTAATAACCCCCAGGGATGGTTTGAGCGTTTCATGAAATGGAGCAAGCTTGATTTCATCATACGGAGAAACTTCGGAACAGCGAACAATATGTTCTTCGAAATGGTTGAGCGACTCGGGGAAGAAGAGAGGAAACATCTGGAGAACGTGGCGGCCGCGTATCCGGGCGGGATTGCCAGCCAAATGATTCAACGATACGTAGAGCTGGCTAGGGAGAAAGGGAGGAGCGAGGAGTCCGTACTCAAAATGTTTCCAAGCCTGAAAAAGAAGGAGAAAAGGGAGAGGGAGAAAAAGGAACCGCTCAAGGAACCAGGAATCCAAAAGGGAAAGCGCGGGGCAAGAAAGGTGCCCGCATAGCCCCAGAGCCACATTTAATAGCCTGTTTTT
>JAWCPB010000027.1:0-14675 GCA_038870455.1 Candidatus Micrarchaeia archaeon
AGCAAGTCCTGAATCTCTTGAGCCAAAATAGATGACTCTTTCAACATCAATTCGTTGTTCAGGATAGTTATATTCTGAAATTATCCTGCGGATAAATAACTGTCTTACTATTTCTTCAGGTTTTGCAGGTTTGTACTTATCTTTGATTTGACATTTAATAAAGAATTTGCCTTCTTTTTCAATTGTCAAATTTTCGACGAAATCCAATTCGTTCTTAGAAAACAATGAAAGACCATATTTTACATCTGGTGCCGAGAATACTCTTTGAATTTTTTGATAATTGTTTGACATTTTTATCTATCTCTCTTATTTAGTGGCCCCGCCATTTTTAAACCTGCGGGTTTCAACCGCTTTCGGCTTTTTTCTCCAGCTTTTTCTTGATGACTTTGAGGGTGAAAAAGCTTTCCCTCTCCATCTCATCGAGGCGGAAGAGAATGCTTTTGGCCTGCGACTGGAGGCGGGGAATGAGCACGTACTCCAGGGCATTCACGCGCCTCTTCGTTTTCTCGATTTCACGGATGAGGCGCTTGAGCGCGTTCTCGGTCTCTGCGAGCTTGATGACCATGTCGAGCGCGTTCTCAAAGCCGGCCGCGGCCTCGTCAATCTTCGCCGAAGAACCGAGCACGCCATAGCCCCGGTCGAAAAAACCCTTGTGAACCTCTTGGGCGGTCACGGAAGGAATCTTCACCCCCATGACGTTGCGGACGGACACGCTGACCGCAGGCGCGCGCTTCACGGCAAGCGCGGCAGCCTCCAGCTCGTATACACCATGGTAGGCCTGCGCGATGGCAAGCGACTGAAAAGCGCTGGCCATGCGCCGGTTGAGCTCTCCCCTCAAGTCCTTGGCCTTTTCGAGAATGCGGAAGAACTCGAGAATGAGCGCATCCCGTTTCTGCTTGAGAAGCCGGTGGCCCTTTACAGCGAGCTTTATGCGCTCCTTGGCCTTGAGGAGCTCCATGCGCGTCGGGTTGAATTGCTCGGCCATGCGAGGTCACTTCTTTTTCCCGGGCTTCGCCCCCTCTTTTTTCCCTTCCTTTTCCTCTTCTTTCCTGGCGGGAGCGGGCGCTGGCTTCGGGGCTTGCGACGGCGCGGCAGGCTTGCGGGCTTCGGCGTGAGGCCCGGCCGCCTTTGCCGCAGCGAGCCGGGCGGCAAAGCCTTCGCCGAGCTTCCTCTCCTTCTTCCAGACGGGCCTGCCGTACTTTTCGATGTGCTCGAGCTTGACCCTCTTCAGCTCGCTCTCGGGAATGCCGCTGAGAAGCTCCCAGCCCAGGTCGAGCGTGTAGTCAATGTTCCTGTCTTCGTACTTGCCCTGCTGGAGGAAACGCTGCTCGAACTCGTCGGCGAACTTCAGGAACTTGCGGTCCCGGTCGCTGAGAGCCTCCTCGCCCACGACAGCGCTCAACGAACGCAGGTCGCGGCCCTCCGCATACGCCGCGTACAGCTGGTCGGCCGCGCCCCTGTGGTCTTCCCTGGTCTTGCCCTTGCCTATGCCGAGGTTCATGAGGCGCGAGAGGCACGGGAGGACGTCAATGGGCGGGTAGATGCCCCGCCTGTGAAGGTCCCTGCCGAGAACGATCTGGCCTTCGGTGATGTAGCCCGTGAGGTCGGGAATGGGGTGGGTGATGTCGTCGCCGGGCATGGAGAGAATGGAGAACTGCGTGATGGTCCCCTTCTTCCCCTTTATGACTCCGGCGCGCTCGTAGATGCTGGCCAGGTCTGTGTACATGTAGCCCGGGTAGCCGCGCCTGCCTGGAACTTCCTCGCGCGCGCTGGCGATCTCGCGCAGCGCCTCGCAGTAGTTCGTCATGTCGGTGAGTATGACGAGCACCTGCATGTCCTTTTGAAAGGCGAGGTACTCGGCCGCGGTGAGCGCCATGCGCGGGGTGATGAGGCGCTCGACGGAGGGGTCGTCGGCCAGGTTCAGGAAGAGCACCGCGCGCTCGAGCGCGCCCGTCCTCTCAAAGTCGCGCATGAAGAAAGCCGCCTCCTCGTAAGTGATGCCCATGGCGGCGAACACGACCGCGAAGCTCTCGGCCTGGCCCAGCACTTTCGCCTGGCGGGCTATCTGCACCGCGATGTCGTTGTGGGGAAGGCCGCTTCCTGAGAATATGGGCAACTTCTGGCCGCGCACGAGCGTGTTCATGCCGTCAATGGCCGAGATGCCCGTCTGAATGAAGTCGCGCGGCGACTCGCGCGCCCAAGGGTTGATGGCGCTTCCTGAAATCTCCACCCTGTCCTCAGGAATGACCGGCGGCCCCTTGTCCCGCGGCTCGCCGAGGCCGTTGAAAACGCGCCCCAGCAGGTCGTCGGACACTCCCAGGCGCATGGTTTCCCCGAGGAAATGAACCCTCGTGGTGGGAACGTCAAGGCCTGCGGTGGGGCCGAAAATCTGGACGACGGCAAGGCCCTTGCTGGTCTCGAGAACCTGGCCCTTCCTGCGCTCTCCGCTTGGCAGGGTAATCTCAACGATTTCGTTGTACCCCACGTTCGAAACCCCTTCGACGAAGACGAGGGGGCCGGCGATTTCCTTCACGGTCTGGTACTCCTTTACAACATTCAGCGACATGCTCAACACCCCCTCAGCCTGCCCCGTGTTCTTTGACGAGGCGGTCGAAAGCCTCCTCCACGCGCTTGAGAAGGGAGGACAGCTTTTCCTCGGCCTCCCTTTCGGGAATCTCCTTCATTCTCGCGATTTCGTCAAACACCTTGAGCTCGCTGATTTTCTTCAGCTGCACCCCGACGTCGATGGCGTGCATGGCCAGGTCGTGCGCGCGCATGAGAATCTTGAGCATGAGGTGCTGTTTCTTCAGGCTCGCGTAAGTGTCTATGTCGTGGTAGGCGCTCTGCTGCAGGAAGTCCTCGCGAATGCGCTTTGCGCTCGCGAGAATCGCCTGCTCCTTCTCGGGCAGGGCGTCGGGGCCCACGAGCTGGACGATTTCCTGCAGCTCCGCTTCCTTCTGAAGCAGGGCCATGGCCTTGTTCCTGTTGTCCAGGAAGTCGCTTGAGATGTTGCTGCCGAACCAGCCCTTCAGGCTCTCCAGGTAAAGCGAGTAGGAGCGCAGCCAGTGAATGGCTGGAAAGTGCCTCCTGTGGGCGAGCGAGGCGTCGAGCGCGAGGAAGACTTTCGTCACGCGCAGGGTGTTCTGCGACACCGGCTCGCTGATGTCCCCGCCCGGGGGCGACACCGCGCCGATCATCGTGACGCTGCCCATCCTCCTGTCCCTGCCCAGGCACACGACGCGGCCCGCGCGCTCGTAGAACTCGGCCAGCCTCCTCCCGAGGTAGGCGGGATAGCCTTCCTCCCCGGGCATTTCCTCAAGGCGGCCGCCTATCTCCCTCATCGCCTCGGCCCATCGCGAGGTGGAGTCGGCCATGAGGCTCACGTCATAACCCATGTCGCGGTAGTACTCGGCGATGGTCACGCCCGTGTAGACGCACGCCTCGCGGGCCGCCACGGGCATGTTGCTCGTGTTGGCGATGAGAATCGTCCTCATCATGAGAGGCTTTCGCGTGTGCGGGTCCTCGAGGTGCGGAAACTCTGTCAGCACTTCGGTCATCTCGTTGCCGCGCTCGCCGCAGCCGATGTACACGACTATCTGCGTGTCGGACCACTTGGCGAGCTGGTGCTGCGTGACTGTCTTGCCTGAGCCGAAAGGTCCCGGGATGCAGGCGGTGCCGCCTTTCGCGATGGGGAAGAAGGCGTCGACGATGCGCTGGCCTGTGACGAGCGGCGTGTCCGGGTCGAGCTTTTCCTGGTAAGGCCTGCGCACGCGCACCTGCCACTTCTGAAGCATCGGAAGGGAAACTTCTTTGCCGTGGTGCTTGAGGGTGGCGATGGGCTCGATGACGCCCGCCTTCGCCTCGCCTATCTCCGTTATCTCGCCCTCCACGCCGGGCGGAACGAGTATCCTGTGAATGATGGTCTCGGTTTCCTGCACAGTGCCGAGAATGTCCCCGCCCACGACGTGCGTTTTTTTCTTCGCGAGGGGGACGAAGCTCCACTTGCGCTTCTTGTCAATGGGCGGAACGCTCACGCCCCGCGCGATGAAGTCGCCGCTCGCCTCGCGGATGAGCTTCAGCGGCCTCTGGATGCCGTCGTAAATGGAGGTGAGCAGGCCCGGAGCAAGCTCGACGCTCAGCGGCTCGCCCGTGTTGACGACTTTCTCGCCCGGCTTGAGCCCGCTCGTGTCTTCATAAACCTGAATGACTGCCTTCTTCCCGCTGAGGCGAATGATTTCGCCTATGAGCGCGCCCTCCCCCACGCGCACCACGTCATACATTTTGGCGCCCGCCATGTCGTCCGCCACGACCACGGGCCCGGAGATTTTAGACAGCACTCCCATGCAATCACCTATTTTATCAGTTCAAAGCCGAGCGCGCGTTTGACGAGCGCCTTAAGCGAGGCGGCCTCGACGACCTCTCCCCTGTAGTTCGGCACGGCGATTACCGTCGGCTTGGCCAGCCCGTCAATGCGTTTCCTGAGCCTCCAGTCCATGCCGGCAAGGAGGCTCTCGTTGATGACCACGATGCCGACATCGGGCCTGGCT
This sequence comes from Candidatus Micrarchaeia archaeon, assembly GCA_038870455.1. Classification (GTDB taxonomy): domain Archaea; phylum Micrarchaeota; class Micrarchaeia; order Burarchaeales; family JACRGF01; genus JAWAFC01. The sequence goes on from JAWCPB010000027.1 coordinate 4,548, forward strand.
AGTAGCTCCTCAAGCTTCCTCTCTGCTTCTTTCCCGCTCGCGGCATAGGCTTCGCTCACGCCCGCCAGGCGGAAGCCCGCCACAGTGGGCGCGTCCCCGACTACAACGATTTTCTCGGTCTCCACGCCATCAACCGACGACGTAAATCATTTCTTCAACCTTTTCTCGCGGAAGCTCATACTCCTTTCCGCGGACTATCTTGCGGATGTTCCCGACCTCCATCTCCTTGAGGTAGAGGAAGCTGAGGATGGCTGCAAGCGACAGCACGGCCAGGCGCATGGTCTTCACAACGCGCCGCATGACGGCTTTTTCCAAAGCGATTTCGAAATGGGCGACGTGGCCCGTCGCGGCGTATTTCGCGAGCGCATCCGAAAAGTCGGCCCGCGCGGCCTTCTGGAGGAGGGCGGCCGCGCTCTTGACGTCAGCCGCGGCGGCCGCTTCCTCGAGAACCGCTTTCCCCAGGCTCCCGCCGGAAATCAGCAGCTCGACAATCTTTTCAGCCGGCACGCCGGCGGACTTGGCGCGCAGGATTGTGGAGATGTTTTTTGCATCCATTTCGCTGTTGATGAGCGCCGCAACCGCGGGCTCGTCAGTAATCCCCGCGCTCTGAGCCAGGTTGGTGAAGTAAAACCTGTCAAGCGCGTTCAGGAGGAGCAGGATGTCGCGCGAGGCCGCGTACTCTTTGAGAAGCGGGGCGAGCTCGCCCTGGTACTCCGGCTCGAGCTCTCCGACGAGGGAGGGAACGTCTTTCGCCTGCAGCAGGCGGGCGAGCCTGCCGGCAGGCCCCAGGCCCACGAGGCGGCCCTGCAGCGCGGCGGCCGGCTCGCCGGCGTGCTTTGCGACCAGAAGCGTTTTCAAGTCGCTCACGTCCCACCTGCGCAGCAGCCTCCACAGAACCTCCCGGCCCTGCGGGGGGGAAATGCGCAGCAGCTTGTTCGCCGTCCTGAGGAGATTGCGCGAAAGCGCCCTTTCCACGAGCTCTGCACCCGCGTAAGCCGCCGACAAGGCGGTGACGTCCTCCCTGTAGGGAGTGTCCTGCAGGAGCTCTGCGACCTCGCCGGGAGTCCTCACGCTCACCATCTCCCTTATTTTAGCCGCAGGAAGCAGCAGGGCCTTCATGGCCTTCGTCCTCGCGTTCGCATACCCGTACACGAGCGCGCGTTTGACCAACAGCATGCAACCAACTATTTGAAGAGCGAGGCGAAGGCGAGCTTGCGGACGCCTTCCCTCGCGCCCTCCATGACCGCGGCGAAAGACGCGTCGCACCTCACCCGCCCGTCCTGGGAAGCCACGACAGCCCCGCCCAGCACATCGACGGGTTTGGGGGAAAGCGCCGCGGGAATTTTTTTCTCTGCAATGATTTTCTTGGCAAGCGGGTAGTCTTCTTTGGAAACGAAGACGACGGCGTCCCCGCCGATTTCCTTCACTCCCGCGCGGATGGCGCGCTCGAGGAAGCCGGCGTACTCCTTTTTTTTCCTGAAGGCCGCGAGCTCCCTCCAGGCTTCCTCCTCGACAGCGGCCAGCACCTCCTCGCGGGCCGCGGCGAGAATGAGCTTGGACTCGAGCCTCGCGGTCGAAAGGCGTTCCCTCTCCTCCCGCGCGAGAGCCTCGGCCGCCTCCTTCCTGGCCGCGTCAATAGCCTCTTCCTTCTTTCTCTCGGCCTGGGAGATTATCTCACGCGCTTCGGCCTCGGCCTTCCTCCGCACGGCCCGGGCTTCCTCTTCCGCCTTGCGCAGAATCTCCTGCTTAAGCTCTTCAAGACCCATCAGAACCCTCCAGCGGGTTCCGATACCCCCTAGCAACCACAGGCTGGGAGGAATCGCGATTCCCGTGGCTTCTACTCGGCTGCAAGCGCTCCCTGGCCGAGCCACAGCAGCGTGAGTATGGCGATGACGAACGAGAAGATCACGATGGTCTCGGGAATGACGAGGTACAGCAGCACGTTCCCCGAAACCTCGGGCTTCTCGCTTATCGCCCCGACGCCCGCGCTTCCGATGGCGCTCTGCACCATGGCTGTTGCGAAAGCGCCCCCCGCCATGGCTATGCTCGCGCCGATGGCCACGAGCCCGATGCCGATTCCTACTTCAACCACTCAAACCACCTCTTTATCACGACCTTTTTTCTACAGTGTATTTCCTCTCGCACTTGAAGGGAGCGAACGCAACCCCGCCTCCCTCAAGGAATTTGGTGAATTGCTCCACGTAATGCAGCCTTGAGCCCTGCACGAAAGGCTCGAAAATGCCGAGCCCCAGGTTCAGGGCATGCCCGGCCACCCAGATGGGGGCGAACAGCAGCACGAACGGCCCTTGGCTTAAATCAGGCTTGAAAATATTTAAAACCAGCGCGAGCGCCAGCGAGGAAAGCCCGACCGCGGCCATCCGCGCGTAAGAGAGCGTGTTGCCGATGAGGCCCGGAATCTCGACCGCGCCGTACATTCCCTCGCCGAAAAGGATAACGGTGATGGACAGCGCGCTCACGATTCCACCGGCGGCCAGCGCGGCGCTTCCCCCGCCGTAGGCCACCCCGTAGAAGAGCAGCGCGCCGCCCGCTTCGAGCGCAATCCACGCCAGCTTTGCGGCCGCGTGCCGGTAATTCCGGTGCTCCCACGCCTTCAGGAAGCCCAGGAAAAAGCCAACCGCGAGATGCACCGCGCCGAAGACTATCGTGATGAGCAGCAGCAGGGTGATGTTCTCAAGCCTCGACATGAGGGAAGGCCACTCGAAGCCCAGCGCCTCGCCGAAAGCCAGGCCGAAGACGATGCTCCAGAGGCCTGCTGGAATGAGCACGAAGGAAAACCTCTTCAGCAGGCCGCTCGCCCTCCAGTAGCCGGCCAAGCCGAGAGCGAGCACGAGCGCGCCATAGCCTGCATCCCCAAGCATGAGGCCGTAGAGAACAGGAAACATCACCGCATACACGGTTGTCGGGTCGAACTCGTTGCTTTTCGGAAGCGAGACGAAAGTGGCGAGGTCCTCGAAGTTCCGAATGGGGCCCGGGTTGGCGAGCGCGGTGGGGGGAAGCTCCCTCGCGGAAATCCTTTCGACAAGCGCCTTTCCCCTGGCCGCCTTTTCTACCGCGCGCTGCACGGCCGCGAGGTCGCTTTCCTTCACCCACCCCTCCACGACGAAAACGTTTTCCGTCTTGCCAAAGCGCGCCGCGACCTCGGCCCGCCTCGCCTCTATCTCAAGCGCTTCCCTTACCGGCACGAGCTCGCGCCAGAGGTTTTCGTAAAGCGCACGCGCCTCCTCCTCGAGCCTGCCCCTTTCCTCCATCGTGGCGTGAAGCTCGTTGCGCAATCCGGCGATGTAGGAAGCCGGCCTGGCCATGCCCTCGGGAACGACTATCCGGGCAAAGCCGGCGTGCGCGAGGGCCTTGAGCGCTGCCGCGCTCTTCTCCTCGCCCACGACAAGCACGATGCTCTCCCTGCCCTCAAACAGCCTGTGGACAAGCTCGCACTTTCCTCCAACTTCCCTGTCCAGCGCGCCCTTCAGCGCCGCGAACGCGGGCCCCGGAATGGTTCCGGCAAAAACCTCGACGCGCGGGCAAGCCAGCTTCGAGAAATCTATTTCAAAGCCCTGAAGCGGCTTGAGCGCCGCAATCTCCTCCCGCAGCCTGTTTTCCCTTTCCCTCGCGGCCTCGATTTTCCTGGCGAGCTTGAAGGGCTTTTCATCCGCGTTAATCCTCTTGGCCTTTTCCAAAGCCTCTTCAAACGAAAGAGGCTTGGGGCTGGGGGGTTCGTGTTTTCCGAGAATGCCCTCGAGCCCCCTGAGCTTTACGAGAGCGTCGCTAATCGCGGCAAACCTCTCGAGAGGCGCGGCCTGCTCGATGACTCCCTCGTACTCTCTCAGGCTCTTTCCGATGTCTTCAACCTGCACGGCCCCGAGGTTGTGAAGCGAGCGGATGACTTCGCCAATGCAGTCCCTCGCGCCGATTACGCGAACGCGCGCCATGCTGGCGGGCTTCAGCAACTCACTCACCCTTGAAGAACTTTCGCACCACGGCCTCGGCGGCCGCCTTCACCTTTCCCCCGGCCTTTTCCTTCACCTTGCCGGCATCCTTCCTCGCCTCTGCGAGAATGCGCTCGACCTCCTTCTCTACGGCCGCGCGGCCCTCCCGGTATGCCTTGTCCTTGGCCTCGCGCGCCATGCCCTCGCCCTCGTCGAGAATCTGCTCGGCCTTCTTCCTCGCGGCGAGCAGAATGGCTTCCCTCTCGCGCTGGGCATTTTCAAGAAGCAGTTTGGCCTTCTCTTCCGCGGCCCGCAGCTCGAGCACGCTCTTCTCAAGCCTCTTCTCGGCCGCCGCTTCCGCTTCCATACCGCGTTTTTTCTCCTCAGATTATTAAACGTTTGGCTCGCGCGGCGCAACCTATATAAATTCTTGATTCCCCAAGAACACCAGGGTTTGCGCTGGTTTTACAACCACGCTGTTCGATGACCGAGGTGAGATGAATGGCGAAAAGCTATGTGAAATTTTCGACGCCCAAGGAAGTGGCGGACAAGGCCTACCAGGCCATTGAGATGGCCAAAGACACGGGCAGGGTGCGCAAGGGCACGAACGAGGCCACCAAGGCAATCGAAAGGGGAGAGGCGGCCCTCGTCGTGATAGCCGAGGACGTGGAGCCAGAGGAAGTGGTCATGCACCTGCCTGTCATCTGCGAGGAAAAGCGCGTGCCGTACGTGTACGTCCCTGGAAAGAAGGAGCTGGGAAAGGCGGCGGGCCTCGAAGTGCCGTGCGCCGCAGTGGCGATAGAAAAAGCCGGCAACGCGAGCGAGCTCGTGGGCGAAATCACGTCAAAAGTCCCGAGCGGCAAGCTCAGGGAAAAGCCTGCCGAGGAGGAGAAGCCTGCCGCGCCGGCAAAGGCAGAGGCCAAGCCAGAGGAAAAGCCGAAGAAGGAGAGGAAGCCGAGGAAGAAGGAGGGAAAGGCTGGGGAGAAGAAGGAAGCTGAAAAGAAGGAGGAAAAGGCCGAGGCAAAGGCCCAGTGAAGCCCATGGCAATCGAGCCAGCGACCGCCGAAGTCGTCGAAGTGCTTGGAAAGACGGGCATCTACGGCGAAGTCTACCAGGTCATGTGCAAGATACTCGAGGGAAGGGACAAAGGCAGGGTGATACGCCGGAACGTCAAGGGTCCGGTGCGGCGCGGCGACAAGATAATACTGCTGGAGACCGAGCGCGAGGCAAAGGTGATAAAGGCAAGGTGAGGTGCGCGGGTTGAACTGTTCGTTCTGCGGAAGCGAAGTCGAGAGGGGAACGGGGTACATGTTCGTGCGGCGCGACGGCTCGTTCCTGGCCTTCTGCTCGAGCAAGTGCAGGAAAAACCTCCTCCGCCTCGGCAGGAGCCCGAGGAGGCTCAAGTGGGTGACGGCGAAAAAGAAGAAAGCGAAAAGGTGATTTGATGCAGAGAACATTTGTCATGCTCAAGCCCGATGCGCTGACCCGGGGACTCATTGGGGAAGTGATTTCCAGGTTCGAAAAACGAGGCCTCCGCATAGTGGGGCTGAAAATGATCCGCATGGACGAGAAGCTGTGCAGGACACACTACGCGCACCACGCCGGCAAAAGCTTTTTCCCGAGCCTCATCCGCTTCATGACATCCACGCCCGTGGTGTGCCTCGTGCTGGAGGGAAAGCAGGCCATTGAAGTCGTGCGGAAGATGAGCGGCCTCACGAACGCGCGCGAAGCCGAGCCCGGCACGATAAGGGGCGACTACTCGCTGAGCACGCAGGTGAACATCATTCACGCCAGCGACACGCCCGAGATGGCCGAAGCAGAGATAACGCGCTTCTTCAAGCCCGGCGAGCTATTCGACTACAGCCTCCCGTTCGTGCAGTACGCCGAAGACGAGCTCGCCGAACGCAGGGAACTCGTACCCCCGAGCAAGAAACACAGGGAAGAGCCATGAGAACATGAACCACCACGAGAGCCATCACGCCGCGGCTCCGCCACAGCAAAAGCCGTTGGACGCGGATATCCTCATTCTCGCCGCGCTCGTTGTTGGCCTGGCAGTAGGCTGGCTTGCGGCAGGCTATCTTGCGCCAAAACCAGCCGCGAACGAATCTGTCCTCTCTCTAGAAAACGCCAGCGCGAAAGCGCTTCTGCTGCTCAACCAGAATTTCCTCGCCCCGCAGGGAGTGAGCGCGACGCTCGTAAACGCGAGCGGGGCGGCAGGCCTATATAAGATAACCTTCCGCATCGAGCGGGCGGGCCAAGTGCTTCAAGTCATAGACGCCTACCTCTCCCCGGACGGCTCCCTTCTGTTTCCCCAGGCCATTAACCTGAGCCAAAAGCTTTCGCTCGAGCCAGAGCAGCCCGCCCAGCCCCCGAGCATTCCAAAATCGGACAAGCCTTCGGTGATGCTTTTCGTGATGAGCTTCTGCCCGTACGGCATAATGGCGGAGAAGGCCATGGCGCCCGTTGTGCAGGCCCTTGCAAACGCCACCGAGATAGAGCCGCACTTTGTCATCTACGGCGGCTTCTGCGCGGGCGGCCGATGCAACCCATCTGACTACTGCATCGCGGGCGGCTCGCTGTGCTCCATGCACGGGCTGGACGAGCTGCTCGAGGACGTCAGGCAGCTGTGCATCTGGAAGCACGCCCGCGCCAAGTTCTGGGACTACGTCATGTACGTGGATAACAACTGCAGCATCCACAACATCGGAACGTGCTGGCGCGACGCGGCCAACGCGACCGGCATCGACCAGGCCGCCATCGAAGCCTGCCAGCAAAGCGAAGCCGAGGCGCTGCTGCGTGCGGAGGCGAGCCTCAACGCACAGTTCGGTGTCCAAGGCTCACCCACTCTTGTCATAAACGGCGTGCAGTACGAGGGAAGCCGCACCCCGCAGGCCTTCCTGCAGGCAGTCTGCGGGGCCTTCAACAACCCACCTGCCGGATGCAATGCAACTCTCGAGGCAGCACCTTCTTCTCCACCGCCTTCGAGCTCCTGCGGGTAACCAGAGCAAGGCTTTAATATTTAGGCTAGCCTAAATATTCGTGCCCGGCAGAAGCGAGGAGGATTATCTCAAGGCGATTTACGAGCTTCAGTCCAGGCACAACAGGGGCGCGAGGGTCAGCGAAATCGCGGCCGCGCTGGGCGTGGCTGACGCGAGCGTCTCGGAAATGCTGGAGAGGCTCGCGCGCGAGGGGCTGGTTGAAAGAAAAAAGTACGGCGCGGTGTCGCTGACAAAAGAGGGGGCGGAAAAGGCGGGCGGGATGGTCCGCAAGCACCGTCTTCTCGAAGTGTTTTTCGAGCGGCTGCTGGGCTTGAAGAAAGAGTTTCACAGGGAAGCGCACGCGCTCGAGCACGCGCTTTCTGAGAAGGCGAGCGAGAGGCTGGCGCGCCTGCTTGGAAACCCGAGGCGGTGCCCCGACGGCGACATCATTCCAGCGCCGTCCGCGGCCTTGCTCACGCTGGACAGGGTGCGCGGCGGAACGGCCTGCAGGGTGGTTTTCTCCAAGTTCGAGAGGAAAGAGGATGCGAAGAGGCTCGCGGCCATGGGACTGCTTCCCGGAGAGAGGGTGAGGGTGGAACGCGTCCTTCCCCGCGGCCCGGCCATTGTCGTCATAAAAGGAGCGAGGATCGCGCTCGGGAAGGACGTGTGCTCGAAGGTGTTCGTCGAGCTGGTTCGATGAGGTGCCACGGCTGCGGCCCCCTGAAGGGAGCGGACATCGTTCTCGCCGGCAACCCCAATGTGGGAAAAAGCCTGCTGTTCAACCACCTGTGCGGACTGGGCGCCATCGTCTCGAACTATCCCGGCACTACTGTTGAGATTCTCGAAGGGGACACGTTCATTAGGGAGAAAAAACTACGCGTGGCCGACCTGCCCGGCCTCTACTCGCTCTTCGGAGGCTCGGAGGACGAGCGGGCAGCGCTCGCCTACCTGCGGAAAACGCGCCCGCGGGCGGTCATAAACATCGTTGACGCCAAGCTGCTGGAGAGAAACCTCTTCCTCACACTCTCTCTCAAGACGCTGGGCCTGCCGGTGGTGCTCGCGCTCAACTTCTGGGAAGAGGCCGAAGCAGAAGGAAAACACATTGACGAGCGCGCGCTCGAAAAACAGCTTGGCTGTCCGGTGGTGAAGATAAACGCCCTCAAGGGAACCGGCATTGAGGAGCTCGTGCGCGCCGCACTCAAATGCAGAAGGAGGAGGGAGAGAAGCAGGCCGGACGCCAGGGCACTGCATGCCGAGGCCAGGAGGATCGCGCGGAATGTCATCACGAGAATTCCGGCTGAAAGGAGGGGAGGATGGGGGGAGCTTCTTGACAAGCTCACCACCAGTCCCATCAGCGGCTCGCTCACCCTCCTGCTCGTGCTCGGCGCGCTGTTCGCGGCGCTCTTCCTGGTGGGCGGGACGCTGAGCGGAATCATCGGAGGTGCCTTCGAGCAGTACGCCGCGCCTCCGCTCAACGCGTTGATCGCCCCCATCCCGTCCGAGGCAGCGCGCGAGGCACTGCGGTGGGCGCTCGTGGATGGAATCAATGCAGGCCTCCAGATCGCCGTGCCCTACGTCCTTGTTTTCTATTTCATCATCGCCTTCCTGGAGGACAGCGGCTACCTGCCGCGCATGGCTTTCCTGCTCGACAGGGTGTTTCATTCGCTTGGCCTGCACGGGAAGGCAATCGTTCCCATGATGCTGGGCTTCGGATGCAGCGTGCCCGCGGTGATTTCCACGAGAATCCTCCCGAGCACGCGCGAGAGGATGATTACGGCAGCGCTTGTTGCGCTCGTTCCCTGCTCTGCCAGGACCGCAGTCATCCTCGGCGCGACAGGCGTGTTCCTGGGCTGGCAGTGGGCGCTCGCGATATACGCGATAGTGCTGCTGCTCATTCTCGCGGTCGGATTTATTCTCGGGAGAAGCCTGCCTGGGCGGCCCACGGGCCTCATCATGGAGCTCCCACCCTACCGCGTTCCATCAGCGAAAAACGTATTCGCCAAAACCTGGCTGCGTCTCAAGCACTTTCTGCTCGACGCTTTTCCGCTCGTCATGCTGGGCTCGGGCGTTCTCGGAGGCCTCAATGCGCTGGGCCTGCTCGAGCCCGCCCTCAAGCCATTCGAGCCGATAGTCTCTGGTTGGCTGGGCCTGCCGCCAGCCGCAGGCGTCACCCTGCTCTTCGGAATACTCAGGAAAGAGCTCGCGCTCGAGCTCCTTGCAGTGACGGGCGGAAGCACGAACCTGCCTTTGTTCATGACGCCGACGCAAATCTTCGTATTCTCGCTTGTGACGACAATCTACATTCCATGCATTGCGACCATAGCCACACTGAAGAGGGAATTCGGGTGGAAGAAGGCGCTGGCGATCTCGCTTGCGACCATCGCGCTCGCCGTGCTGGCAGGGGGAATTGCAGCCAGGATGCTTCCGGTATGGGTATTTGATTGAACCATATGGTTGATTTTTGGACGGATGGGCAGGCGCGGTTTCGTTACCGTATTGCGCTTTTTCCTAGAAAACCCTTCCCTTGAAGCGCACGCCGCAGAGCTGAAGAGAAGACTGGAGGTCTCCAAGAACAGCTTGTTAGACGCGCTCAGGCAGCTTGAGCAAACCGGGCTGTTGCGCAAGAAAGCGTATGGAAGGGCGCTTTACTATTCTTTTGACAGGTCTGACGTTCTCGGGAAAGAGCTGAGGAAACTCCTGACCTTGAGCGCCTTGCGGGAGCGCCTGCGGGAAAGAGAGCTTGAAGGAATTGAAGTATTCCTGTATGGAAGCGCGGCCCGCGGGGAGAACACAGAGGCAAGCGACATCGACATCCTGGCCGTCGGCCCGCAGGAAAAAAGGACTTCAAGCGAGCTCAACCGCGCCCTGGAGGGAATGAAAACCAAGCTCCTTTACCTCACCCCACTTGAATACTCTGAATTGGCCAGAAAGGACAGGGCGCTTTACGACAGCATCGAGAGAGACAAGGTGAGGCTGGTTTGAATGGATCTGGAGGAGTGCGTGGAGAAGGGCCTGCTGCAAAAAACCAGCCCGAACACGCAGTACGCGGGAAAGGAATGGCGTGAGGCGCTGCTCGATCTGGCTGAGGCGGAAGAGCTTTTTCTGGAAAACGCTTCAAGCGCAGCATCATCGCCGGCTATTACGCCATGTTCCACGCAGCAAAAGGAGTCCTCCAAAAGCCGGATGGAAGGAAAAAGCCCATTACG
>JAWCPB010000028.1:0-14191 GCA_038870455.1 Candidatus Micrarchaeia archaeon
TTTTTCCCCAGCAACCTCCTTCTTGCCACTCGGCGTAGTCCCTTTCCCTTGTTCCGTCGGCTTTCCTTTCTCTTTCTCTACCTCCTTCTTGCCACTCGGCGTAGTCCCTTTCCCTTGTTCCGTCGGCTTTCCCTTCTCTTTCCCTGCTTCTTTTCCAGTAATCTTCTTTTGTGTTTCAGGAGGTTTGGATTCCTTGGCTGGCTCTTTGCCAAAAATTTTTTCATATACCTTTTTGTACCAGGGCTTGTTCGCCTCTTCAATCTCGCTTCTTAATTTCTCGATCTCTTTGCGAATTTTTTCTTGTTCTTTAGCGCTCGCAGTTTTTTTTAGCAGTGCTTCAAGCTCGGCCACTCTATTCTCAAGCTTTGTTACTCTTTCATCAAGAGTTTCAACACTCTGCTCGAGCTTGGACTTAGCGTACACGGATGAAGCTCCTATTGTTGTCAAGCCAAGAATTCCGGCAAACGCATATGGGAGCACTCCACGCCCGAGCGTTGCGCCGAGTGTTGCGAGGATGCCAGGTTTGCCCTCCACAGGGCGCTCACTATTCACAACGCGCTCATTGGATACCTGCTCATAAACAGGTATTATTTCAAAGTGCTTGAGCAGCTTCTTCGAAATGTAGACATCCCCATTTACGATGGCGATCATGCCTAGCTGCTTCCAGCGCTCAATCAGGTCATGAAATGGTGTTTGTTTTTGAAATGTTTGTGTTTGTCTGAGTAGCGAGTTCTGATGGGGCGGAAATTGCTGGGGGCCTCTGAGGTGCGGTGGCACATTCACATATCCGCTTCTCACAACACCATCCTCCCACTAGAACAAGGGGTTTATTACGCAGTTTCTAGTATTTAAAGATATCTCCGCTCGCGGCAAAGCCATTTTCGCTTGCCGCTAAATATTTTGCGAAAAAATACATTCCGTTGGAAAAAATGCTTTCCATTCGAAAATGCCTGCGGTATAATTTAAATATCTTATGGCAATAAAATATCTTCATGGCCGAGTTTTCTCCTTTGAAGCGCCTCGCGCGCTCGCTGACAACTGAGAACCAGTGGCTTTATGTGCTTTCGCTATTAAACCACTCAAACATCTATGCCTATGCCATGCGAGGGGAGATTGAAAAAGAGTTCGGCTGGAAGCCAAGTCTGATAACCTGCTACCTTATCCTGTACAAGCTTGAGAAAGAGGGCTTTATCACTGGAAAGTATGAAGGGAGGCGCAAGTACTACTCAATCACCGATAAAGGAAAGAAAGCGCTTGCGAGCGCAAAGCGCTATCTTCAGGCTCTTGCGGAGAACCTGTAGCCTTCCCGCTCCAACAACTTTTTCTTCTTGGCACTTCCGCCCTTTCTACTATATCCTCCCGCGCTTCCATCACTCCTGATAACTCTGTGGCATGGGATGAGCAATGGGAACGGGTTCTTAGCGAGCGCATTCCCCACCGCCCTTGCTGCTTTTGGCCTTCCAACCCTTTTTGCGATCTCCGCGTAGCTTGCAGTTTTTCCTTTCGGGATTTTCGCCGTTTCGAGCAGCACGCGCGTCTCAAATGCTGTGAGTCCGCACCCCGCCAATTTTTTTCTTAACAATCTCAACGCACCGCGCGAGCGCTGCCTCGAGCTTCCCTTTCTCAATGCCATTCGCCCCCGCGGCGTTCGCGTGTCCGCCGCCGCTCCCACCGAATTCTCTGCCCACCTCAGCCATAACCTCTGCCAGATTAACCTCGGCCTCGTGCGCGCTTTTCTGCCTCGCCGAAATTCGGCCGCCTCCCTCGGCCTCGCACCCCACAAAGGCAAAATCGGCCCCGAGTTCCACGAGCGCGGTGGCAGCGCCGGCCTCAAAGGAGCCCACGGTGGAGATTGCAACCAGCGCGTCGCCCTTTTCGCCCAATCTCTCCATCTTCGCCCTCTGTGCTGCTTTGAGCAGCGCGAGCCTCTGCGACAGGTCGGCCGGCACGTCGACCAAAGCAAGCGCCTGCGAATACGTCAGGCCGCTTCTCTCGAGCAGCTCTCCCGCGTATCTCAGCGTGCGCGCGCTCGCGCTTTTGAAGCCCGCCGAATCCGCCAGAATGCCGGCGAGAAGCAGCCTGCAGGTTTGTCTGTCAAGCCTTTCCTTTCCAAGCGCCTCGTACAGCAGCTCGCAAGTCGCGTTGTAAGCATTGTCGCAGAACCACCGTCTCGCGCGCACCGAGTTCCTGTGCCTCGAGTGGTGGTCGATGACTGCGGTGAAAACCGCCGAGCGAGCGCTTTCGGCGAGCATGCCCTTCGCGTTTGCATCAACCGCGATGAGCGCGTCATAATCGGCGGGCATCTCATCCACGGCCAGCCCGAGGCTCGCAAGAAGGTGCCTTGCCGGCGAGGTCAGCGTGTCGGACGGCACCGCAAACGCTCGCTTGCCCAGAAATCTCTTGAGCGCGAGCGCCGCTGCCACACAGTCGATGTCGGCCAGCGAGTGAAGCAACAACACCGTCCGCTTTTTCCGCAGAGCCTTCAAGAAGTCAAGCAGCTTCAACCCGCAGCACCGCCGCCCAGCGCCTGCTCTATCTTTGCCTTGAGCTCGTTGAGACGTTCTCTCAGCTTTTCCTCCTGCCTTGTGAGCACGTTCAGGCGCACTCCCAGAAGCTCTTTTTTCTCTGCGAGGTCCTTCTCCGCTTCTTCTCTCGTCGAGGCGATCAGCAGCGTTCCGACCGAGCGATAGACTGCGCCCTTGCTTTTCTTGAGTTCCTCGCTGGCCTCACCTATCTCATCGAGCTGTGCCTGTACGCTCTGCTTCTGCAACAGTGTCATCTGAAGCTGATTCTGCAGATTCCGGAATTCCCCAATCCGCTGTTCCGTCTCTTTTGAAACTTGCGTCAAACAATCACCTCTTGGCAACCTCAATGGCCGCGCGCGCAACCTGCAAAAGCCTGAGGGCAGAGTTCGTGCTTGCCCGCAACGAAGGCAGGTCGCTCGCGCTCAACTTCACGATGAGCGTGCGCCCTTTTGTCTCAGCGCTCCCCTCGCTTTTGGCGCGAAAGCCAAGCTCTCCTCTCAGCGATTTCGCGGCGATTTCGGCCTCCCGCTCGCTCGCGAAGGCCGCACGCAGCTCGGTCTCAAACTTCATGTGCTTTTCTATAAACGACTTTCATTAAAAGGATTTGTTTTCCCTTCCAGTCGAATGAAATCGTTTCCTTGTCTGCGGTCACGGTGACCGCATCCTCCTCGCACTCCACGGGTTCAAAATCAAACAGCTCAGCGAGCTCGCCCGCCATGTCGCCCGCAAGGACCACGCCCTCCGCGCCGCCACTTTTTCCTTTTCTGCTCACTTCGACAATCTCTATCTCGGGATAAAGCCACCTCCAAGCGCGCTCGGTGCTCATGAAGACGAGCCTGCGAGGTTTTCCCCTCTCTTCATACACCAACAGCACGCGCGTTTTTCCCAGCATCCAGGCCCTTTTTGCAACCTCCTCTATCTCCTTTCGCCCTCTGTTCTCAAGAATGGAGTTTGGCAGAACGCTCGCAAGCAGCCTGCAGAAACGCCTTGTTTCAAGAGAGGGGTTTCGGCTTGTGGTGATGTACATGGAGAGTGAACTTCAGGCTTTAACTCTTTCACCCAGACTAGTCAGTCTTGACTTCCTTCGCGATCGGTGGGCGGGTTTTGAACAGCACGCGGCATGCGCAGTAGGGGCAGCGCACGAAGTTCGGGTCGAGCTCCTTGACTTCCTTCTTGCATTTCCAGCAGCGGTACATCCAACCACCTACTTCTCGGGCGCCTGCTCTTCGATTAGGCGCCGCGCGGCCTCGCCGACGGGCGTGCTCGCGGCGTACGCTCCGCCCGCGAACCTCGCACCGCACGCCCTGCACTCCCACACAGAGTAGCCTTGCCTGCGGACCTTCTTTTTCCCGCAGGCCGGACAGGCGTAGCGCGCCCGCTTTGCGGCGCTCACCGCGCCCGCGAGCTTTCTTATCTCAGCGCCGAAACGCACGCCCGGTTTGGCCATGTCATCATCTTTCGCAGACTACTATTTTATTACTTACACCAGCGCACGGAGCTCGTGGCCCTTGGCAAGCGCCAGGTCGAACAAGCGGTCGAGCTCGGGGCGCGTGAAACCGCCCATGCCGCCCTTTTGTATGGCGCACACGCTCTTTTCCGTGGTCGCGATGGTTATGCGGCCGTCCATGGCCGTTTCCTCGTCGAGGCTCGGGTCGAGCAGCAGGGCGTTGCCGATTTTCGCGAAGGTCGTGGCGACGACCTTGTTGCCCAGCTTGAGTTCTCCTGCGTACTCGCCTCGGATTATTTCCCCGGCCTCCACTTTCGGGAACTTCGTGTTGGCCAGCGCGGCCATGGCTGCGAGCGCGCTCGCGTCGATGAAGTTCCCATCGTGGTCGAGCACGTAGAGGTCTATGTAAAGCGCGAGCACCTTCCCCTCATCCAGGTAGAATGACTTGAGGTCGACCACGTTCGCGCTGCGGATTCCCCTGTCCACCACGCGCGCGAGCTCGATGCTCCTCTCGTCAGGGGGACCAGGCTCGAAAGTCGGCGAGGCGAGGGGAAGCAGCTCGCTGTTCGTCGACAGCACGCCCTCGTCGGGCCTGTCCTTGAAAGGCGTTGCCACGTCGAACTTTATCCCCGCGAGCACCTGCGTTTTCCCCCACTTAACTCTTGCGGAGCCTTCGGTGGAAGTCAGCACGCCCTTTTCCACTGTGATCTGCCTGAAGGCGTCGAACGCTCTGTCGTCCGCGCGCTTTCCGGCCTTCGCCAGGTCACGCATGTAATCCTTCTTCAACTCATCCAGTATCTCCATTCAAATCACTCTCTTGTATAAACGCGCTTGAGCGCGGCGACCTGCAGGCTGTTGATGTGCTTGGCTGCCGCCATTCCTATGTCTATGGCCGCCTTGAGTTCCTCCTTAGTCAGCTCGCCGTCCATCTGCAGCAGCAGCACCTCGTTGTTGCGCGCCGCGATCGCCATGGGAACGTCGGCCTCGCCGTAGTTGTCCTCCATCTTGTCGCAGTCAACGACGATCTGCCCGTCTATCTTTCCGGCGGCTACCGCCGCCACCATGTCCTTCATCGGAATGCCCGCGTTGGCAAGCGCCACGCTCGCCGCGGTTATGCCCGCGCACCGCGTTCCCCCGTCCGCCTGCAGCACTTCAATGAATATGTTTATCTCGGTTTTCGGAAACTGTTCCGTGAGGATGACGTTCTCGAACACCTCGCGGATGACTTTCGACAGCTCGGTGCTGCGCCTGTTGGGTCCTGACCTGCCGTGTTCTTCGAGCGAGGCGAACGGGCTCATCATGTACCTGCATCTGACCACAGCCCTGTAGGGGTTCATCTCGTGCCTGGGCACGCACTCCTTGGGTCCGTACACGGCCGCCAGAACCTTGTTGGTTCCCCACTCAATGTAGCACGAGCCTTCAGCTTTGTTCAGCACGCCCGCCTCTATCCTCAGGGGCCTGAGCTCGTCAGGCGCCCGTCCGTCGAGTCGCTTTCCGTCAACGATGAGCTTCGGCTTTTCCATGCGCTTCACCCTCTTGCCTCTTTTTTCAGGAACTCAGCCATTCTGTCGGTGAGCCCTCTTGTGTGCGCTTCCTTCACTACTTTGAGGAGCGCGCGAGTGGCAAGCGACGTGTTGCCTCCCTTTATCCACACGCGCCCGTTTTTTCCTACGATGATATCGCTTTTCGTAGCGTCGCGGATGAGATTGAGCATCGAGCTTTTTTTCCCGATGACCCTCGGCACCTTGGCCGCGGTGATCTCAACTATTTCCCCTCCGGCGAGCTTCCTCGCCTCGGTCAGCTGCACGTTATTGACTTCATCCACGCCCTTCACCCGCGCGAGTATGACGTCGCCGAGGCGGAACTCGTCCCGCGTCTCCTTCGTCGAGAGGAAGCCCTGGTAGGCGCTTTTGATCTCCACAGTGTAGCCCGCGAACTTCACCTCCTCCACGACGCCTACCACGACATCGTCTATGCTCGGGATGTAGGGCCCGCACAGGGGCACGAGCCGCAGTTCCTCCTCGTTGAACAGCGCGAGCATGCTCGAGTAAGTCTTTCCTCCCTCGACATACGCGCCCGGGATGTACTTCGGCGCGTCAAACAGCATTTCCCCCGGCACGACTATTCTCGCAACCAGTTCAGCCAAACCAATCAACTCCTTTTTCTCACTTCAGTATCTTCGTTTCCACCCGCCCGCCCGTCAGCTTGTTTATCCTGTCGTAGAATTCTCCCTGCATGCCCGCGGGCATTTCGAGCACGGCGATGAGGTCGCCGCTCGGCTGCCACTCCTCCTTCTGCAGGCCGTGCGACTTGAGCGTGCCATAGGCCTTCTGCGCGAACTCGGCGGGCACCTTCACCGCGATGCGGATTTTCTCGAACCGCAGGGGCAGGATGAGGCGCAGCGCCTTCAGCACTTCCTCGACCTGCGCCTCCGCGTCCTTGAACGGGTCGATGCGCACGCGCGCCTCCTCCATCGCCTTCTCTATCCTCTGGGGAGGGTGGGGCGCGCCCGTCCGCGGGTCGATGCATTCCCTCGCGAGCATCGCGATGATTTTCCTCCTCTTCTCCTCCAGCATTTCCTTCCTCTGTTCGGTGGTCAGCTGGAGTTCGCCTTTCCTGAGGATCACCTCTGCAATCTTGTAGATGTCGTTCGTCCCGAACGCCTTCTTCACTTCCTCGGCCTTGTGCCTCTCCCCTTTCCTCGCGTTCTCGAACACCTCCTCGGCAACGAGCACGTTAGCCAAGTCGGGCTTCCTCCCCGTCCTGTAGAGGAAGGCGAGGTTCGGGTCCACGAGGAGCTCAAACCTCTTTCCATGGTGCTCGATGTGGGCCACAACGGCCCCCTCGAGGGTTACCATACATTCACTTCAAGGCAAAAACGCGCGAGTGTGAACCAATCATTCAGACTTTTGCGATGTACTTCGCAATTTCCTCAAGCGGCAGCGCCGCGAAGGCCCTTGTCTCCATGGTCACGACCGAGACATCGACCGCCTCGGGCTTGAGCTTGACGTCGCCGCTTTTCTTGAGGGCCTTGAGCGCAAGGATTATCCCCTCGTCGATGCCCAGCCCCTCCTTGTACTCTTTCTCGAAATATTCGTCAACTTCCTTTTTTCCCGAGCCTATGCTGTCCGCCTTGTAGCCTGTAAGCGCGCCGCTGGGCTCGGCTTCGAACAGGCGGGGCGCGTCGTCCACGCCCGCAATCAGCAGCGACACGCCGAACGGCCTTGTTCCCCCGTACTGCGTGTAAATCTGCATGAGGTCTGAGAGGTTTTTTCCGATGTGCTCGACCGTCACGGGCTCGTTGTAGGCCAGGCGGTGCCTCTGGGCCTCGAGCCTCGCGGTATCCACGAGCCTCCGCGCGTCCGCCACGAGGCCGCTTGCGGTCGCGGCGATGTGCTTGTCTATGATAAAGATTTTTTTCATGCTCTCTGGCACGAGCAGGTGCGACATCATGCTCTTGTACGCGACGAGGATGACGCCGTTCCTGCACACCAGGCCGATGGCCGTGGCTCCCCTCCTGACCGCTTCCTTGGCGTACTCAACTTGGAACAGCCTGCCATCTGGTGAGAAGACCGTTATGGCTCGGTCGTACGCTTGAGGAGAAACAGGGTACAAGCAAAAACCCCTCTCTATTTTTCGTCTCTCTCTGCTACGGAGTTGTTTTCGACATTTAGTTTTAAATAGCTTGCCTTGGCCCGGCCTGTTCGGCCGCGCCGCAAATTATTTTATACTGCCTTGTCAATAAACTCTTGCATATGACACTCTCGCCCGCGGTGACGGCGAACAAAGCCCATCCGTCGCAGGAGCGCGGGGTGCCAGGTCGCCCGTGGGTGGCTAGGCTTTTAGAGTCTGTGTTTCTGCGGAGGGACCTCCGCTTTCAGCGTGCTTCTCTGAAGTCTCTGTCGCACCTTGCGAGCCTCTACAACTCTTCCTGGATCACGGAGGAGCTTGAAAAATTTCCGCCAGAAATGAGGAAGCGGGCTGAGCTCCTCCGCATAACAAGCGAACAGCTCGCGAGTCAAATAGAGCATTTCCCAAAAGGCCAGATTGTGGGTGTGGTGCGCCGGAATGGCGAAAAGCATTTCGCTACCATGCTCAACACGCTGGTGGTGCCAATCAGCTCATTCGCTGACATTCCTGCGGGCTACCACGCGGTCACTACGGACAGAACTTTTGCGAAGCACGTTTCGCCCGAACGCATCCCTGCCGGACAGCAGGGCATTCTATTATGTGTCTCCATCGCCACCCTCCCCGAGTTTCGTGGAATGACTTACGCCCAGCAGACCATCAACCACGGAGTGAAGTTCGCTGAAAGGCACGACCTGCTGGCAGTGCCCTACTCGGCTCCGCGCGGCTTCGGCCTGTACAGGCTTGCCCATCCGAACGCGAAAATAGAAGATTATCTCATCATCACCAGGCCTCCGAGGAAATCCGATGCCTACACAGACTACTGCGCGCGCCTGAAGGAGCTGAACCGCACCCGCCAACGCCTTTTCCGCGCAACCTACGGAGGCGGCCTGCATCCGCTCAGCCACGAGGAATGGTTGAAGGAGGCCTTCATCGACGCGGAACAAATCGTCGCCGGCAGAAAGCCCAGCAGAGACGCGTTCGTCTCTTTCTTCGAGAGGCGCGGCCGGTGGTTTGAGGAAACGTACGGCAAGCCGCCTACCGTGGTGGATTACATCCGCTTGACAGGCAGGCGCCACATCGACCCAGTGCTGGACTTCCATATTCAGAATGGCGCGGATTTCATCTACGATGCGAAGGGCAACGTGGCGGGTATTTTTGCAGACTCGCGGCCCGAGGACATCTTTGCGGCCGGTTATAACATCTGCTTGACCTACTCGGCGAGCCCGCTGTTCAACCCATGGATGGGAAAAGAGATATAAGGCCGCGAGGGGTAAAATATCAGCTGTTTTTGTGATCAGATGCCAGAGATGCTGCTTGTTCAAACAAGTGCGGGAAATTTCTTTGTCTCCCCACACACGCTCATCAAGGTAGCGCTAGGTGAGGGTCGTTATGCCGAGAAATATGCTCATGATCTCAATGAGGGCGACATGGTGCTCGTCTCAAAGGAGTATGTCAGGCTGCCCGTCACACTCGAGGAAGTGGATGCCATCTTATGCGACAACCTGCCGCGATACAGAAACACCTTCGCCAACATGTTCGAGTTCAACAGCAGGGGAGAGCGCATTCCCCGCCTGAGATGCGAGCTTATCAGAGGGCTGGGGGCCAAGCGCATCGTGCAAGAGGAGAAGGCCAAAACGCTGAAAGAGAGCGGCGACTACGAGCCAGCGGAGTATGCAGCGATGACGGGCAAGATAGCGGAGGTCATCGAGAATGCTAGAACGCCCGAGACCATTCGGGGCTGGCTCCGCGGGGACATCCTCGCGCCCAGTGAGCTCTCGGTGCTCGCAAAGCTCAGCGTCATCAATGGAGTATTTGCCGATATGGCGCGCGAGGAAAGCGACTTCGCCAAGAGTTATGCTGTCTATGTCACAATAAGACGGGGGGTGATGAGGGGCATCGCCTCCCCCAAGGCCGTGGGCGCTGGGCAAACCGCCCAACACGAGCACACGGGAAGGACGCGCATCAAAGATGCGCTTGGCATTGTGCGCAACCACTTCATTTCCGAGATTGATGAGCAGGTTGTGGCAGCGAGCGCTGGAAAAATCATCCCGCTCGAGAAAAAAAGTGGGGAGTGCGCGCCCGCGGGGGAGGGGGTTTTTCCCAAAAAAATAGTTACCACCAAACTGGAGCGCGTGAACATGGAGGAAGTTTATGCGCTCTACCTCATCGCCAGCGAGATGATGCAAAAGCTCACCGAGAAATACTATAATGTGGATTTCATCACAGCGGACCTCATACTCTATCTGCTATGCAAACAGCTCAATCTTAAGCATCCGGACTCAAGGATGCTTCTGAGATTCTATGAGGAGCTTCCAGAGAAAGCACAGAATACCCTAAGGCTGATGGCAGCCGACCTCATGAGCGAGATTGAGCAGGGCGGAGAGAACCTCCCTGTGCCGGGCCAGCATGCCCAGAACCTGCTGAATATGCTCGAGCGCTCGTTGAGAGTTTTGCCTTCTCTCTACCACGCATCCCACGAGGCATTTGGGGAGTGGGTGAGAGCAAACTTTGTCGAAAAGGCCGATAGGAAAAAAAGAAGAGAGCTTGAAAGAAAACTTGAGAAAATAGAAGATAAACTAAAAAGGAAATATAACATCGACAAGAACTACTCGAAGAAGCTGGTTTTGGAGGCCTATCGCGGTCTCAGGCGCGTCATGCTCATTATGGGAAATCCGATACTGATCGACCCATACACATACAAAGAGGATGCCGAAAAAAAGGCGGGCATGAATTTCTTCACCCGCAACGAGGTTGTTTCAATTGCAAAAAAATATGGCATTGAGGAGTTCATCGGGCTCATAGAAAAAAATTTTCTCTCGGAAGATTCCTTCTTGCTCAATGAGTTCAGGAAAAGGAACAAAGCCAACGAAAAGGCGGCCGCCGAGTTGCTCAGGGAGGATACGGAGGAGAGAAGAAAAGCGGTCGATGCGCTTGCGGAGAGGGGGGAGGCGTGTTATCATGTACTCGCCGCCATGGCGCTCTCGCCCCGCGTGCCCGATTACGTGCTCAACAGCATCCTTGAGGTTTTCTCAAGGGTGGCAAGCCCGCGTTGCCTTGAGGTGCTCGTCCTGCTTGAGGGACAGAGTTTGCGCGAGCCCATAAGGGACAAGGTAGCGGAAGTTTTCGGGCGCATTGCTGATAACGAGAAAAACCACCCGCTCGTCCGGCAGCTTGCCCGAGACTTTTTTGAACACGCCACGATGTACTCAAAGATGCCCAAGTCCCCGCTGCGCCCAGCCCAGCCCAACACAAACAAAAAGCCGACGCCCCTCATCCGCTAGCGAGCTTTGCCCTCAGCTTTCTGAGCGTGCCCGAGATGGCTATCGTGCGCACCGCGGCCTTCCTTCCGCCTATTTGGTTCAAAAGGAGAAGCGCGGCCCGCACGGGCTGCACCCAGGTGACAGCACATCGCAGCACGCACATTTTTTTCCTGGCATCGAACTCGACGAAACGCACGCCCGCCCCCGCAATTCCCAGCTCTCCCAGGAAGGCCAGCGCGGCCCGCTCCACAGCGTCCCTCACTTCCCTCTCACCGACCTCGCCCTCACCCGTCACCTCGAGCGCAATCCACCTGTCCTTCTCCTTCATAGTAGGCCCGAGCGCCATCATCTCACCTTTTCCAGCAAGGCAAGCGGCTCTGCGCTCAGCGCCATGAGCGCCTGGCTTCGGCTTATCCCGAGCGCCACCTCTGCAAATGCGGCGATGTCGAGCGGCCTCCTCATCTCAAGTTCATCCCCCGCCCTGCTTGTGATGACATAGCCCGCGCCGAGCTTGTTGCAGAGCTTGAGGAAAAAAGCCATTCTCGCAATGATTCTTGCCCTCTCAAGGCCTTTCGCATCAAGCACGAACGCGATTGGAATCTCGAACGGCCTTTCCTCCTCGGAGGCTTTCCTAATCATTCCCGTATCCGGAACAAAGTTCGTCGAGCACAGCACGTCGAACCTGCGCGCGCCCTGCGCCAGCGCTTCTGGATCCGGCGAGGAAAGGATGTTCACCTTACCCTTCTCGGGCTTTGTCCTGCCGAGCTCGCCAGCTCCCTTCACAGACCGCTCGAGCACTTCGACTCCTTCGGCGCACACCCTCGCGTATCCGAACCTCTCGGGCTTCTCGCACCTGAAGCGCGCATGGAGGTCAATGAACTCCATGCAGAGAATTTGGGCAGAACATTTATATATCGGAAGCAGAACAAATGATGGCTTATTCTTGGGTGATCTGTTATGCGCGGCAGACATGCCAACGTGAGGGGCGGCAGAGAGCAAAGCGACACTCCTGCTGAAAGCACAATCAGAGGCCGTGACCCGGTTTCCAAGCGCGGCTCAAGCGCAGGGGTTTCTGGCGCATTCGCCTCGCGGCGTCCCCTTGTGGATGCGGCTGAGAAGAGAGCGGAACTTCTTTTAGTTTATACCGAGGGCGAGCCGGAGGAAAAAGACGCATACCTTGATCTCGCTTTCAAACGCGGCGCCATCATCCTCGCTAAGCCGGAGGCTGCCCTACGGCAAGCAGAGCTCATGACCTCTGGCATCATCATTTTTGACAACTGCCCGTTTGAAGCTGGGCACATCGTGGAGGAGCTTCGCAAAAATGGAAAATGGAAGTTCATCTCGGTGGACAACCGGGTTGCCGATGCCTTCTCCAAGCTCGGGAAGGACTGGCTCTGCGTGAATTCGCATGAGCTGCTTGAGGAAGCGATCAAGAGACTTGAGTGAGAAAATGCACGGCGAGAAAAACGCACGGGCGCAAAAGGAGAACCAGTCCGGCACGCGTATGCACGGCAAACGGCCTATGGCTGAGAATATTCAAAAAAAACCGTTCGCCCATGCGCGCGTGATCGTGGTATTCAGGGATAAAGGGGCGCTCGAGGAAAATCGCGGTGAGTACGAAAGGCTCGGGAGAAAGGTCGGCTCGCTCGAGTTCACAACCATCAAGGAAGCCCTCCCGGGGAGCGCGAATGTCATTGTGTATGATGGCGTCATGGCCAGCTCCGCCATATCTGCCGTGTTGGAGCAGATATCAAGGCTGCGCGCCGAAGCGCCGGAAACAAAAATCATTGTTGTCGGAAGCGGCCTCTCGGAGGGCGTGGGCGATGGCGGTGCGCTCGTGAAAAGCCGGAACGACATCGAGCGCGCGCTCACTCAACTTGTCAAAACAGCCCCCTAGCTTTCCTGCCCGCCGCGGTCAGACCCCTGAAAGCCCTCCCTTTCTGAAGAGGCAGGCCCGTTGTCTTAGGGTCTGCGAGAATGACTTCGAAATAGTCGTTGCTTCCGTCTCCGCCAACCCAATATGAGTTGAGCACCTCAAGATTCCTGTACGCTCTCGCTGCCCTCTGCTCGGCGATGGCCTGGTTGCTGAGCTTGGGCGAAAAGAATCTCCCATACCTCGACGGCTTTCTGCCTTTCCTCGGCTTTATCCTTTTTCTCCGCCCCTTAAGGATGCGGACTCTCGCCACCACAAAGCCTTTCTTTGCCTTGTAGCCGAGCTCCCTCGCCCGCGCGATGTTCAGCGGCTTCTCCACTCTCGCAATCGCTGAGCCCTTGTTCCACGCCGCAACGCGCTTCTTGTACTCCGGAGAACGAGCCGCATGCTCTTTCCTGAAAGCCTCTTTCAAGTACTTGTAGAAACCCATTTGCTTCACCCGCTCGTTCAGGCTGCAAAGTGCAGTCCCCTACATTCGAGCGCATTCATTCAATCGGACAAATTATATTAAGATAACGCCGGGGAGGAGATTCGAACTCCTAACCCCGTGAAGGGACCAGATTCGGAACCGCAGGGGAACAATGGTTCCCCTTCAGTTTGACGGTCCTCCTGATTCCCCTCCTTTCCTGAAAGGAATGCAGGAAAAATCCCGATTGGTTCCGTCTCGAGTCTGGCGCGATACCAGGTTCCGCCACCCCGGCAGGAATAATCTGTAAAAACAGGCTATTAAATGTGGCTCTGGGGCTATGCGGGCACTCCTTTTCCCGTCTTGGCAGGCTCCCTGCGCTCGCGCTTCTCTTCCTTCCGAACCGGCTCCCGCTCCGGCGCTCTCTTGAATGGCGCCTGCTTCCGCGGTTTTTCCTTCAGCGTTTTTTCCTTTTCTTCCATCTTCTTTTTCAAGCTCGGAAACAATTCGAGTATGGACGCCTCACTCCTTCCCTTCTGCCGGGCCAGTTCGGCATACCGCAGTATCATCTGCTCGGCAACCCCGCCCGGATAGGCCGCCGCAACGTTTTCCAGATGCTTTCTCTCCTCGTGCGTGAGCTCCTCGACCAACCCAAAGAACACGCCGTCCGCCGTCCTGATGTTCCTCCGCGCGATGAAATCAAGCCCGCTCCATTTCATGAATCTCTCAAACAAGCCTTTGGGGTTGTCGAGCCTCTCCAGCGCTTCCTTTGGCACAAACACCTTCAGCAAATCAGCGAGCGAACTGTAGGCGGAGACGTGTCGCTCTTCTTCTTTTTCTACGTCCATGCCATTTCTTCTGCACGCGGGAGTTTAAAAAACATTGGGCACGAAAATATATCCGCCTCCGTAGCTCAGCGGTCAACCCTTTTCCCTCGCTTCGCTCGGCAAAAGCGTTGGCGGAAAAGTGGTTAGCTAGAGAGCGACCGCC
>JAWCPB010000029.1:0-13410 GCA_038870455.1 Candidatus Micrarchaeia archaeon
GGTTGGTGTCCTTCGCCACCTCAATGAGGAAATCGACATCTCTCTCATCGCCGTATGCGCCGAGGAGTTCGAATGCCCTCATTATGCGGTCGACGCTCCTTCCGTGCCTTGTAGTGATGATGTGCTCTTCCCACGCGAGCCTCATGCGCGTAATGCGTTCTTGCACGCAATCCCACAGGCGCCTGAAGAAATCCTGTACTGGAGTGGGCTTGGGCGCGTCGGCCGCGGCTGTCGCCCTTTGCTTTGAGAACATGCATTTTATTTTGGCTTTCCGAGTATAAAAGCTTAGTGTCTGAAAATTCCTTTCAAGAAATCCATTATCCTCTGCCACAGCCCTTTCTTCTGCCTGAAGTCCTCGCTCGCATGCACCCTCTCTTTCTCGTACTTCTGCCAGTGCTCGCGGAGGGCGCGCCACGAGCGCTCGTGTTCCGCCATGATGCAATTTGCGGGCAACAAACTTAAAGCTTGAGCTGCCAATCCGCTCGTGCGCGTTGCCGTTCTCTTCTCTGGGGGTAAGGACTCCACGCTCGCGGCTTGGCTCGCGCTGAGCCAAGGCTGGAAAGTCGCCTGCCTGCTGACAATGCTTTCTGAGAAAACCGATTCCTTCATGTTCCACCGCCCGAATGTGGAATGGTGCGGGCTGCAGGCCGAGGCGATGGGGCTGAAGGGGGCGAAGGCGAGAACAAGTGGCGAGAGGGAAAGGGAGGTGGCTGACCTGAAGCGTGCGCTTGCGAAAATCAAACGCGCCTACCACGTCGACGGGGTGGTTTCAGGCGCGCTGGCGAGCGAGTACCAGAAGGAAAAAATTGATGGAGTGTGCGAGGAACTGGGGCTGAAAAGCTTTGCCCCCCTGTGGCACAAGGATGGGGAAGCTGTTCTCCGCGAGCTGGTCAGCGCAGGCTGGGAGATTTTTGTGAGCGCGGTGGCTGCAGAAGGCCTCGGAAAAGAGTGGCTGGGCAGGAGGCTTGATGAAAAGGCTATTGACGAGCTTGCCGCCCTTCACCGCGCTCGCGGCATTCACGTCGGCTTGGAGGGAGGCGAGGGCGAGACTTTCGTCGCATTCGCCCCTGGCTTATTCAGGCGACGAGTGAAGATAACGAGGGCCCGGCCTGTGTGGACCGGCAGCTCGGGCGCATGGCTCATCGAGCGCGCAGTGCTCGCCTAGCCGCCCGCTGCCTCCAGCCTCTGTATTATTCTGTCGAGCTGAGGCCAGGCCTCACCCGGCTTTACTGTCGTGGTGAGTGTGGCGGTGAGCGGGGCAGTCTGGCGGACGGTGAGCTTGTAGGTGGGCGGAATCTGGGAGGGGTCGGCCCGCAGCGACTGGTCAATGTGCGCGGTTCCATTGAACTTCACATCAACCACTCCATAAAAGGGAAGGTTGGCCTTGCCCGCGCCTTCAATGGGCAGGGTGGCGCGCAGTGGAATCTCGAAAGAGTCCTGCAGCGCTTCGCTCACTGGCACGTCGAAGGAAACAACCGCTTCTCCTCTCGCCTGCGAGGTGAAGGTTGCCGGGGCATCGCGCAGCGCCCGCAGCTCCTGCGCGACGGCCTTCGCCTCCGCCTTGAGCGCGCTCATTCCTGAGAAGGAAAAGTACGCGAGGGCGAGTGAGGCGAGCGCGATGACGAGCGCGAGGAGAGTCACCTTGCTCTGCAGGTCGGATTCGAGCAGCGGCGCAGCTCCCTCCGCCCTCGCAGGCTTTTCGGGCAGCTCGCGCTCTTCCTCGGGAAAGAATGGCGCGGGAGGGGCTTTTTTCTCCTCTTTTGCTTTTTCAACTTTTTTCCTGAACCCGCTGGGGAGCGTTGAGATTTTCTTTTCTTCAGTCATTTCAATCACCTCTCATGTGCCTTCCCTCCATTCCCTCAAGTAACGCTCTTGTTCTCTGGTCAGCGGCTTGAGCGTTACTCCCTGGCTTTCGAGCGCGAGCCGCGCCACCTCATCATCAATCCAGTTCGGAACATCGAGAACGCCGGGCTTTTGCCTCTCTCCTGTTGCGAGCCTCTCTGCGCACAGGGCCTGTATTGCAAAGCTTCCGTCCATGATTTCGATGGGGTGGCCTTGGCCGCTGGGCCGCGCGAGGTTGACGAGCCTGCCTTCGGACAGGAGATAGAGGCGCCTGCCGTCCTTGAGCGTGTAGCAGGCAACGTTTTCCTTGACTTCATCAACGCGCCTGCTCATCCTCCTCAGCGAGGGCTCGTCTATCTCAATGTTGAAGTGGCCCGCGTTCGCGAGGAGCGCGCCGTCCTTCATTCTCGCGAAATGCTTTCCCGTGATGACGTGCTTGTCGCCCGTTGCTGTGATGAAAAGGTCTCCTTGCGGCGCAGCCTCCTCGAGGGGCATCACGCGGAAGCCCGAGTAAAGCGCTTCAAGCGCCTTGTGGTAACCCGAGGGGCTGCCTTCGGCTCGCCTGCCGGCTGCCTCCACCACTATGACGTTCGCGCCCAGTCCCCGCAGCCTCTCGGCTATCCCACGCCCGCACGAGCCGAAGCCGACAACGACTGCGGTTTTCCCAGCGATGAGCTTGTTTGTCGCTCGCATGACGGCATCCACTGTGCTCTGGCCTGTTCCGAATCGGTTGTCGAAAAGGAACTTCGAGTAAGCATTATTCACCGCGTAAACGGGGAAGGCGAGCTTGCCCGCCGCGTGCATGGCCTGCAGGCGGATGACTCCCGTGGTTGTTTCCTCGCAGCCTCCGATCATGCCCGGCAGCGCGTCCCTCCGTTTCGTGTGCAGCAAACTTATCTGGTCCATGCCGTCGTCGATGACGATGCTTGGGTGGAAGTCGAGCACTCTGCTTATGTTGTCATAGTATTGTTTGCTCGTCTGGCCCGCCCAGGCGAACACGGCGATGCGCGGATGGAGAGCGAGCGCGGCGGCCACCCTGTCATCCGTGGTGAGCGGGTTGCACGATGCGGCTGCCACGGCCGCCCCGCCTGCGGCAAGCGTCTCCAGCAGAATGCCTGTTTTCTTTTCCAGATGAAGGCACACACCAATGGTCAGGCCCTTGAGGGGCTTTTCCTTCTGGAAGCGCGCGCGGATGCGCGCCAGTATGGGCATGTTGGCGCGGGCCCACGCCAGCTCTTTTTTTCCTTCGGCAGCAAGCTTCGGGTTTTTTACAATGCTCCTCATTGTTTCACCAGCTTGACCGCGCGCGCCAGCAGCCGCTTTACCGCATTCTCCTTCTCCTTCATCATCGCCAGAACCTCCTCGTGTGAAAGCGGTTTTTTCGCCAGGCCGCATGCCCAGTTTGTTCCTATCGCTATACCCGCAAACCGGAGGCCCAGCTCGTGCGCGAGGACGGCCTCGTGCGCGTTCGTCATGTTGACGAGGTTGGCTCCCATTCGCGCCATCGCCATTATCTCCGCCCTCGTCTCATACCGGGGGCCGAGCGTGTTGAAAATCACGCCGCCGTCCTTGAGGGGAGTGCGTTCAAGTTTTGCGGCTTTTACGAGGATGCGGTTGAGCTCGCCGGAATACGGCTCGGTGAAGTCCGTGTGCCGCATGCCCTCCCGAAAGGAATCGAAGAACGTTTCGAGGATGTGGAAGGCGATGAAGTCGCGCGCGAGGATGAGGTCGCCCGGCTTGAAGCGCGAGATGACTCCAGCCGCGCACACCGAGAAAACGCTTTGGCAGCCGAGCCTGTGTAGCTCGAAAATGTTTGCCTTGTAATTCACCTTGTGGGGCGGGTGTTCGTGGTGAAGCCCGTGCCTTGGGATGAACACCACGTCGTTGTCGTTCAGGCGCCCCCTGACAACCGTTGTCATTCCGTGCGGCGTCTCAACAACATCAGGCCTTCCTTCGACGAGCCCGTACAGGCCCGAGCCGCCGATGATGCCGATGGGCATGGGAAAAGCTTGGCATCCCAGGTATTTAAATACTCCGAACGCCTGAAATAAGTGTTTGATGCAGCTTGCTGCCAGAACGCCCGCGCAGGCTCGGGCGGAAAAGAAAACAATTCGCGTCTTCACCTCCCGCTCTTTAAGGGAAGGATTGTTCAGTGCAAGAGAAGTGGTCGAAGAGCATTTTTGCATCGAAGCCCCGTGCACTGCAAAGTCGTTCATGCTGGGGAATTACGGTGGCAGGAGCGCCGCAGACCTGCAGAAAATCGCGGCCAAGCTTTCCGCGCTTGGAGCCGGCGTGCGGCTCACACGCAGGAAGTGGCCCAGGGATTGTTTCCTCCGCCTTGACGACGCGCTCATCATCGCGTTTGAGCACGGCCTGTGGCAGTGCCTGGCCGCGCCGTTATTCAACTCGCCAATGCCGATGGGCGCCGGGGAGGGAGGCGCGCTCCTCGCTGGCAAGGACTTCATTCTGGCAAGCCAGGCCCTCCCGCGGCATGCGCTTGATCAGCTGCGCGCATGCTTCGGCAACAGGCGCATTCACGTTGTTCCCGCTCTTTACGGCACGCCGCACATCGACTGTTTTATAGGCGTCATCCCGTCCCGAGGCATTCTGCTCGCCGACCCGTGGTATGCGAGGATTCACAAAGGTGCGATAAACTTCCTGAAGGCGAAAGAAGGGCTCGAGCCCGTCCTCATCCCGGAAGAGGAGAGGAGGCTGAACCCAGCGAACTTTCTCCTTGTCAAAAACGGCGGGGAGACTGTCCTGCTCAACCACGCCCCGCGCACCGCCGAGGCTCTGGCCAAGCACGGCGTGCCTGTCGCGCTGCTCGACGCGCCGCTGGAGACGCTCAACAAGCCGTTTGAGCACGGGCTCAGGTGCGCGTCGAACGAAGCAGAGGAGGGCCTTTTGGAAGCTGTCGTGGCAAGAGCTAGAGGGCTTTTCGGCAGAATAGAAAAAGACCCGCGGTTCAGGCGCGTTTCAGAGCTGGTCTCCGGCCTAGTGCCCCGGCCGCCTTCTGGAGCCTAGTCGGCCTTGATGACAAGCGACCCGCTTGGTATCCCGCACTCTTCGAGCGCGCAATTCAGTCTCCCGAGGGCGAGCGGAGGAAGCCGTCCGGCGACCGCGTGCAGGTAATCCGCCCACAGGATGCACGCGCCGCTCTTGTTGCCCGCTTCTCGAACGCAATGCCCCAGAGCGTCCGGGCAGCCTCCACAGCCGCGTCCAAGTCGCCTTTCTCCGCTGCATTCGACAGCCTTGCTTTCGCGCTTTCCAGCCTGCACTCTGGCGTCAGCCTGTGTTTTCACGCTTTTTATGCGCTTGGAAGTTTATAGGCGCGTTTTTCACGCTACAATCCGCAGGAGCTCGAGCGGGTCTTTGATTTCGTAATCCGCCCTAATGCCTTCCGGCGTGCGCCACTTCACCTCAGCGTCCTCGCCGTATTTGGCGAGCGCGGTGCGCATGCCGAGCCTCTGCGCGCCCAGGATGTCCCTCTCGGGCGAGTCGCCGACCATGAGCACCTCAGCGGGCACCACCCCAAGCTTCTCGCACGCCTTTTTGAAGGGAAGCTCATGAGGCTTGTGCCTGTTGGTTTCCTCGAACGCGATGACCGTGTCGAAAAGCCGCTCGACTCCGAGCGCGTGCAGCCTCTGCAGCGCTTTCTCGCGGGGCGCGTCCGTCACAACGCCCAGCCGCATTCCTCTCGCCTTCAGCCTCTCAAGCGTTTCAACGATGTTGGGGTATGTAACGAGGTGCTGAGCCTTCACCTTAAGATACGCCCCGATAGCGCACCCGAGAACGCTCTCATCCACTTTCCCAGTATGCTTTTTCAGAAATTCCCTGAACGCCGTGTTGCTGTCTATGCCGTGCTCCCAGTATGTCTTGAAAAGCTCCCTCTCAGCCTCCTCGGGAGGCATCGCCAGCCCACAGGCGACCATGGCGCGCGCCGCCGCCCTGCTCGCCTCCCTCTTCATTTTAATGAAGTCGGTGAGGGTGTTGTCTAAATCAAAGAGAACCGCTTTTATCGGCATGCCAGCCCCTAATCCTGTTTCTTGTGCTTGCCGCGTTTTCCAAAAATTTTTTTCCTCCGCTTCCTGCGCGCCATGGAACAGTTGCTGTCGTTAGGTTTATATGCTGTGCCTTCAATCCATTTTCCAGTGACCAGATGGCAATTCCATTTCTTCCACCCGCGCCTGAGCCAGAGCTTCCGATAGGCCTGGAGGAGGGGAAGTACCTCGTCAGGCTCGCGCGCGACGCCATCCTCCTCTTCCTGCGCGAGAAGAAAATATTGAAGCCAGAAAACCCGCCGAAGGCGGTGCTCCAGAAGAGGGGGGTTTTCGTGGGGCTTGAAAAGGCGGCCAACAAGGAGCTGCGGGGCCTCATCGGCTATCCCCAGCCCCTGAAGGAACTCGCCGCGGGCGCGATCGAGTGCGCCATCAGCGCGGCGGTCAGCGACCCGCGTTTTCCCTCTCTCACAGAGGCCGAATTGAGTGATGTGATAATTGAGGTGAGCGTGCTGTCAAAGCCAGAGCCGCTGCGGGCGGCCTCGCTGGCAGAGCTGCCGAGCGCCATTCAGATTGGCAGGGATGGGCTTCTTGTTGAGCACGATATCTACTCGGGCCTACTGCTGCCGCAGGTTGCTGTCGAGAAGAAGTGGAGCAGTGAGGAGTTCCTTTCAAACGCGTGCGACAAGGCGGGCCTGCCCAAAGATTGCTGGAGGGAAAAGGAGATCAAGCTCTATCACTTTACTGCGCAGGTATTTCGGGAGAGCTCGCCCGGCGGCGATGTCATTCAGCTTGAGTTTCCAAGACGTACGGATCCGATAACAACGGGATTTTAAACTCCTTCACAACTCTACCTTCGTCATATAATACTATCTTTTCTGTGGTCTTATTATAGAAAAGGACCGGCTTCCAAAGAGGCTTTTCAAGAAAAATCAAAATGCTGGCAAATTTATCATCTTTCCATGAAACTCTGAAGGTAGGAGTAATCTTCGTGAGCTCCTTGAATTTCTGGAGAGCCTCTGCTTTTTCTTTGGTAACCGCCACAACCATGGCAGGCCGTAACCTCCCTTTTTCATCATAGCCATATAGGTTTTTGGCGGCCACCACTATTTCAAGGAAAGGAGTGACCACCATAGTGAAATTCGTTGGCGGGCTCTCGGAGGAGTATATCCGAGTCCATTCACTAGTAGTCATGAAAGGGATGCTCGCCGCAAATACAACACCTCTTTCCCCTGTATCTTCCTTAAAGCACGTGGTTTCTTTTACGCGCTTTTCAAATGGGCGCGGATACTCTACCTTATCTATACATTCCACATTCATCACTTTCACAGTACTACAGAGAAACACCTCGGAAAAATGGTCGCCCACCATAAGAACTACTCTTTTCAGCTCTTCATCGCAGCCTGCGTAATTTTGACACAAACTCGCTGTAACGTACTCCAACGATGCTTTTTTCAAAGCATCAAATAGAAGGGTGATGTCCGTATTGATACTGAGGGGCTCGCCTTTCGTCGCCCACGACGAAGAAGTGACATACCCATTTTTTTTGATTGTAAGTGCAGCATGTACGGTATCGCGGGCAATTCTATTCTTATCAGTGAGAAAAATATAGGTAGTTAGCGTGGTTGTTTCCGGAGACAACGACCAAAAACAGCTTTCAACTAACGGCAGACCAAACAGGACAGCGCCTGTCCTAACCGCTTTGCGCAAAAACTCGCGTCTGGATAGATTGTTTTGCTGGGGGGAGCGCTGAGCTTGTTTCGCCGGCTGCATCAATAGTTATTTTTCTCATCCTTATATTTAAAGGTTGCGCGCAAATAGCTATATGGCAAAACTGCTCAGGCTTGAGCAGGGTATCGGCGTGGTGCTTCCTAGAGAAGTCCTCGCCGCGCTGGGCGTTGGAGAAGGCGATGAGCTCGAGCTCAGCATCGCAAAACCCGGCATAGTGGTGTTGACGAAAGCCGAGGCGAGGCCTAAAGGAGAGCCGCCCGCGCGCCCTCCGCAGCCTCTCTCTGCCGAGGAGCTTTCCCTCCTCAGGAAGCTCGACGCCATCCGATTTGCTGACCGCGTTCCGCTTGAGGTGAACAAGGGGCTGACCGTGGGCGAGCGGAAGCTTCTCGACGGGCTCATAAAAAAGCGCGTGGTGACCATCTACAAGGGAGGACGGTACGCGAGAGGCGTGTACAACATTCCGCGGGAGTACTATCCGCTGGTGAAGAAAGCGCGGGAAGCCGGGCCGTCCGCGCAGCCGGCTGTCCAGCCGCGTCTCCCCCAGCAGCTTCCGCGGCCGCCTTCTTCGGCCGCGTCTCCCCCGCCTCCTCTCTCCAGCCTCCAGCACCTCGAGCGGTTCGGCTTCATGATCGTGTCCAGCGAGGCCGAGGCCAAGAGCATTTCGGCGCAGCTTGAAAAAAGAATAAAGGCGGGCGAAATTCTGGGCACGCGCGGGTTCGACAGAAAATTCTATGTCGCCACGAGGGGACTGTTCTTGAAGCTGGGCGGCGCTGTGAGAGGAATTCTCAAGGGCGGCGACAAGAGCGTTGCCGAAATCGCCAGGTCGCTCGGCTGCAGCGAGGACGCCGCGCGAACGGTGCTCGAGCTGTTGAACGAGCAGGGCGATGTCATTGAAAAAAGGCGTGGGATCTACCGCCTCAGCTAGGTGGCCGCGTGCTCATTATTAAAGACGCTCTGCACGGTGGTGTCCGCCTCTCGCAAGCCGAAGCCGCCCTTCTTGACTCCAAGCCCCTCCAGCGCCTGCGCGGGGTGCGGCAGCTGGCGCTCGCTTCCCTCGTCTATCCGGGCGCGAACCACACGCGCTTCGAGCATTCGCTTGGAACAGCGCATCTCGCGGGCAGGCTGTGCGGGCAACTGAGCCTGCCTCCCGAGGATGCGGTGGAGGTGCGCGCAGCCGCCCTCCTGCACGATGTTGGCCACCCCGCCTTCTCGCACGAGCTCGAAGAGCTTGCCATTCGGTTTGCAGGCAAGGGGCACGAGGCTGCGGGGAGGGAAAAAATAGTCAAGGGCGAGATCGCCGGAGTTCTTGAAAAAAACGGGCTTTCCCCAGCGAAAATCGGGAGTTTGGCTGTCGGGAGAGGGCTCGGCTGCCTCATCACGGGCGAACTGGGAAGCGACAGGATGGATTACCTGGCCCGGGACGCTTATTACACTGGCGTGGCTTTCGGCGTGGTGGACAGCGACCGCATCATCGAATGCACTCTCCTCAGGAGGGGAAGGCTGCTCGTGGATGAAGGCGGCTTGGCAGCGGCCGAAGCCCTGCTCGCAGCGCGTTTTCTCATGTTCTCGGCAGTCTACCTCCATCACACCGTCCGCATCGCCAGCGCGATGCTCTACAAGGCGGCGGAGCAAGCGCTTGAGGAGGGTGAAGTGCCGGCGGATTCGCTTCTCTCGCACACCGACAGCGCGTTCTTTCACCTCCTTAAGAACGCGCCCTCCAGCCGCGCTCTCGCTCTCGCGCTTGAGGAAAGGAGGCTTTTCAAGCGTGCCTTTGAGGTTCATCCCTCCGCGCTTTCGGAGAGCCTCAGGAGGGCGCTGCGGAGTCCGCGGGGGCTCAGGAAAATTGAGAGAGAGCTCGCGGCGGCCGCCGGAGCGAGCGCCGGCGACGTCATCATCGACTTTCCTCTGATGGCGTGGGAAAAGGGCGTTGGCGTGCGCGTGCTGAAGGAGGGAAAGGAAAGGCGGCTGGAAGAACTTTCCGAGCTCGTCGCCTCGTTGAAGCGGGCCGAGGCCAGCAGGGCGGGAATAATCGTCGCCTGCCCGAAAAAAAGCGTGGAGAGGGTAAGGCGCGCGTGCAGGAGAATCTTTGCATAGTTTTTGCTAGCGCACCACGAGGCTCGCTATCTTCACGAGCGCGATGAAGGCTATGCTCACCGCAACAACCGCCCTGGGGTCAAGCTGCGGCCCTCCCGTGGCGATGTCGTAGAAGCGCAGTATGCCCGTCATGCTCGAGGGGCCTGAAATCCTTTCCTGAGCCATTGTCTCCCGTTTCAGCGTTTGGTTTAATAATGATTTCCTAACAGCCTTCTAATAGCTTTATCATTTCGGAGTGCCCGAAAATTCTAGCCCAATCTTGTGCCGTCTTTCCATCCCTGTCCCGTAGATTAGGATACGCTCCCTTGCCGAGGAGTAGCTTGGCTATTTCCAACCGGTCATTCCAAGCAGCAGCCATGAGCGGCGTTCTTCCCATCGCGTCTTGTATGTTCACATTCGCCCCATGCTCAACCAATAGCCTAACCATTTCCTGATGGTCCTCTATCACGGCCCACGCGAGCGGCGTCCATCCGAGCTTGTCTTTGGCATTCGGGTTTGCCCCTTTACCGAGTAACAGCCTGGCTATTCCCAAGTGATTCTCTGTTGCAGCCCAGTGAAGCGGCGTCTTTCCATACTTGTCCCGCGCATTCACGTTCACTCCTTGTTTTTTGAGGCGCTCGCTCACTCCTTCAACATTGCCTTCCTTGCAGAGCCTGTGCAGCGATACGCGCTTGAAAATCTGCTCGGCCTTTGGCGGCCTGAAGAACGTGTTTTTTTGTAAAAGCTGATGGGCGGCGCCGCGTCTTTCCACAATCTTTCTCATTTACTCAGCCTGTTTCGCGCCTGCGTTTCCTGAGCCTCTCGAGCCTTTCCTCGAGCTCGCGCGTGAGGCCCTCAAGGTCTTCTTCTTCGCCTGCGGGCCGCTCCTCGCGCTTCTCCTCTTCTTTTTCATGCTCGGGCGCCTCTCCCTCTTCCTTCTTGGTCTCGAAAGTGAGGCTGGCGAGGTCTTTTTCGGTCACTCCCTCGCTTGTCTCAGAGACGATAGTCTCTTCCCCGCCTTCGCCATAGTCGGGCGGCTGGACTTCCTTCGCTCTCTGGGCCTGTTCGCTTCTCTTTATGCCATAGAGCACCATGTACACGACAATCAGCAGCAGCGCGGCGAACAGCACCGTGCCCACCACTATCCACATGGGCAGGCTCGTGCTCATGGCATTCACGAGGCTGTTCGCGCCGCTTCTGAGCGCGTTGAGCAGCGCGGTGGCGAAGTCAGCCGGCGGAGTGGCGATCGTGACGTTGGAGACGTTCTCGACCGGCGCAGGCGGGCTCACATTGATGGGTGGCGCAGGCGGGGTCACCGTGATGGCTCTCGTAGTCACGTTGCTTTTGAGGTTGTAGTCCGGCGTTGCAAACGAGTAGGTTCCCTCGCGAAGGGCCGTGAATGAAGTCATGCCGCTCGCGTTGGTCAGCAGGGTGAAGCTCGGGTCGATGGGTGGCATGACGACAATGCGCGCGCCCGCAACGGGCCGCCCGTCGAGAGTCAGGAGCGTGAGCACGACCTCCTCGCCTTTCTCGACTATCTGCGGGGCGAGCAGCTGCACCGTCTCCTTCGGCGGCGTGACGTTGGCCGCAGGCGGAGTCACCGAGACATTCTCCCCGCCGGTCGGGCCTCCGAACTCGGGCACTTTGCAGATGAAGTTAATGCACTGTCCGTAGAAGCAATCATCGCTCGTCCTGCACGGCTGGCCCAAATAGGATTTGTTTTGGCTCTCGCCACCGCCGCCTCCACCACCTCCGCCTGCTCCCCCGCCGCCTCCCTGCTGCGCCTGCACCGTAACGCTGGCAGTCCCGTTTATCGAAGTGTTGGTGACATAGCGCGCCATGACCGTGCCGCTGCCGACCGTTGTGGCCGTGAACACTCCACCCGCATCAATCGTTCCCACGTCTCCGCTCACGCTCCACTCAAGCGCGGCATCGTTGATGGTTCCGAGCGAGTTGTTATAGTAATCAAGCCCGCTCGCCGTGAAATGCTGAGTGTAGCCGATGGTCACTGTGGCCGAAGCCGGGCTGATCGCAAGCCTGTACAGCGGGCCTGGCGTGACTGTCACGCTCGAGGAGTTGCTGACATTCTGGTAGGTTGCCGCCACCGTCCCGCTGCCTGCAGTCGTGGCCGTGAACACCCCGCTTGCATTGACTGTGCCGATGCCGCCCGTCACGCTCCAGTTTGCCAGGCTGGTCACATCCTGCGAGCTCGTGTCGCTGTAGTAGGCGGTCGCGGTGAATGCCTGCTGAGCGCCTGCCGCGAGGCTCGCGCTCGCGGGCGTGACAACGAGATAGGAGAGCGTGGCGCTCGGCGGAATCGGGTTGATGACGAAATCGACTTGCGCGCTGACGCCCACGTTCGTCACCGTCTGGCTCGTGTAGTTCGTTTTCGTGGCAGTGACGTTGTATATGCCGGGCTCGAGCGAAATGCTGTAGTTGCCCGTAGCGTCGCTGACCGCGCTTCCACGCACCACCGCGCCCTGCAGCGCTTGAATGATCGCCCCTCCGACCGGCGCGCCCGTGCCGTTCCTCACCGTGCCGTAAATGCTTCCATTCGTCGGAGAGCCGAACAGCGTGAGGTTCAGGTAATTCGTCTGGCCGAATTGAACTGCCACAGTGGTGTTCGCGGGAAGGTAGTTTGCGGGTGGAGTCACCCGCACCTCATAGGCAGGTAGGGTGAGCCCGCTGATGGAGTAGAAGCCGCTTCCGTCCGTTGAATCGCTCGCCTTATACTGCCCGTTATAGTAGAGCGCCACCGAAGCGCCGGGTATTCCCTGCCCGCTCGTGTTGAGTATGTATCCCTCCAGCGTTGCGGGATTTACCGGCGTGAGCGTGAAATTGTAATAAGCTGGGTTGAAGTAAATGTCGGTTCTGGCCGGATCGCTGTTGTTCACGAATGTCGTGCCGGGCGGTCCATTGAGCTCCCTCCTGAGCTCGTAGTAGCCGGGCGCATAGATGGACAGGTTGTAGTTCCCATCCGGCAGTCCGCTGACGTTGAAGAACCCATTGGCATCGGTGAGCGTATTGTTTATCTCAGTGCCATCAGACAGGAGGAACGCCCTGACGGTTGCGCCACCAACATAAGCAGTGCCGTTGCTCACATAACCGGCTATGCTGCCCGCCCAGGCAAAGCTGGCGAAAACAGCCAGCACGCCGATGACCACAAACAATCTCGCTTTCATTTTTCTCCCCTATATGAATGCAAAGTTCACCGTTGTGTTCTGGCCCGCGACAATCATCTCGTTGAACGAAGTCTGGCTCTGACCGAGCGGAGTGGTTGCCCTCACATCATACAGCCCGGCCGGAAGATTCGGGATGCTGTACTGGCCCGCTGCGTTCGTCGTGTCGCTGCCAATTACCGAGCCTCCCTGAATGGCCTCCACGAGCGTGCCTGGAATTGGGGCGCCTGTGATACCATCGACGACTACCCCGATGAACCCTCCGAGCCTGTACATTATCATATCCACATCGCTGACCCCGCCGGCAGTGACAACCACGCCGCTTCTCCTCTGCGTGGCATAGCCTGCCTTTGTGGCCGTCAGGCTGTACGTGCCCGGCTCAACCTGGATGGCGTAATTTCCGCTGCCGTCGGTGAGCGCCCAGCGGCCCGTGCCGTCAACGCTCACATTCACGCCGGCGATTGGCGTGCCATCGCTTTCGGTGACCGTGCCGCTGATAGTCCCGAGCTGCGTCAGCGTGAAGTTCAGCCACGTGGTCTGGCCGGCCTGCACGCTCACGCCCGTGACAGTCTGGTCAAGGTAGCCCG
>JAWCPB010000030.1:0-12987 GCA_038870455.1 Candidatus Micrarchaeia archaeon
CCTCGGTGGACCGGTTCGGTGGCTTCTTTCTTCCTTTCGCGCTCGCGCTGGCAACCGCCCTCGCTGCGTGGATAGCCCAGACAGCCGCAGCTTACTGGGCTTACAGGCGAATCATCTACCCTGAGATAAGACGCAACCCGCTCGCCAACTACCTGATAGGATGGGTCGCCATCGCCACGCACGAATTAGGCCACGCAGTTGTGGCTGCTGTCACGGGCTCTAAGATAGAAGAGGTGGAGATAACCACCACGAGGGGGCATGTCAAGAGCATAACTGAGGTGAGCCTGCTTGGCTGGCTCTCGCTCGCCCTCTCTTCGCTCGCTCCCACTTTCCTGCCACCCTTGCTTTTCCTCGCCGCGTTTTATTACGCGTTTCCCGGCGCGCTTGAGCTCAACTGGACGACGCTCGAGGACATCGCGAACGCGAATGCCTCAAACATAATCACAATTTCATCTTCTCTGGCAGACCTCGCAAATCCCATCTCGCTCGCCCTTCTCTATTTCCTCATCGTGCTCGCGCCCACGGCAGGCCCGAGCGCGGGCGATGTCAGGAATGTGCTGGAGCAGACGGTGAGGAGGCCTTTCGCGCTGCTCGTGCTGCTCGTAGTCCTCGCCGTGCTGTTCTATACATTCGAGGCGCTCAACTTTCCCGTGACAAACCCCATAATATGGGCGCTCACGCTTTCTTTCCTGGTTGTGCTGCTTGGACTCGCGCTCGCAACCGCGCTCGCGCTCTACCTGAGGGAAGCGCGGAGCATGCCCGGCTGGGGGGTGGCGGCCTCGCTGCTCGCCTTCGCCCTATCCTACGCGGCCGCGCGCCTCGGCCTGATTCCCGAGTTCGCCGAGCCCGCGAGGGCGCTCGCGCTTGCCGCGCTGGTTGAAGTTCTCGTGCTGCTCGTACTCCCGAAAGAAAGGAGGTTTTGACTCAGCGCTCGCCAGTGGAAATATACGCTATCGTTGCATGTTCGCTGCGGAATTAAACAATAAAGTTTAAACTATAATATTTATAAAGTTTAGACTTATTAAAAAAAGCATGGTTGAGTTCAGCAACAGGCGCAGCGAGCTCGGGTTGCTCGAGTCAAAGTACGCGAGGCTGGAGAAGGGAGAGCTCGTGATTCTTTACGGGCGGAGGCGCGTGGGCAAGACCGAACTCGTGCTGCAGTTCCTGAAAAAGATTCCGGAAAAAGAAAAGCTGTACTTTCTCATTGACGAGGGCACGCCTTCTGCCATGCTCAGCGGGATTGCCGAGGACATCGCCAGGCAGTGGCACGGCGAGACGCCCGCCTTCCACTCGTGGGACGAGTTCTTCGGCTATCTCGAGGGCAAATCAGAGAGGACAAAGCTGGCTGTCGCCATCGACGAGTTCCAGCGCATGCACACCGACCCCCGCGCTTTCTCCCGCTTGCAGAAGGCGTGGGATACAATGCTCAGGAACAGGCGCATGTTGATTGTACTCCTCGGCTCGGCCATAGGAGCGATTCATAAGATAGCGATAGGCAGCCGCTCGCCGCTCTTTGGGCGAGCGACATGGAGGTACCAGATTGAGCCGTTTGACTACCAGGCTTTCCGCGAGGCGCTGCCTCCAACGGACGAGGCGCTGCTGGTCACTCTGTATGCGACATTCGGGGGCATGCCGCACTACCTGCGGTTTGCCGAGGAAATTGTGAAGGGAAGGGACTATCTCGATGCCGTGGAGGAGCACATCCTCAAAAAAAGTGGGTTATTGAGGGACGAGCCGCAGGCTCTCCTGCGCATGGAACTCAAGGACACCGGCAGGTACAACTCAATCCTTTCGGCCATTGCGGATGGTCACCTCAAGCTCACTGAGATAAGTGCCCAGACCGGCATTTCTCCCGCCGGCCTGAACTTCTACATCACGCGGCTGCAGCACTCGCTGAGGCTAATAGAAAAAATTGAGCCCGTGTGCGGGAAGAAGAGGCTCTCCAAGTACGTTTTCACGGACAACTTCTTCAGGTTCTGGTACAGGTTCGTTGCAAAAAACCTATCGAGCTTGGAAATAGAGGACTACGCGTTCGCGCGCAAAAAAATCGAGGCGGAGCTCCCCGCGTTCACCGGGCCCGTGTTCGAGAGCATAGTGCGCGAGCTCATCGCGAAATACAACCGCCGCCGGATAAAAGGCTTTCCGATAGAAGTTGAGAAGCTCGGCGGCTGGTGGAGCCGCACAGGAAACGAAGTGGATGTGTGCGGCGTGTCAAAGAACGGGCTATTGCTGGGCGAAGTAAAGTGGCAGAACAAGCCCGCGGACTTTGACGTGGTGTCAAACCTGCTCGAAATGAAGAAACACATCCAGTGCACTCCCGCGCAGGCGCAGCACACGAGGTTTCTTGTGGTCTCAAAAAGCGGCTTCACTCCCGCGGCCCTCTCCCTGATGCGCGAACACGGCGTGCTCGGGCTTGAGCTGAAGGACGTGAGCGCGCTTTTTAACGCGCTCGAGAAAAAGTAGCGCAATCGGTTTTAATAAAACTCGCTCACGGGCTTCCACACAGCTTTGGGGGTGTTGAACACGAGCTTGATGCGGCCGCGCGCCTCGGCCTGATTCCCGAGTTCGCCGAGCCCGCGAGGGCGCTCGCGCTTGCCGCGCTGGTTGAAACGCTTGTGCTGCTCATCCTGCCGCGTAAGAAAAGATTTATAGCTTGAAAAGAAAACAGGCTGGCGTGGCAGTTCGAAGGCTCGCGAACAGGATGCGGTTCGTGTGGATGGTGCCGCAGATTGTTTTCCTCCTGATAGTCTGGCTGCTGGGAACAGGCGCGGCCTTTGCTTACGAGGAACTTGACAAAACGCTGTTGTTCGGCGGGCTGCTGGCACTCACCGCGATAATCGGCATTCCCTCCTACGCGCTGGCAGAGCTCAAGCACCGCTCTTTCACTTACGAGCTCAAGGAAGACGGCATAGTCATCAGGCGAGGCATTTTCACCCACCACCTCGTCATGATTCCCTACACGAAGATCCAGAACATCCGGACCGAGCGCACTGTCGTAGAACAGGCCCTGGGCCTGGTGCACATGCACATCGAGACGGCGAACGCGCCGCGCAGCGAGGAAGAGCCGGCCATTCCGGGCATCAGGTACGAGGAGCGCGACGCGCTCATCAGCGAGATAATGGACAACGTGAAGGCGGTGAGGGAAGGCAGAAAACCGCGCCAGATTCCCGGGCCCAAGGAACTCGACGTCGCGGACATACTCCTGTCGATAAAGGAAGAGCTGCAGTTCATGAGCCACGAGATACGCGGGCTGCGCGAAGACCTGGCCAAGAAAAGGAAGTAGCTCACGGCAAAACAAGCCTGGAGTGCGTGTAATGCCGCCGGCGCCTGCACGGGCTCGGGCCTTACGGGCCTGACCAGTGCGGGCGGTATGCTTCCTGTAAGGCCTGCACGCCTGCTTCCTCTAACATTACGCTCGCCAGCGGCAGGTACTACTACTGCGGGTGGTCCATCTCGAGAAACGCGTGCCTGCGGGGAAACGCGACCGGCTCCAAAGACTCTTACGGGCGCTTAGATGGCTTGAGCAGCGGAAGCGACTGGATTTACGAGACTAAAGACTGCCCCAGAACCACGCTGCCGCCCG
Source organism: Candidatus Micrarchaeia archaeon (assembly GCA_038870455.1). Taxonomy (GTDB): domain Archaea; phylum Micrarchaeota; class Micrarchaeia; order Burarchaeales; family JACRGF01; genus JAWAFC01. The sequence continues at coordinate 3,584 of JAWCPB010000030.1, forward strand.
CAACCCAAGTACCCAAACTCCCGTGCCTCCCCGCAGTGCTCGCGACTATTCTCGCGCTCGCGGTTGCGGTGCAGCAAAAAGCTTGAAAACCCTGACGAAAAGGCTTTTATATACTTAATACACATATAATGTGCGGTAATTGTATGAACATTAATCTGAAGCTATCCGGTATTGTAGAGCGTGTTATTGAGGACATGATTGCCAGGGGGTATGCCGCGAGCAAGACTGAAGCGATTCGAATCGCTCTTTTGGATTACCTGCACCATCACTTAATGAGAGAGGGGGAGAGAATGAGCGAGGAGGACATTCAGGATCTCGAGCAGGCCATTCGCGAATACAAAGCGGGCAAGACTGTTTCTCTTGAGGAAGTCTGATGCGCGAGATTCGCTTGGCGCAGAAGGCAGCCAAATTCCTGAAAAGCCTTCCTGAAGACTACCGGAATGCGCTCAAGCAGCGCATCTGGTTGCTTGCAAACGAGCTGGTGCCGCGCGGCTCAATCCGCCTTCAAGGCCGCGGAAACTGCTTCAGGATGAGAGTCGGGCCCTTCCGCATCCAATACTTTTTCATGGAAGAAGAAAACGTCGTGCTCGTCTATAAAATCAGCAGAAGAAATGAAACGACGTACAGGTAAAGATTAGCCAAACCTCGGGCCAAAATTGAACGCTTCGGGTTTTACGCAATTCCGCAGCAGCTTTGCCCATTCATCAGTTAAGTATTTGTTATCTTTTGATTAACAGGTCAGTAAAACTCGCTCACGGGCTGCACCGTCAGCTCATGCGCCTTTGCGGCCTTGAGGGCTTCAACGAGCGCCCTGGCCGCCTCTATCCTCGTTATGACGGGCACGTTGTTCTCGAGGGCGGCGCGTCTTATTTTGTAGCCGTCAGTGAAGTATCTTCCACCCAGCTTTGGGGTGTTGACCACGAGCTTGATGCGGCCGCGCGCGAGCTCGCTGACGATGTTGGGCTCGCCCTCAGCAATTTTGCGGAGAATGTGCGGCTTGAAGGAAAAAGCGCGGGCGGTGCCGTCGGTCGCGAAAATGTCGTAGCCGAGCGAGGCGAGCTCGGAGGCGATGGCCGCGGCCTCCTCCTTATCCTCATCCTTGACAGAGATGGCCACGCCGCCTTTGAGGGGCAGGTTGTGGTTGGCGCCCAGCAGGGCCTTGTAGAACGCGCGGCCGAAGTCTCTGTCAATGCCCATGCTCTCGCCCGTGGATTTCATCTCAGGCCCCAGCACGATGTCGGTGCCGGGAAGCTTGAGGAAAGGAAACACCACGCTCTTGACAGCAAAGTAGGGAAGGCGGGGGGTTTCGGTAAGGCCCATCTCCTTCAGCGAGTGGCCGAGGAGAACGCGCGTGGCGACTTTTGCGAGCGGAATGCCTGTTGCCTTGGAGAGATAGGGGATGGTGCGCGAGGCGCGCGGGTTGGCCTCGAGCACATATACCTTGCCATCCTGTACGGCGTACTGGATGTTGATGGCGCCGATGTTCTCAAGAGCGCTGGCGATTTTGTTGGAGTAATTGATGATGGTTTTCTGCACATCCTCGCTGAGGCTGATAGGGGGCGTCACGCAGCTGGCATCGCCGGAGTGCACGCCCGCCTTTTCGATGTGCTCCATGATGCCGCCGATGAAAAGGCGCTCCTTGTCCGAAACGCCGTCAATCTCCACTTCCTTGGCGTTTTCGATGAACTTGTCGATGAGCACGGGCCTGCGCTCGCTCACCTCAACCGCTTCAGCAATGTAGCGCGCCAAGTGCTCCTTGTTGTGAACGATCTCCATGCCCCTGCCCGCGATGACGTAGGAAGGGCGCACGACAACGGGATAGCCTACCGACTCGGCGACATCGAAGGCCTCGTCCTCGTTCGTGGCCGTGCCGTTGCGCGGCTGGGGAATGCCCAGCTCGTGCAGGAGCTTGCGGAAGCGCTCCCTGTCCTCGGCAATGTCTATGCCGCGGATGCCTGTGCCCAGGATGGGCGCGCCAGCCTCGTGCAGGGGGATGGCGAGGTTGATGCTCGTCTGGCCGCCGAACTGCACAATAACGCCGTCGGGCTCCTCGCGCTCAATGACGTTCGCCACATCCTCGAAAGTCAGGGGCTCAAAGTAAAGCTTGTCGCTGGCATCGAAGTCAGTCGAGACCGTCTCGGGGTTGTTGTTTATCATAATGCTCTGCACGCCTGCCTCGCGGAGCGCGAAGGAGGCGTGGCAGCAGCAGTAGTCGAACTCGATGCCCTGGCCGATGCGGATGGGGCCCGAGCCGATGACGATGACTTTCTTGAGCTTCAGTGGATTGGCCTCGTCCTCAAACTCGTAGGTTGAATAATAATAGGGCGTGGCGGCTGCAAACTCGGCCGCGCACGTGTCCACCATCTTATAGACCGGTCTAATGTCCTGCTTTTTTCTTTCCCTGCGAATTTCCACCTCCGTATTTGCGGTCAGCTCGGAGATGCGCGAGTCGCTGAAGCCCGCGCGCTTGGCTTCGAGGAGGAGGGGGCGGTTTAAAGGCTCGAGTTTGAGGCGCTGTTCCATCAGCACGATGTTCTGCATTTTTTTGATGAACCACGGGTTGATGTGGGTGAGCGAGGCGATGCGATCAACAGGCCAGCCCTGCCTCAATGCCTCGAGGATGGCGTATAGGCGACGGTCGGTGGGATGCACGAGGAGCTCTTCAATTTCCTCGGGCTTGACTTCGGTCATGCGGCGGCGGACTTCGACAGAGCGAATGGCTTTGTTCAATGATTCCTCAAAAGTCCTGCCGATGGCCATGACTTCGCCCGTGCTCTTCATCTGCGTGCCGATGTGGCGGTCGCTCTCCGGCATCTTGTCGAAAGGCCAGCGGGGAATCTTGACAACGACATAGTCGAGCGCGGGCTCGAAAGAGGCGGGCGTCTTTTTCGTCACCGCATTGGGTATTTCGTGAAGCGCATAGCCGAGCGCAACCTTGGCCGCCACGCGCGCGATTGGGTAGCCCGTGGCTTTGGAGGCGAGCGCGGAGGAGCGCGAGAGGCGCGGGTTCACTTCAATGACATAGTACTCGCCCGTCTGCTGGTTGAGCGCGAATTGGATGTTGCAGCCGCCATTGATGCCGAGCGCGCGTATGATTTTGATGCTGGCCGAGCGCAGGCGCTGGTAGTCATCGTCGCTGAGAGTCTGGGAGGGCGCGACGACGATGCTCTCGCCCGTGTGGATGCCCATGGGATCGATGTTCTCCATGTTGCAGATGGTGATGCAGTTGTCGTATGCATCGCGCATCACCTCGTACTCGATTTCGCCCCAGCCGATGACGCTCTCTTCAACGAGCACCTGGCCGATGCGGGACATGGCGAGGCCGAGCTTCATGAACTGACGCAGCTCCTTCTCGTTGTGCGCGATGCCCCCGCCCGTGCCCCCGAGCGTGTAGGCAGGGCGGAGAACAAACGGGTAATTGTGGGAGCGGGCGAACTCAAGCGCCTCTTCGATGCTGGTGGCCGCGACGCTGTCGAGGCACGGCTCGTTAATGCGCTTCATCAGGGCGGCAAACTTTTCCCTGTTCTCAGCTTCTTCAATGGCATCAACGCCCGTGCCGAGCACTTCGACGCCGTATTTTTCCAGCACGCCGAGCTCGCGCAGCTGCACGGCGAGGTTGAGGGCCGTCTGGCCGCCCATAGTGGCGATGAGGCCCTGGGGCGTCTCGCGGGAAATTATTCTCTCGAGGAACTCCGGGCGGAGGGGCTCGATATAGACGACGTCGGCGATGTCGCTGTCGGTCTGAATGGTGGCGGGATTGCTGTTCACGAGGACGACCTTCACGCCTTCCTCGCGCAGGCTGGCGCAGGCCTGGGAGCCGGAATAGTCAAACTCGGCAGCCTGGCCGATGACGATGGGGCCCGAGCCTATGACGAGCACTTTGCTGACGTCGGTTCTCTTTGGCATGTCTTCACTCTTCTAGCATGTGGCCTGACTCCATTCGTTACTCCCACCGCGCCTCATCTTCTGCCTGCAAGCAAGCGCAGGAGAATTGCCTTCTGAATGTGCAGCCTGTTCTCCGCCTGATCCCACACAACGCTGTGCTTGCCATCGAGAACATCGCTTGTTATCTCGAGGCCCCGGTGCGCGGGCAGGCAGTGCATGACGATGCAGTCCTTCTTTGCCTGGGAAAGCACTGCGCTGTTCACTTGAAAAGGCACGAACGCCTTCATGCGCTCTGCCTTCTCCTCCTCCATGCCCATGCTCACCCACACGTCCGTGTAGATGACGTCGGCGTTCTTGGCCGCCTTGAGAGGGTCGTTGAAAATCTCGAACTTGCCCGTCTTCTTTGCTTCGGCCACGTAGTCCGCGCAGGCGGGATAGCCGGGCGGGCCTGCGAGAGCGACTTCCATGCCAGAGCGAACGGCCGCAACCATCAAGGAGTTGGCCATGTTGTTGGCGATGTCGCCGATGTAGGCGAACCTCTTGCCCTTGCCCAGCTTGCCCTTCTCCTTCATGGTCAGCAGGTCGCCGAGCGCCTGGCAGGGGTGCTCGAGGTCGGTGAGCAGGTTGATGACGGGCACGCGCGCGTGCTTTGCCATCTCCTCGATGTCGGAGTGCTTGTAGAGGCGGCAGCCTACGGCATCCACATACCTGTCCAGCACGCGCGCGGTATCCGCAATGGTCTCGCCGCGTGAGATCTGCGTGGTGACGAAGTCGAGGGTGATTGTCCTGCCTCCGAGCGAGGCCATGGCGGCCTCGAAGGAAACGCGCGTGCGCGTGCTCGGCTTTTCGAAGAGCAGGGCGAGGATTTTTCCCTTCAGCTCCTCGCTGTACTTGTGCTTTTCCCTCTTCAGCCTCTCGGCCAGCGCGATGAGCGCGTTCATCTCATCGGCAGGCAGGTCCATTATTTTCAGCAAGTCCATTTTCTTCACCTCACAACCACGCCACAAACTCGTCAAAAAAATGCGATGTGTCCCGCGGGCCCGGGTGCGCCTCGGGGTGAAACTGCACGCTGAGCGTGCGCAGCTCGTCGTTTCGCATTCCCTCAACCGTGCCGTCGTTGCAGTTGAGCAGAAAGACGTCCGGCGCGCTCTCCTTCAGGCTCTTCTCATCAACGGCATAGCCATGATTCTGCGTGGTGACGTACACGCGGCCGGTCCTCACATCCTTGACTGGCTGGTTTGCACTCCTGTGGCCGAACTTGAGCTTGAAAGTCCTGCCGCCCGCAGCGATGCCCATGATCTGGTGGCCCAGGCAGATGCCCATGATGGGAAGCTTGCCCGTCAGCGAGCGCACGGTGCGGGCGACGTCCCCGAGAAGCGCCGGGTCTCCGGGCCCGTTGGAGACGAAAAGCCCGTCTGGCTCGAGCTCCATTATCTTCTCGGGTTTCGTCTTGTAGTGCACGCTGACGACAGTGACGCCGCGCTTGTTAAGCTCGCGCACTATGTTCATCTTCATGCCGCAGTCGAGCAGCACGACGCGCTTTGGCCCGCGCTCGAAAACCTGGGTTTCACGGCAGCTCGCGGCCTCAACGAAATTGATTTTGGAGTAGTCCAGCGCGCGGGCTTTTTCCAAAAGCCCCCTCACATCAAACTCGCGCTCATCCACCGAAATGCACGCGGGCATGACGCCCGCCTCGCGGATTTTGCGGACTATGGCGCGCGTGTCCAGCCCACTCACCCCTGGCACGCCGAATTCCTGGAGGAACTCGTCGAGGGATTTTTTTGACTTGGCGTGAACGGGGTGCGTGCAGGCCTCGCGCACGACAAAACCCTCGGCCCAGATGCGCCTTGATTCAAAGGCATCCTCGTTTATCCCATAGTTTCCCACGAGAGGATAGGTCATGAGGAGAATCTGGCCCACATAGCTGGCATCGGTCAGCGCCTCCTGATAGCCGGTCATGGCGGTCGAGAAAACGAGTTCGCCCACGCGCGTGCCGGGCGCGCCGAAGCCCTTTCCGTAATAAACCGTTCCGTCACTGAGAACGAGGACGCCCTTATTTTCAGCCACCCCAAAACACCATTCGTTTGTTCTTGCCAAAGGATATAAAGGTTTTTATTCATCGCGGATAAAGCGCCCTGCATGAAACCCCTGTGGGGCGGGCGTTTTTCCGAAAAGCCGGCAGATCTCCTTTTGCGGTTTGCTTCTGCAGAAAACATTCAAGTCGATGCCGCGCTCGTGCCGTATGACATAAGGGGCTCGATCGCCCACGCGCTCATGCTCGCGAAGACAGGCATTCTGGAAAAGGGCGAGGCCAGGGCAATCGTCTCGGCGCTCAGGCAGGCGCTCTCAGAGTTCGAGAAAGGCTCTTTCGTGCTCAGGCTCGAGGATGAAGACGTCCACCTGAACGTAGAGAGGCTGCTGACCGCGAAAATCGGTGATGTGGGAAAAAAGCTGCACACCGCGCGCTCGCGCAACGACCAGGTCAATCTCGACATGAGGCTCTACTTGAGGGACAAGGCAAACGAGCTGGAGAGCGAGCTGTTGAGCGCGGCAAAGGCGTTCCTGGAGCTTGCGAAAACGACGATGGGAATCATACTGCCCGGCTACACGCACACGAGGGTGGCGCAGCCCATCACTGCAGCGTTCTGGGCGCACGCGCACGCCGAGGCACTCCTCAGGTGCGCGCACAGGGTGCAGGATGCATACGCCAGGCTCAACTCCAACCCACTGGGGGCGTGCGCGCTCGCGGGCACGAGCTGGCCCATCGACAGGAATTACACCGCGCAGCTGCTTGGCTTCGAGGACGTGCAGCAGAACGCGCTCGATGTCGTGACATCAAGGGGGGAGGGCGAAGCCGAGCTGGCTTCGGTGTGCGCACTTGCCATGACGCGCCTTTCCATAATCGCGACAGACCTCATCCTGTATTCCTCGCCCGAGCTCGGCTTTGCCGACCTCCCGGAAGAGTACTGCACGGGCTCGAGCATCATGCCGCAGAAGAAAAACCCTGACGCGCTGGAGCTCGTCCGAGGGAGGGCGGCGAGAGTGGCCGGCAACCTCTCTTCCCTCCTGGCCATTCAAAAGGGCTTGCCTTCAGGCCACAACGCCGACACGCAGGAAACGAAGAGGCTCGCCATGGACTCGCTCGCCACGACGCTCGCCTGCCTGCGCATCACGGCAGAAATTGTGAGAAAACTCGAGTTCGACAGCGAAAAGGCCGTGGCCGCGTGCGAAAAGAGCTATGCGGCCGCAACAGACCTGGCGGACCTGCTCGCGAGGAAAGGCATTCCCTTCCGCATCGCGCACGAGATAGTCGGAAGCCTGCTCAAGGAATGCGCGAAAGAAAACTGCATGCTCTCCCACTTCACGCCGGCGGAAGTCAATCGCGTCATACAGAAGGTGTTCCACAAGAGGATAACGGTTTCCGAAGCAGAGCTGGCGGCGGCCCTTGACATCCAGGAGGGCGCGCGCGCGAGAAAAAACGGGCCGGCTCCGGAAAATGTAAGGCGAATGATTGCAGAGAGCGAGAAGAAACTCTCCGCGCTTCAGGCAAGCCTGAACGCGCGCCTGGCCGCGCTCAAGAAAGCAGACGAGCTGCTGGCCAGGGAAGCGAGCGCGCTCCGGTGATGGGCGTGCACCCAAATCCAGAAAAAATCTCTGGCGCGGCGCAGCTCGCCTGCCTGTTGGAAGCCTCTTCCTACCCCAAGCCCGGCAACGTCTCCCCTTTTCGGGGCTATGCGGGCCTGACTTTCCCGGACTTCCTCGCGGGCGCGGTGGCCATAGGGCCTGCCGTCAAGGCCGCGGCGAGGGCTGGCGCGAGGAGAGGCAGAGTGCCGCTGGGCAGGCTCCTGCTCAAGGCGGCGAGAGACACGCTCGCCTACGGCGTGGGGGGAAATGTGAATGCGGGAATCATACTCCTGCTCATCCCGCTGGCGGCTGCCTACGCAAGAGCGAAAGGAAAAGAAGCAAAGCTGGCGGACGCGATGCGCGGAATCCTTTCCAGCTCCACTCCGGACGATGCCGTTCTTTTCTACCGCGCGCTCAGGGCGCTGCACCCCAAGCTCCCTAAAGTGAAGCGGCTCGATGTGTTTGACGTGCGGTCGGATGCGGAATTACGGAAGCGGAGGATGAACTTCAAGCGCGTGCTGGAGATCAGCCATGATGAGGTGGCCCGCGAGGTGTTGCGCGGCTTTCCGATCTCGCGCGCCGGAGCGAGGGTTTTCAGGCGGGCGCTCAAGAAGAGCAGAGACATACACAGGGCGAGTGCGCAGGCTTTTTTGTGGATACTCGCCCGGCATGCAGATGGGCTCATCGAAAAGAAGGTGGGCAGGGAAATGGCTGAGTGGGTTTCGCGAAAAGCGAGAGAGGTCATGGCGCTGGGCGGCGTGCTCACGCCTGCTGGCTATGCCGCGGCCAAGAGGCTCGATGACAGGCTGTTTTCGCTCGGACAGGATTACAACCCTGGCTCGACAGCCGACCTGACCTGCTCGAGCATTTTCCTCGCACTTGCGGAAAAGCTCTAGAAAGCTGCGACTTCTTCGGGGGAAGACCTGACTTTTATTTCGAGGGGTGGAAGCGCGCCGCGTTTCCTGTATTCCTCTTCAAACTTCTCTTTCGGAACTTTTATGAGCACGTTGACGGTTTGCGTGACTTCGTAACCGTTATCAGCTCTTTGTATTCCATACGTGTCGCTGTATTCCCACTGGTTAATGCTTGGAGGCGAGATGAATTTCACATTTTTCTGAACTATGAGAAAGCCCAGGCGCTCAAACTCTTCCTTCAGGGAGTCGTCAATCCAACGGGAGGCGAGCACCGAACGTGTTGCGATCGCTTTCCTGAGCCCATGCAGGGCTATGAGCGCGTTGTACTCGGGGTTGGCCGCATCGGCATAGACAGGCTCAAGAAGCAAAACCTTTTTCATCTGACCATCCATCTCCGCCTGATAGAGCTTTGCGATGGCTCTGGCATGGATTATCCCCTCCTCATCGCGCACTATTATTCCTTTCTTGTTCGCATCGGCGACATAGGCAAGCAGGCAGTGATTGTGCGAGCCATTCACATAGCTTTGACAGGAGTGCCTTGGCACTTCGCCGATTTTCAGTAGCGTCAGAAAATCATCGGTGTCGATGGCTTCGAGCCTGAACATCTTGAAGTGTTCCTTCGGCTTCTCCAGTGTCCTGATGAAGTGAATCATGGAGTCTTTTGGCTCGTCCTGCCCAAGCGCACGCAGCGCCTTGTTTATTGAATTCACCGTATCCTTAATCTCCTTAATCTCGCTCTCAGAGAGCTCCTTGTAGAAATCTTTTCTTCTGAGTGAGAGGACGCCGGAAATGACCGCCTCGGTGTTTCTCGCGCGCTCCAGTTCCCTCTCGAGTTTTTTCCTCTCTTCGCTGTCTTCTGGAAGCCCGCGCATCATGGGCTCTGTGCTTTTAATTTCCCATCTCACTTTTTCGAAAGCTTCCTCGCTTATTTCTATGTCTTTTATATACCGCACGGCTTCGTCCAAAGCGCTGACGAGCGCA
>JAWCPB010000031.1:0-12128 GCA_038870455.1 Candidatus Micrarchaeia archaeon
GCAAGAGGTGACTCGACTAAAATACTCCCTTATTCTACTCGAGTCACCTCTTGTGAGGGGGGACACCTCCCCCCTTTGTCTTCCGTCAACGCTTTTTCGGTTCGCCGAAAAAGGGTTGTTCGGCAGCTGTCGAGCAGGAAGCAAATTAATTGTTTTTCCGCCCCAAGCTATGGCATGAAGAAGACGAAGATCATCGCCACGCTGGGGCCCGCGTGCAGCTCGCAGGCTGTGCTCGCTAAGATGCACAAGGCCGGCATGGACGCGGTGCGCATTAATGTAGCGCACGGCAGCTTCGAAGAGTACGAAGCTTACCTCAAGACCGTGCGTAGGATCGGCGAGATTCCGGTCGTCGTCGATGTCAAGGGGCCTGAGGTGAGGGTGAGGTGCTCAAAGCCTCTGGCGTTCAAGGCCGGCGAGTCTTTCGAGGCGGGCTTCGCCCCTCCGTTCGACCCGTACTTCACGTTCAATTTCCTGAAGGACGTGAAGACGGGAGACCGCGTGCTGTTCAACAACGGCCTGTTTGAAACACAGGTTTTTGAAAAAAAGAAGGACAGCGTCGTGCTGCTGGCCAACGCGGACGGGGTGATTGAGGACAGGAAGGGAGTGAACATTCCGGGCGCGAGGGTGAGGCCGCCAGAGCTCTCTCCCAAGGACAGGAGGGCCATCGAGTGGGCGAGGGATAACGAAGTGGAGTTCATCGCCCTTTCTTTCACGAGGAACGCGGAGGACGTGAGGAGGCTGCGCCACCTCCTCAAGTACAACGCCGCCATCCTCGCAAAGATAGAGAACCAGGAGGGGGTCAGCAACATGGATGACATCATCAGGGCGGCCGAAGGGGTTATTGTGGCCAGGGGGGACTTGGGGGTCGAGCTGCCGCACGCCAAGATTCCCATGATACAGAAGAGGATATTACAGAAGTGCAACGAGCACGCCAAGCTCGCCATAACGGCGACGCAGATGCTCGAGAGCATGATAACAAACCCCACCCCGACGAGAGCCGAGACGAGCGATGTGGCGAACGCGATTTTCGACGGAAGCGATGCGGTCATGCTGTCCGGAGAGACCGCTGTGGGCAGGTACCCTGTCAAGGCCGTGGAGGTCATGGCCGCAATCGCGAGGGAGGTTGAACCCTTCGTCCTGCCTACGATCAGGTCCGTGGCAGGGGGAAGCCTGTCGCGCGCCGTGAGCACGGCCGCCTCGCACGTGCTGTCTGACATCGCAGTGACAAAGGTGGTGTGCATAACGCGCACGGGCTACAGCGCGCGCGTGATAAGCGCGTTCAAGCCAAAGCAGGAAATCCTGGCTGTTACGACAGAGCCGCTCATAAAGAGGCAGCTTGAGCTCTCCTACGGTGTGACGCCCTTTCACTGCCCGGAGCTCATCAGCGGCGACAGGATAATCACGGCGGCCAAGTTCCTGCTCGACAGGGAGGCGCTGCTGCTCTCAGACCGCGTGGTGTTCACCGCCGCCTTTCACACGCTCAGGATGCACGAGAGCAACCTCATCGAAGTGCACGACATCGCCGAGCTCAAGGACTTCTTCTCGCACAGGGAAGTCGTGCAGAACCTCTAGGTGGCCAGACGACGCTCGAGAAGCATGGTGCCCTGTTTTCTTTCCCGGGCTAACACAAAGCCGTGCGCTTGATAGAAGGAGAGGGCGCGCGTGTTCGCGGCTTTGGCGACAAGCCTGACCCTGACGAGCCCCAGCGAGCGCGCTTCAGAGGCCGCGCACTCCAGCAGAACGCCGCCCAGCCCGAGACCTTCAAAGGCGGGCGCCACGCCAAGGCCGTTGATGAACGCGCTCCGCCTTCCAATCCGCGCATCGGCGAAGCCGACAACGCGTCTTCCCGCCCTTGCCACAAGAACGAGCCTGTCTTTTTCCATGAGGGCTTGCTCGCTCACGCGCGCGTTTCCGAAAAGCGAGCGGATGAGCGCTAGCACGCTCGCCGCCTCCCCCCGCCTCATCCTGCCAATAGAGAGCGAAAGCGCCCTGCCGGCGTGCAGCGGAAAGAATTTCATAAAAACGGCTTGGCAACCGAAATATTAAAACGGCGATGAACGCCGCCTACTTGCTGCTTTCGCTCCCGTTGGCGAAGAAATCCTTGGCCAGCTCGATGAAGCGCTCTCTCGCGGCCTCGCGGGCCCGGTTTGTGATGGCGAGCACCGCGTCAGAGGCCGCGTTCCTCACTTCGGCTGGCTCGTCGCGCTCGAGGAAGCCTGCCAGTGGCTCGAGCATGCGGTTGTCTCCGAGCCTGCCGATGAGGTTCAGCGCCAGAACACGGGCGTGGGCGGCTGCCCCGCCGTCTTCTGCCATGAGAAGGAGCCAGGGGAGGGCCTTGCCGCCGAAGCGCTCGAGCGCCCTGCAGGCGCAGCGCCTCACCGCCTCGCTTTCGTCCGCCAGCTTTGCGGCTATGAACGGAAGCGCGAGCTCGCTCTTCATTTCGGCCAGCGCGACGACTGCCCCTGCCCTCACCCTCTCGCTTTCCGAGCCGAACCCCCACCAGACGATTGGAATCAGCGCGTCCAGCCCGAGTGCAGCGAGCGCGCGCACCGCGGTGGCGGCAACACCATTGTCTCCTGTTCTAATCTCCTCGAGGAGGTTCTTGACCTTGTTGTCGAACTGCTTCAGCGCGTCCAGCCTGCCGGGGAGCTCGGCCTCGACCTGTTCGGCCGACTTTCCCTCCAAGCCGGCTATGGCAGTGGCCATCTCGAGCTTTGCGTAAACGTTTTTCTCCAAGCCGTAGGCCCTTGCGAGCGGTCCGGCCACCTCGCGGCGCTTGAGATCCGAGAGCACCCTTGCGGCGCATATCCGCGCGCTCTCGTTTTTGGAGAACAGCGCGCGCAGTGCTGCAGGCAGGGCGTCCTCGCCGAACTTGAGTAGGGCAGAGGTGGCCATGTCGCGCACCTCCCCGTTGTCTTCCAAGAACATGGCGGATAGGAAGGGCGCTGCGAAGCCATCGGCCAGCTTGCCGGAGCGCTTGAGTTCTGCGATGCACTTGATGCAGTAGCACTTCACGTTCGCGCTGCCATCCATCAGGTGGCGCAGGAGGGGAAGCAGCGCCCTCTCTCCGAAGGCGACAACCTCGGCGGCGTGAGCCTCGGCGTTTAGGTGATCGAACGCCCTGATTTTCTCCTCTATCCCATCACGCCCGCTGTTCTTGAATTTGTCGAGCAGCACTCTCAGCTTTGCAAAGTCCTGCGGCGTTTTGAGCACGGGCCTCTGGCCGTTCGCCGCCACCGGCCTGTTGTTGTTTCCCTCTAAAATGACGAAACCTCCCTTCCCGTTCTGCGAGCTAACGCCGTTCGTTTTCCACACCCTTGTTAGTTTTGTCTTGGGCGCTTTCGCCCACTAGCATGAGCTCCCCGCGCTTTGAAGCAAGCCTGCCCCCGGCCTTCTCGAGCCTGTCGGTAAGCGGCTTCATGGGAAACGCGTTCCCCTTGTCGTCGCACGCGAAATCCGCGCGCGCTGTTTTCGTCCTGTTCATTTTCCCAACCTTGCGTGCGCTGGCCACACTGCCTTGACGCCCACGCGCCTTTCAGATGGGCGTCGGAAAGCCCTCTTCCACAAGCGAGGGCTCTGGAATCGCGCTGGCCTCGTTGAGCGCCGCGCTGACATTGTCGAGCTCGCCGGCTATCTGCTCCTGTGGAGTTGGGGGCGCGGGCGGCACGCCGAACCCAAGGCACCCGCCCAGCAACAACGCCGCTACCGCAAGCGCTGCGAGCGCGTGTGCAAGAGCCAACTCAATCCTCCTCTTCGCTTTCGCTGGCGCGCTCGTGCTCGTTTCTTTCGACACCTCTTCCAGCGCCGGTGACGTTCGCGCGCTCGCCCTTGCCTGTCTTGTTCGCGTCTTTGCTCTCGTTGTCTGTTTCGTCCTCAACCTCTGCGCTCTCATCTTCGGTCTCGTTCAGCGTGGCGTTGCCCACCTCGCCATCTTCGCCTTCGCCAGCGCGCTCCCTCGCCTCCTTGACTCCCTTTCTGGCCTGCTTGAGCGTCTCGACGGCTTCGCTGAGGCGCTGCCTGCACGCGCTCCTGTTGCCGCCGGGCCCGCACTCGCTCTTCGCTATCTGGACTATTTGTTCGACCGCGGCCAGCTTTTCGCTTACGCCGCTGACATTCACCCCGCGGTTCTCTAGCTCTGCAATCCTTTCCCTTGCCCTGCCGAAAACCTTGCGCGCCAGCTCGCTCGCGGCCGCAATGGTTTCCTGGCGGAATTCCTTGAACTTCCCGCGGATTTCCTCCTGCAGCTTCCTCACGGCCTCGCGGTCGCCGGAGTCGAAAGCCGCCTCGAGCTGCGGCCTGATAGCCCTTATCTCATCAAGCGTGGCGCTGGCCTCTGTCAGGTCGCTGATGTTCTGTGCGGCGAGCCTCTCCGCCGTCCTGTTAAGGAAGGCCTCTGCGTTGCGCGCATGCCGGTCGAATGCAATCAGTGCGCCGGCTTTTGCGTGCGCCCAAGCCGTGTTGTTCAGCGCGGCGAGCCTCTGCGAGGCGTTGCGCACCCTCTCCTCCACTTTTTCCCTAAGCGATCTCTCGCGTCCGCGCGAGAGGTTTGCGGTTGTGTTGCGGAAGGCTCTGGCCGCTTCCCTGGCTTCCTCAAGGGCGGCTTCAAACGCTTCCTCATCGCCCTGCGAGGCGGCCTGGCCTGCTCTTGCGAGGGCAGCGATGAAATTGCCGCGTGCGGCCTGCAGGCCCTCGGAGCCGCCGATGTTATTGGCCTGCATGAAGCCGATGACCGCATCCATCTGCACGAGCACGTTCTCCGCGCTCGCGTTCAGGCTGCCGAGCTTTTCGGTCAGCTCGGCGCTCGCGTCATCCTCCTGCGCGGCAGCGAGCGGCGCGAGCACCGCAAGCGCGAACAGCGCAAAAAACTTTTTCATTCAAATCACCGCGGGAGATGCGTTTTCCGGGGGTATTTAAACCTTCCGCAGTAAAAAACCGTTCAAAACGCTTCAAGAAGGTTAATGGGAACGCGGATTAGGCAATGACAGGAAAAACAGGGGAGTTTGCCGTGCAACAGCGAAACGGAGTTCCCTGGGGTTTGTTTGAACAACTCCGGGGATGCTGGCGCGCGCTGGCCGTCGGTTTTCTTCACGCCTGAAAGCCTCCTTTGTTCATGCCGGCCGGAAGGCGTTTCTCGCCTGAAGCGGTTTTTCGGTTATAAAACGTTCGCGAGCGTTCAGCGCCGTTCAAAAAAGTTCGCGGGAGGCGGGCGGAGGCAGGGGGCGCGCGCGATTCCTCTCCAGTCCAAGGCAAGCTATTTATTCCCTCACGGACAGAAACAGGGCGATGCGCGCACTTTTGCTGTTCGCGGCCGTGCTGCTGGCCGGGGTGGCTTCCGGCGAGAGAATCCACGGGGACATATACGAGTGGGAGAACCTTTCGAAAGTGAGCGGGGCGGTGGCGCGCGTTTACGCCAACGGCTCCCTCTTGCATCAGGAAGTGGTTTCTTCGCCGTACTCGCTCACGCTGCCTCCCGGCGCGTACCGCGTTGAAGTGAGCTGGCGGACCAAGGGAGGCGAGGAGCTGAGCGCGGAGGAGAACGTCACCCTCCCAGCCGGCGCGGACGTGCGCCTCGACCTCCTGCTTCTCCCAAGGCTTGAGGAGATTGTTGGCGGGGCCGAGGAGCCGCGGCTGCTTGAGGAGGGTTTTGCTCCTCCGAGCGCGCCGGCGCAGACCCAGCCGGACATAATCCCTTTTGTCGCGGGCGCGCTCATCGCGCTCGCGCTCATCCTCGCGCTCATCTACTTCTTCAGGGCGAGGGGGCGGCCCTCCAGGAAAGAGATCGAATTCAACGACAAGCTGCGCGTGCTCGCGTTCATACAGGAAAAGGGCGCGGTGAGGCAGAGCGAGCTGGCGGCAAAAACAGGATGGTCGCGCGCGAAAGTGAGCATGCTGCTCGCCGAGCTTGAGCGGGAGAAGAGGATAGCGCGCGAGAAGATCGGCAGGGAGAAGATAGTGAGGGCGGTTTGATGGGTGAGGCGCGCGCGCTTGCCGCGGCGTGGTCGGCCAGAATTCCGGAGGTGCTGCGCGCGCTGGGCTCGAGCGAGGCAGGGCTGCCGCCGGAAGAGGCCGCCGGGCGGCTCGAGAAATTCGGGTTCAATGAGCTGAGGGAGGAGAAGCGGAGGAGCGTCCTCGCCATCTTCCTCTCGCAGTTCGCCTCCTTCATGATTCTGCTGCTCATCGCGGCGACGCTCATAGCGGCCGCGTTCGGGGAGTGGATTGACGCGGCCGCCATCGCCGCGATTCTGGTCCTCAATGCTGTTCTCGGCACTGTGCAGGAGCATCGGGCTGAAAAGGCGCTTGAGGCTTTGAAGCGCATGGCCGCGCCCACCGCGCTCGTGGTGAGGGGCGGGGTTGAGGAGGTAATCCCAGCGCGGGAGGTCGTGCCGGGGGACATCGTGGTGATGGAGGCCGGCGCGCTCGTTCCGGCCGACTGCAGGCTGCTCGAAACCGCGATGATGAAAGTCAATGAGGCTTCGCTGACGGGCGAGTCGCTGCCGGTGCACAAGGACGCGGGCGCGCTGCTGGCCGCAGACACGCTGCTCACGGGCAGGCGCAACATGGCCTTCGCCGGCACCGTGGTGGCGAACGGGCGGGGAACGGGAGTCGTGGTGGCGACCGGGATGAGGACGGAATTCGGCAAGATCGCGGCGGCCGTGCAGACCGTGACGGAGGAGGAGACGCCGCTCAGGCGCACGCTCGAGCGGCTCGGCAGGCAGCTCACGCTCACAGTGGTCGCGGCAGCGGCGGTCATTTTCGCGCTCGGCAGCGCGCGCGGAACGCCAGCGCTTGAGATGTTCCTGACGAGCGTCTCGCTGGCTGTCGCGGCAATTCCCGAGGGGCTTCCGGCGACCATCACCATCGCGCTGGCGGTCGGCGTGCAGAGGATGGCGCGGCGGAACGCCATCGTGCGCAAGCTGCTCGCCGTGGAGACGCTCGGCAGCGCGAGCGTGATATGCGTGGACAAGACAGGGACGATTACGAAGAACGAGATGACCGCGCGCCAGGTATGGCTGCCCGGCCGATGGATTGAGGTGAGCGGCGCGGGCTACGAGACCAAGGGAGAGTTTCGAGCGGGCGGGCGCAGGACGCTCCCGGAAGTCGAGCCTGGGCTTCCCGAGCTGCTGCGCGTGGCCGCGCTGTGCAACAACGCCTCGCTTGTGCTGGACGCGAAGAGCGGCGCGCGCAGGGCTATCGGCGACCCGACAGAGGCGGCGCTGCTCGTGCTCGCGGAAAAAGCGGGGCTGGGAAGGGAGGTGCTCAAGCAGGGCGCCAGATTCGTGCAGGAGTTTCCATTCGACTCGGACAGAAAGCGCATGACCGTGGTGTACCAGATTGGCGGGGAGACGTTGGCGCTCACGAAAGGCGCGCCCGAGGTCGTGCTGGCGAGATGCAGCCGCGTGCTCTCCGGAGGCAGGGTCAGGGCGATGTCCCCCGCCGACCGCCGCGCCGTAATCGCCGCGAACAAGGCGATGGCCTCGAAGGCGTTGCGCGTGCTGGCTTTCGCCCAGAGGAGAATACGCGACGGGCGCAAGCACGAGATGGCCGAGGTCGAGAGAGGGCTGACGTTCATCGGGCTTGTGGGGCTCATCGACGCGCCCCGCGATGAGGTGCGCCCGGCGCTCGCGCTGTGCGCGCAGGCGGGCATCGAGGTGGTGATGATAACGGGCGACAGCGAGGTGACGGCGCGCGCGGTCGCGGCCGAGGTCGGCATGCTGCGGCGAGGCGATGTTGTGGTGAGCGGCAGCGAGCTCGATGCCATGTCCGACGCGGAGCTGAGTAAGAGGGTGGAGCGCATCCGCGTGTACGCGAGGATTTCGCCGGAACACAAGCTGCGCATCGTTGAGGCGTGGAAGGCGAGGGGCCGCGTGGTGGCGGTGACTGGCGACGGGGTGAACGATGCGCCCGCGCTCAAGCGGGCGGACATCGGCGTGGCGATGGGGGTGACCGGGACCGACGTGGCCAAGGAAGTGAGCGACATGGTGCTGAGTGACGACAACTTCGCGAGCATCGTGAACGCTGTCGAGGAGGGAAGGGGCATCTACAACAACATCCGCAAGTGCATCGCCTACCTGCTGTCCGGAAACGTGGCCGAGGTGGCCATCGTGTTTGGGGCTGTGATGCTCGGCCTTCCGCTTCCCCTCGCCGCGGTGCAGATACTGTGGATAAACCTCGTCACCGATGGCCTTCCGGCCATAGCGCTTTCGGTGGACCCGATTTCAAGGGAAGTCATGGCGGTTCCCCCGCGCGAGAAGGAGAGGAGCATCTGGCACGGGATGAGGCCCTTCATCGTGGACGCGGCCGCCATCCTCACGGTGTTCGCCATAGCGCTCTTTGCAAGCTATAATCCGGCGGCCGGCGAGGCCGAGCTGGCAAAGGCGCAGACCATGATCTTCACGCTCATAGTCGTTTTCGAAAAGTTCCTGGCCTTCAGCTCTCGCTCGCTCGCCAGGCCGGTCGGCCTGGCCGGGCTTGCCGCCAACAAGTGGCTGATCGCATCGACCGTCCTCGCGCTCGCCATTCACGCCGTCATACTCTACAACCCGCTGTTGAACGATGTCTTTAACGTCGTGCCGCTGAGCGCGTGGGAGTGGGCCATTGTGCTCGCGGTCGGGGCCGCCGGCTTCGCATATCTCGAGGCGCTCAAATGGTGGGCGAGCAGGAGGGAGGCGCATGGTTCCGTTTGAGCACCACGCGCACATGGTGCATGGCTACGTGGAGAGGAGCGTCAAGCCTGTGGCCTCGCTGCTCCTGCTCGCGCTCATCACGCTCCTTTTCCTCTCCATACTCAGGGCGTCTTTCTTCACAGAAGTCGACGAGCACAAGCGCGTGTGGTTCGAGGTTTCTTTCCTGCTGCTCAGCGCAGTGCTCGCCAACCTGCTCGTGGCCTACCTGAGACAGCCTTTCGTGATGACGCTGCTCGTGGTCGGAATGCTCATCTCGCCATCGTTCGTGGCGCTGGCCTGGCCTGCTCTCGCAAAGTTCGCCAGCTCCCTCCTGCCACAGCTCGCCAAGCAGATTCCGCTCACCCCCCCGCACGTGGTGAGCGCGAGCGAGGTTGTGAGCGCGTTCGCCCAGCTCGGCGCCCTGCTCCTGCTGTTCAAGATCGGCATGCACAGCGAGGTTGGGAGGATTTTTTCCGCGAGGAATTTCGTCGTGGCGCTGCTTGGGGTCGCGCTGCCTTTCGCGGCAGGCTACTGGCTGGGCCTGAGCTGGGGCTATCCGCCCACTGTGGCGCTGTTCTTCGGCGCGGCGCTCACCGCAACGAGCATCGGCGTGAGCGTGGCCATTCTTGAGGAGTACCGCGTGCTCGACACCGAGTTCGCGCGCACGTTGCTGGGCGCGGCGGTCATTGACGACGTGCTCGGCCTGCTTGCGCTGTCGCTCGTCATAAACCTCTCCACCTCAACGACTTTCACGCTCGCACCGCTGCTGAACGTGGCCGCGCTGGCGGGCGTCTTCCTCGCGGGCGGCATAATCTTCGGGAATTTTGCGGTGAAAAACTATTTCGACAGGATTTACACGCAAGCGCTGTCGCCGGCTGTTTTCCTCAGCGCGCTCGCGCTCCTGCTGTTCTACGCGTATGTCGCAGAGATGATCGGCCTGTCCGGCATCGTGGGCGCGTTCCTAGCCGGCCTCACGCTGAACTACAGCAGGATGAAGGAAAAGCTTCTGGAGGGGCTGGCGCCTCTCGAGGGGCTTTTCACGCCCATTTTCTTCATCTCGCTGGGAATACTCGTGGATGTGGGCGCGCTCGCCTCGCACGCGCCCCCAATCATGCTGCTTACTCTCGTCGCCGTCCTCACCAAGCTGGTCGGGTGTGGGGTGGCGGGCCTTGTCGCTGGGCTGGGCAGGCTCGAGTCGGCTCTTGTGGGCGTCGGTATGGCCCCGAGGGGCGAGGTCGCGTTCATCATCGGCCTGTACGGCCTCACCCTCAAGGCACTGTCGCCCGCCGAGTACAGCATCATCACCGCCGTGGCGTTCCTGACAACGGCCATAACCCCGCCTGCGCTCGCCCTCCTGCTGAAGAGAAGATGATCAGCCGCCGGCCAGCTCGGCTTCCACGGCCGCCTTGAGGATGAAGTACGGGTAGGCCGCGTCGAAGAACCTTTCGTTTATGAAAATTGTGGGGGTCGAGTTTATGCCGAGCGCGATGCCCTCCATCACGTCCTTCTCTATGACAGAACGCATTCTCCCAGAGGCCAGGCACGCGGAGAAATTGCCCGCGTCAAGGCCGATGCGGCCGGCCAGCGCGACCAGGCCGCCTTCGTTAAGGGGGTACTCGGCCATGATCGCATCGTGGTAGTTCCAGAAGGCGCCCTGCTCTCGCGCGCACTCGCTCGCCTCGGCCGCGAGGCACGAGCCGGCGTGAACCTGCTGGGTGAGCAGGGGATTGCACGCGGTGTCGAGGGGAAAGTGCCTCCAGGTAAGGGACACCCTGTCGCCGTAGTCGCGCAGTAGCTCGCCCACCGCGCCCTCAACGTTCTTGGTCCAAGGGCAGTAGAAGTCGCCCCACTCGACGACCATGACGTCGGCGCCCGGGTTTCCGCGGGTGTTCGCCTTCGGCGCGAGGGGGGGCATGGGTTGCGCGGGAGGCTGCACTCTCCACGGGACCGGCACGGCCTCCTCTTTTTTGTGGAATGCGTTCCATGCGAGCAGTCCCAGCAGCAAAAGCATTGAGAGCAGGAGCGCAGCGAGCACTGGTTTTACGGGAAACCGGCTGGCTGGTGAGGAGGGCGGACGCGGCTGCATGGCTTTCGGCTCAGCCTGTCCTGGCCTCTGCCTCGGCCTGCGCGACCGCAGCCTTGAAAGCCTCATAATCGCTCCATCTTCCCTCGTAGACATGCCCGTTTATGAAAAAGGTCGGGGTGCTCTGCACGTCAAGCGCGATGGCCTCGTCTATGTCTGCGCGCACGAGCGGCGTCGTTCTGCCCGAGTCGAGGCACTCGCCGAACTCGGCGGCATCAAGCCCAAGCTCGGCGGCATGGCGCTTGAGGCTTGCGACATCGAGCGCGTCCTGGCTGACCAGCAGGCGGTCGTGGTATTCAAAGAACCTGCCCTGCTCTGCGGCGCACTCGGCCGCCTCGGCGGCCTTGCACGCTTCGGGGTGGAGCTGGCTTCTCATCACCGGGTTGCAGGCTGAGTCGAGGGGAAAATGCTTCCAGACAAAGGCGAGCCTCCCGGGAAAATCCTCGAGCAGCTTCTTCACAAATGGGGCGGCGCGCGCACAGTAGGGGCACTGGAAGTCGCCGAACTCGACGAGCCACACGCTCGCATTCGGATTACCGCGCACCGGCTCCTGCGAGAGGTCGAGCACGACCGCGCCCACCTGCGCGCTCGCATTTTCTTTCGGCGCTGGCGGGGCAGGTGGGGCCTGAGCCTGCACCGATATCAGGTAATAGACGATGGCGATGACAACGACTACCGCGAGGAGCGCGAGCGCCCAACGGTAGTCGTGGGAAGGCGCGGACGGAGCGGCCGGCTTCCTGGCTCTTCCTGCCACGCGCTCTATTCTGCGCAAAGCTTAATTAATGCTAGCGGCGCAAGCTTGAGGCCATGCTGAGGCAGGCCGCTGTTTTCATCGTTCTCGTTATGATGGCGGGGTGCGCAACGACTGCGACCAATCCAGCAAACGCGGCCAACGCCAGCGCAGGAGCGGCCGCACACACTGCGGCAAGCGTGATGAACACTGCGGCAAACACCACGGGGGCAGCAAACGCCAACGCGAGCACAGCCGACAACGCGAACGGCGCTGGCGGTACGCCCGCAAACACAACAACAAATGCGACCACAGATTTCGCGCGCTCGAACGCAAGCACGACCCACGACACGAACGGCGCCAGCGGCACAGCCGCGCGCGCGAACGCGACTCAAACAAATGCGGCCGCAGGCACCGCGACGGCAACGGGTTCTTCAAACGGCTTCACGCCCGCGCTCGCCGCGTTCAACCCGAGCGTGAAGGAAGCAAACACCACTCAGAATGCAACAAATGCCTCTGCAGAGGAATTTTTCCCAAAGCCAAACCCGAACGCCTCGCTGGCAGCCTATTACTTCTGGAGCAGGGCATGCCCTTACTCGCTGGATACCAATCCATTCATCGATGAGTTGGAGCGGAACTGGTCGGCGCTCAG
>JAWCPB010000032.1:0-12048 GCA_038870455.1 Candidatus Micrarchaeia archaeon
CACGCAATCCCCCCACACATCAGAACCAACCGATGACTTTTCCGTCAACGCTTTTGCCGGATCGCCGGCAAAAGGGTTGTATCGTTGGTTCCGATACCTCCGAACCGCGGGAACCTACGGTTCCCCCAGTTCCAGGTTCCTCCTGACCCCTATCAGAACCAACCGACGGCTTCCTCGCTCGCAGCCCGTTCCACGGGGCTCGCTCGTCGCCGAATCGTTGGTTCCGATACCTCCAGCAACCTTTTTCTCTCATCGAAGAGGGGGGAAGGTCCAGGACGAAGGGGGGAAACTTCCCCCCTTTGTCTAGGGAAGGTCTAGGACGAAGGGGGGACACCTCCCCCCTTTGTCTTCCGT
Source organism: Candidatus Micrarchaeia archaeon (assembly GCA_038870455.1). Classification (GTDB taxonomy): domain Archaea; phylum Micrarchaeota; class Micrarchaeia; order Burarchaeales; family JACRGF01; genus JAWAFC01. The sequence goes on from JAWCPB010000032.1 coordinate 355, forward strand.
CAACGCTTTTTCGGTCCGCCGAAAAAGGGTTGGCGCCGCAGGCGCTCTCTTTTTTCCGTCAACGCTTTTTCGGTCCACCGAAAAAGGGTTGGCGCCGCAGGCGCTCTCTTTTTTCCGTCAACGCTTTTTCGGTCCACCGAAAAAGGGTTGTCCGCCAACGCTTTTGCCGAATCGTCGAATGAAGCAGCTTCCCGAAATCCTTTAAAATCCCGCCTGCGTATTCCCCCCGCGACCAGTGGAAGCATGCTTTCCAGCAAAGCGGTGTGCATCAGCATTCCGGGCGACAACCCGAACTATCTGAGGATACTGCGCGCGCTGCTCGAGTCGTTCGACGGTGAAGTGGAGTTTCACGTCAAGTGCAAGGACGGCATGCACTATTATCTCGTCTGGCCAAAAGAATAGAGATTAAAACATTGAATGCATTCGCTTTCTCATGGCCGACAGAGAAGAGTTCAACGAGGCGCTCAAGCAGGCGCTCGCCGCGGCCGCGCCCAGCGAGCTTGAGGAGCCGCTCTCGAAAATAAGCGCGTTGGGGATGGTCAAACAGGCCGTGGAGGCTTTTCTCAATGAGCTCAACAACAAAGATCCTTGGGTGAGGCACAATGCAGTCGAGGCGCTGGGCAGGCTCGGCCTCCGGGACGAGCGAGTAAAGAAAGCAGTTCCTGACCTCATTGAAGCGCTTGCCGACCCGCTCCTCCGGGCCGACATCGCCCGTGCGCTCGGCATGATCGGCGACGACAAGGCAGTGCCCGCGCTCATCGAGTGTCTGAACGACGGCAACAGGGAAGTACGCGGCAACGCAACCGAGGCGCTCGGGCACATGAAGGACAGGCGCAGCGTTCCGGCACTCATCGAAAAGCTCGAAGACGAGAATGCGAGGGTGCGCTTCAGCGCGGCCCTCTCGCTGGGCAGGATTGGCGATGCGCGCGCGCTGCCCGCCCTCAGGAAAGCGCTTCTCGAAGACCCTGATGTCATGGTGCGCACCTACGCCGCGGCCAGCATTGGCGTCATAGGCGACCTGACCAAGGACAAGAGCGGCGCGCCGGCCCTCATCAAGGCCCTGCGCGACAAGGAAATTGAAGTTGTGCGAACCGCGGCGAGCTCCCTCGGCAGGCTCAAGGACGAGGGCGCCGTGCTTCCGCTGACCGCGCTGCTGAGCCACGAAAACAATTTTGTGAGAAGCGACGCCGCCTGGGCTCTCGGAGTGATCGGCGACGCGTCTGCTCTGCCGGCCCTGCGCGCGAGGCTCAACGACGAGGACGACATGGTGAGGGGAAACGTGAAGCTGGCGATAGAGAAGATAGAGGGGAGAAGGTAATGCCGCTCATCACCGAAGAAGAGGAGAAGAGGCTGTTCGAAAAGCTCAAGGCCTATTACGAGCGACTATACGGCATTCCGTTCAAGTCCGAGAAAGCAGTTCTAACGCCCGCTGAGATAGGCGAGCTTCACTACACTTTTCCAGGCGAAGAGGCCGAGGCGACTTTCGAGGAAAAGGTGGCCGACATCGAGTCGGCGCTGAAGACCGGCTATAACGCGCCGGCGATCATACTCAGGAAAGAAAAACAGGGAAAAGACGTCATCATCGATGGGCATCGGCGCCTGTACGTGGCTTGGCGCAAGCGCATCTCTTGGCCGGTCCTCCTCCTCATTCCGATTAAGGAAATTGATCTCGCCATAGAGAAGACAATCACTGGAAAAATCAGGGAACTCCGGAAGGGCTAGCGAAGGGATTTTTAAACCATGTGCGCCATAACAATCACCTGAATTCTTGCTGTTTTAAAGAACAGGGGTCATGCCATGCGTGTCGTGATGAAGTTCGGGGGCTCCTGCCTGAACTCGGACGAGGACATCCGCAGGACAGTGCGCATTGTGCGCGAGCACGGGCGGCCCGTCGTCGTGCTGTCCGCGCTCAAGGGAGTAACGGACGAGCTCATAGCACAGGAAAAGGCCGCCCTCGCGGGAGGCTTTGACTTGGATAAGATAGAAGACATCCACAGGCGCGCACTCTCCGGCCTCAAGCCCGAGACGCAGGTGAAGGCGAACAACAGGATTCATGGGAAAATAGAGGAGTTGCGCAAGCTCTACACCGCCGTTTCCTACCTAGGGGAAATCACTCCCGCGCAGCACGACCGGATAGTCTCATTCGGAGAACGCACCGTGATTGAGATCGCCGCGGCTTATTTCAACGAAGCAGGCCTGCCCGCGGTTCCGCTGTGGGGAGCCGAGGCTGGCATCGTGACGAACGACCATTTCGGCGACGCCGTCATCCTCGAGGAGAGCGCAGAGCTGGTGAGGCAGAAGCTCCCGCACGACAAGGTGCCGGTCGTGGCCGGCTTCGTGGGTGTGACCAAGGAGAATCAAATCACTACTCTCGGGAGGGGAGGCAGCGACTACACGGCAACATTCATAGCCGCGGCTCTAGGAAGCGCGTGCATACTGTGGAAGGATGTGGATGGGCTTATGACCGCGGACCCGAAAATAGTCCCCGAGGCGAGAGTGGTCAAGAAGATGAACTATCTCGATGCCATGGAAATCGCGCACTACGGAAGCAAGGTCATCCAGGAGAAGAGCATTCTGCCAGCCATGATTCACAAGGTGCCCATTCACATCCGCAACGTGAATGAAAAGGGCGAGGGCACGCTCATATCGCAGGAGGTGGGCGATTCCATGGTGGTCAGCACGGTGAAGAACGTCGCCATCATAGATCTCCTCGGCTACACGGGCATGCTCGATGTTTTGTCGCGCGTGCTACAGGAGCTGGCCAGGGACGGCATCTATCCTCTGCTCATCACGGAAAGCAGCGCGTGCGGCGAGGTGAGCATAGTCGTCGAAGAGGGAAAGGCCGGCAGGATAGAGAAGGCTGCCAAAGTCCTCATGGCGGGAAAGAAGATGACTGTCGACAGGGGGCTCGGCATGGTGAGCATCATCGGCAGCGTCATGCGCGGGAGAGTGGGAACCGCCGCCGCCGTCTTCGACTGCCTCGCGGAAGAGAGAATAAACATCATAACCATCTCGCAGAGCGCGAGCGAGAGGAGCATCAGCGTTGTCATCGAAGGCGACAAGGTGCAGAAGGCCGCCCAAGCGCTCCACAGGAAATTCGTGAAGTAGTCAGCGGAGTTTTGCCCCCAGGCCCGCATACCTCGCCGCGATCTTCTCGCCTATTTTTTTCGCGTCCGCGTCCGCGTAAATGTGAAAGCGCAGCGTGACGCTCTTGCCTTCCTTCAGCTGGTAAGTGTCTATGACCTCAACTTTCAGGATGTCCTCGTCAATCCCGCTGCCGGCCGCCCTCACCGCCTCTGGCTCGCATGAGGGAAACAGAAAGGAGTAATCCCTGTAAGTCGCTCTCTTCATCTTCCACTCCCGCAGCTCGTCCTCCCCAAGCACGCGCACGTTGGCCAGCTTAAGCGCCTTCCTCGTTTTGCCCTCCATAATCTCCACCGTGTCGGCTGTCACGCTCTCCAGCCTGCCGTAGTGCACGGCGCGCGAGTAGATGTTCTCCAGCCCCACGCATCTTCCGACGCTCGCCCTCAGCGCGTTGAGCTCGGCGTAAAGCGCTCCGATGGCCTTGTCGCTCTTCGCCATGCCGTCTTCCAGGTTTCCGTAGTTCTTCGCCGCCTCCGTCATGAGGCGGATGAACCCCTCCTTGTCCTTCTCCTCAATGACCTTGCGCAGCCTGGCCGCCTGCTTGACGAAGGCAGCGCGCACGCTCTTGGCAAACGGGTTATGCATCTGAATGTCCGCGTACAGGTGCGGGTCCTGGCCGATTATCCTCGCCACCAAGTCCATGGTCAGCTCGTATACGGGCGAGGCGAATTTCCTCGAGGCCCTGACATCCGCCCCGAGTTCCTTCAGCGTGGCCGCTGTCGTTATGTAGGAAAAGTGCGTGAGCGCCTGCACGACCGCCACCATCCTGTCGTGCTCTTCCGGAGTGGTCTCGACAATGCTCGCCCCCCTCTCGGCGAAAAACGCCTTTATTCTTTCGAACCTCCCGCCTTTTCTGACGGGCGTGAACACGACCATTTGCCCATCAAGGGAGGCCACCCTCGGCCCGTGCATGGGGTGGCAGCCGACGACCTCCTCGCATGCCGCTTTTGTCATTTCCCTGACTGCCTCTGTCTTCACGCTCGTGAAGTCCATGAGCAGACATTCCCTGCGGAGGTGCGGCAGGAGCCCTCGGACAGCCCGCACCGTCTCCGAAATGGGCACGCTGATGATTACAGCATCCGCGTTTGCCGCGGCCTCTTCATTCGAGTCAGCGAACTCTATCCCAAGCTCTCCCGCAACCTTCCTTGCCTTGCCCGCGTCGGCATCCGAAATCGTTACCTGAAAGCCCGCTTCCTTGAACAGCCTGGCATAAAGCGAGCCGAGCGCGCCCGCGCCTCCCACTACTGCAATGCGCATGCACGTAATTCGCAGAAGCAATTTTTAAATGAAGGGGTGAGAAGTTAGTCCGTGAGGATTGCCTTTGTCCAAACGAACCCAAAGCTTCTCGCAGTTGAGGAAAACATCGAGCGGGCGCTCTCTTTAGCAAAAGGCGTGCGCGCCGACCTCATCGTGTTTCCGGAGCTTTTCAGCACGGGCTACAACTTCAGGAGCAAGAGGGAAGTTGTGGCTGTTGCTGAAATCGCTGGCAAAGGGCCTGCGAGCGAGGCTCTCCTCAGCGAAGCAAGGCGCAGAAACTGCATGATGGTCGCGGGCTTTGCTGAAAAAAGCGGGGGCAGGCTCTTCAACTCCGCCCTCATCGCCACGCCCAAGGGCTTTTCGGTCTATAGAAAAACTCATCTCTTTGGCCGCGAGAAGCTCTTCTTCTCCCCGGGCGACACGGGCTTCCGCGTTTTTCCCTGGAAGGGCGCGCGCGTGGGCGTCATGGTGTGCTTCGACTGGTTCTTTCCAGAGTCCGCGCGCACGCTCATGCTGAAAGGCGCCGAGGTCATCGCGCACCCTGCGAACCTCGTGCTGCCCTGGTGCCCGGAGGCCATGCGCACGAGGTGCGTAGAGAACAGGGTGTTCGCGGTGACTGCCGACAGGGTGGGCGCCGAACGCGGCCTGCGCTTCATCGGCCGGTCTCAGATTACCGGAACGCATGGAGAGGTCATCTACAGGGCAAGCGCCGACAGGGAGGAAGTTCGCGCGGCTGAAATCAATGTGAAGAAAGCGAGGGACAAGAAAATTGGCGAGCGGAATCATCTCGTCAGGGACAGGAGGAGGGAGTTCTACCACCCGTAGTTCTTCGCCCTAGACATCTCGAACGACTGCATCGCTGCGAAAATGTTTTTCGTGAAGACCGACGGCCTGGCCAACAGCTTCAGCCCGCCGACGAGCTTGTCCAGCAGGCTCATTCTCGAAAGTTCTTTGGGGAGCGCGCTGCCGATGGCGTTCAGCTCGTCCTGGGTGAATGCGTAGAAGGCCCGCTTTCCCTCCACCATCCTCGCGTAATCGGGAAACTCGCTTTTCCACAGCCTCTCGTAAAGCCTGAGGATGTTCTGCGTCGTGTCGTTCCTCTTTACCGCCTGCGCCGCCACTTCCGCAGCGAGCTCGCCGCTCTTGAGCGCCAGGTGCGTTCCTCCCTCGAAGAGCGGGGAGGCGAAGCCCGCCGCGTCGCCCACGAGAAGCAGCCCGTCGCCAAAAGTTTTTGCAGAAGGGCCTGAGGCAGGGATGAGCCCGCCGAACGCCTTCTCCACGCTCTTGTTCTCCCACGCCATGCGCGAGACGAACTCATCGAGGTATTTCTTTGCGTTGCTCTTATCGGTCGTGATCAATCCGACGTTCGCCTTTCCATCTCCTTTCGGAATCATCCACAGGTAGCCGCCCGGCGCGAGCTCGGGCCACAGGTAGAAGTCTAGGTAGCCGTCTGTCGGAATGTCGCTCATCCTGTACTGCAGGCCTATGACAGTCTCGTGCGGGGGATTAAGCCCGAGCTTTCTTGAAGCGAACGCCTGCACCCCGCTCGCGTCAATAAGCAGCTCGGCTTCGAATTCCCCGTTCGAGGCGGAAGCCCTCCAGCGGTCGCTCCTCTCCAGCCCCTCGATTTTCACCGGGAAGGCGAGCTTTGCCCCAGCAGCCTGCGCCTCGCCCGCCAGCCAGGCCTCAAACTTGTCTTTGTTCAGCACGAAGCCGGGCTCGGTGAGCACGCTCGCGGAATGGTTTGGGAAAATAACGCGCACGCCCCGCACGCTCATCGCAATCGCTTCCTGCGGGAGCTTGAGCTTGAACTTCTCGACCGCCAGCGCGCTGAGGCACTCCCCGCAGTGCACTGGCTCGCCTATTCTCGGATGCTCTTCGCAGAGCAGCACGCTCAGGCCCTTCCTTGCGGCGTGAAGGGCCGCGGAGCAGCCCGCAGGGCCCGCGCCCGTCACGAGCACGTCGTACAGCTCCATCTGATTACCCCATGTAGGCGTGAGCTGCCGCGATCACACAGACTCCAATCAGTATGAAAGCGAGCTGAGTGAGCGATTCCTTCAGCGTGCCTGTCTTGTGCAGCTCCGGAAACAAGTCCGCGCCCGCAATGTAGATGAATCCTCCGGCTGCAAACGGTAGCATGAGGGTGGTGAAAGCCTGGGCTTGCTGGGCCAAGAAATAAGCGGCAACCGCGCCGACCACCGCTGTGAGCGCGGTCGCAAAATTGTAGAGGATTGCCTCGCGCTTGGTGAATCCGCCTTTCAGGAGGATGCTGAAGTCGCCTATTTCCTGCGGAATCTCATGCGCCGCAACGGCAATCGTCGCGGTCACTCCCGTGGCGAAGTCGGCGAGGTAAGCAACGGCTATTATCGCGCCATCCAGGAAATTGTGGATGCCGTCCCCCAGCAGGTTCATGTAAGCATATTCGTGCACCCTGCACTTCCTGTCGTGGCAGTGGTACCACCTGAGCAGCTTTTCGATTGCAAAAAAAGCAATCACCCCGAGCAGTGCGAGCGCGAAATGGCCGTTTCCCAGCGCGGCCTGCGCCTCGGGCAGGAGGTCCAGGAACGCGGCGCCCAGCAGCGTGCCGGCAGCAAAGCTGACGAGCGCGGGCAGAACCTTCCCCAGCGTCGCCTTCCGCAGCGAGAGCAGGGCCACCCCAACGAGCGAGATGAGGCTGACGGCAATCGCTGAAGCCAGAATGTACAGCAGGCTCATGCGCCATATTTTTCGGGTAATTATATAAAAACCAACGCCAGCCACAGCCCGCCTTTCAGCCCAGGGAGGATGACACGCGCCGAATTGTCTTCATACTCCTCGTTGTCACAAAAATCGGCTTTCCAAAGTATGCTGACAGAACCCTCTCCAGCCGCGAACCAACCGTTGCGTAGTGCATGCCCCTCTTCTTGAAGACAACATTATCAGTCTTGTCAATTTTTAAAATTCTCAGGTTATCCGTCTCAATCTTTCGGCACAATGCGAACATTTTCTCCTGTGTTATCCTCGCATTTCTGTAAAAGTTAATTCCTCTCACAAACGCGATCCCTTCCTCCCAACCGCTTGCAGCCCTACGCTTCGCTCTCATCATAACCACTTGTGGGCTGTATGCAAAGCGCCTTGGCCGGGATTCGAATTCCCTGACTCTTTTCCGTTGACGCTTTTGCGCCGAAGGCGGAAAAGGGTCACCCGGGTCGCCGGCTTTCCGCCGCCTCCCTTTGCGAAAGGAGGGGGATCCGGAGGACCCTCAAACTGAGGGGGAACCTAGGTTCCCCCGCGGTTCGGCGACAGGCCGGTATGCTAGTCCACTACACAACCAAGGCGTTGCGAGGAATTGGGCGGACAAGGAATAAAAAAGATTGCTGCTGGGGGCTGCTAGAGGGTTTCATTCGGCAGAATGTGTTCTTTTGGGCTGATTCCTCCCATGGCCGTTGTAATGATATGCCGAATCGCCGCTTCTTTAACTGCGAATTCCTTGGAGAGCTCTTTGAAGGACTTCGGCTCGCCTCCGTCCAAGCCAAACCTCGACAGCACGATCCCGAGCTGGTTTTGTTGAATGACGAGGATCGTGACTGCCTCGCGGATTTTCACTTTGTCTTCTTCAGAGAGTTCGCCTGATTTGATGTTTTGCTCAGGCACCCCCAGTTTTGCAAGGACTTCCGTTTCGCGGGGAGTGAAAAAGCTTCTCCTGACACGCAGCGCGCTTTCCCTGCGGGCCTCCATTTCCTTTTTTTCCTCCTCCTTCGCTTGAACGTAGCCCTCGCCGCCTATCTCGCAGTTTATCCCCTCAATCGCGTCCACGGCGCTTTTGGCTTCAGTCAAGCGACCTAACAGCCTTTCTTCCGGCACTCCTTTCATGAAAGCGCGCACGAGCGCCCTTTTAACGTCGAATGGCCCGAATTTTTCATCGCTCTTGATTTCCGCTCCGCTGGCCTTCAGGAGATCATGGGCCTTCACCGCGAGGGCGTCGGATGGCGTGGCGTGTATCATGAGGTTGTTTTTTGCGATGGCAGGTATTTATTGCTTTTGAAAATCGACGGAGGCCCTAGAACCAACGATACAGTGACGAGCGAGCCCCGTGGCAACGGGCTGCGAGAGAAGAAGCTATCGACTAGTGCCTAGTCCCGCTGGGCGGATTTTCACGGAACCGCGGAGATGTCAACCCCTCCGCGGTTCGGTTTGAACCACCAACATTTCGGTTTCTGCCAGCAAAAAAGCGCTGGGCAAGCAAGCTACAGCCGAACGCTCTAGCCAAGTTGAGCTACAGCGGGTGAAATGGTTATGTGCGGTTGTATTCTAAAAGATTGCGCGTCTGCTGAGGTGGGTGGGCAGGGAAAGAGGCTCGAAGGGCTGGCCCGCACACTCCGAGGCAATGCAGGAAACGAGCTCTGCGGGCTTCATCTTCTCCTGTTTCCCGGTGGAGCGCACGCGCACGCTGAGGAAACCCCCCTCCGCCTCCTTCTCTCCCACCACCGCGATGTACGGGATCCACTCCTTTTCCGCGTCGCGCACTTTCTTCTGAAGCGTCTCGGTGCGGTCGTCGAAATCAACCCGAATGTTTTTGGAGGAAAGCTCCGCAAGCAGCTTCTCGCACGCCGGATTCTGCGCGTCGCTCACCGGCACGAGGCGGAGCTGGGTGGGCGCGAGCCAAGTGGGGAACAAAGGAGTTTTCCCCATGGCGATTTTGCGCGCTTGTTCCTCCAGGAGCGCGTAGACATTGCGGTCGGTCGAGCCGGAGAGAGAGGCGTGCAGCAGGACAGGCTTCTGCTTCTCTCCTTTTTCATTCACGAAGCTGATGTCGTAAGTCTCTGCGTTCTCCACGTCGATCTGCACTGTCGAAAGCGCGCTGGCCTTGTCCAGGTTGTCGATGAAGTTGAACTCGAACTTCGTTATGAAATAGGCGTATCTTTCGGCAAACATCTCGATGAAAATGGGCTTGCCGAGCCGTTTTGCAAACCGCTTGTACCACCCCCCGTTTTCCTCATAGAAGTCCTTCTGGACGCGGAAGGCGGTTTCGAACGGGAGGGCGAGGCCTGCCAGCCACTGCTGGCACAGCTCAAACTGCTTGGCGAACTCTTCCTTGGCCTGAGGCAGGTCCCTGCACAGCGTGTGCATGTCTGGCATGGTGAATGCGCGCAGCCTGCGCAGGCCGGCCACCTCGCCGCTCTGTTCCCTGCGGAAGCTGTATTTCGTGAGCTCGTAAATCTTGAGGGGAAGAGAGCGGTGGCTGATGACAGCGTCGCGGGCTATGAGGAATTGCCCGAAGCACGCCGCGAACCTCAGGAAAAGCTCCTTGTCCTCGCTCTCGACCACGTACTGCCTCGCAGGAAACCTGTCGAGGTATTTTTTGAGCGTCGGATGCTCGAAGTCGTACATGACGGGCGTCTCGACTTCCATCGCGCCGTAGGAAATGCAGAGGCTGGAAACTTTTTTTTCAAGCAGCTTTTTCACGAGCCTGCCGGCCGGGTACCAGCGGAGGTTTCCCGAGTCGCTTCCGGGCTCGAACCACGCTATGGCGTGCTCGCGCATGAGGCGGATGTGAGGCGGCTCCTTTTCGTAAGCGCGCACCTTGTGAATCTCGTAGTCGGCCAGCTTCTTGAGCTGCGGAAACTTCTTGAAGTCGAAAGAGGCGACTGGGACGAGCTCCCCTTCTGGCGTGAGGATGAAGTACTCGCTTTTTGCCTTCGCTTCGGTCTGCAGTGCTTTGGAAACACGTTCTTTGGGCGCTCCCTCCCCTCTTATCTCCCTAGACAGCTCGGCGAGAGGGTGGCCCTTTGCCTTGAGGTCGAAGCTCTTGTACCAGCCGAATGGCGCGCGCACAACCTCGTACTCCATCTCTTCAAGCAGCTTGGCCGCCTGCTTAAGCAGGGCGAGCGCTTTCTCAGGCTTGGCGGGCCTGCTGGTGAGATGCACCCACGGGTAGAGGACGATGCGGTCGGCCTTCACCTGCTCCGCCACCCCGTCGATTTCATCAGCAGCTTTCGCCGCTGCCAGCTCGTCGTCGCCTTCCTCGGCCGCGCAGAAAGCCACGAGGCAATCGGTCACCCTCGTTGTTTCTCCGGCTGCGGCCTCTTCGGCTGCCTTCACCGCTTTCTGCACGGGCGTGAATTCGATGAAGTCGCTGTGAACAGTTACCAGCCTCACGGCATCACCTTCAGCATTTCGGGGCGCGCGGCGATGTCCTCCTTGACGCAGTTGAGCACGGTAGAGGTGAGCGTGTGCTCTATGTTTGGGTTGGAGAGAAGGCGTTTCACGAAAGCGTTCAGCTCGCTCATATCCCTGAATTTGGCGATAACGAGCACATCCCATTCTCCGGTGATGTCGTACACCGCGATGACGTTCGGCATCTGCGCGATTTCCTTCTCGACTTCCTCAAGCATCCCCCCTCGCGCCTTGACGCTGATGGCCACGGTCACGCCGTACCCAAGCTTCTCCGGATTGATCAGCGGCACGAAGCCCTTAAGCACCCCCTCCTCCTGCATTTTCCTCACTCTCACGAGAATGGTGCTGGGGCTCAGCCTCAGCGCCCTGGCCATGTCGCGGAAGCTCGCGCGCGCGTCCCGCCCCAGCAGCTCGAGTATCCTGCGGTCGGTGGCATCCAGTTCCATCGAGAGAAAATTGGCGTCAAACATTTAAATAGGTGGCTGGATTATTGATATGGTTGCCATGCCAAGGAAGGACAGCGAAGCCGAGGCGATCGACGAGGAGGAGACAGGGGGGAAGCCCTCCCCCACCGATGCCCGGACGTATTATCACAGGGGAAACGCCTACTACGAGAAAGGCGATTACGACCGGGCCATAGAAAACTACAACATGGCCATCGTGCTGAACCCGAACTTCAGCGAGGCCTACTTCAACCGCGGCCTGGCCTACTACAACAAGAAAGAGTTCGACAAGGCCATAGCCGACTACACGCGCTCGGCCGAGCTCGACCCTCGCAACGCAGTCATCTATAACAACCGGGGCGATGCGCACTACCGCAAGCAAGACTTTGACAAGGCCATTCTCGACTACGACAAGGCCATCAGCCTCAACCCTAGGTACCTCAAGGCGTATTACAACAGGGGCCTGGCCTATGCCTGCCAGCAGGACTACGAGCGGGCGGTCGAAGACTTTGACAAGGTCATCGAGCTCAACCCGAACTTTGCTGAAGCGTGGCACATCCGCGGGCTCGCCTACGATTACATGGGCGACTACGAGAAGGCCATCGCGGACTATGACAAGGCCATCGAGCTCAACCCGAACTTCACTGAAGCCATCAACCACAGGGAGCTCGCCAAGGGAAAAATGGAGCGTGGA
>JAWCPB010000033.1:0-10361 GCA_038870455.1 Candidatus Micrarchaeia archaeon
TTATGGCGAGGAGTGAGAAGATGCGCCTCGTGCCGCTCGCGCTCGCACTCGCCCCGCTCCTCATCGGCCTCTTCTCCTTCCCATTCGTGGGAGTGCTCGTGGCGGCTGTGGAAACGCTGTTCTTTGCGCTGGCGAGAAAATAGTGAGAGGTTGCGATCGCATGAAGGCAGGGTTGTGTCTCCTGCTGCTGGCGGGCGCGGTTTTTGCAGCGCAGAACGTCATGCTGGAAGCGCCGGTGAAGGAAGTCGTGCTGTACTCGAACGGGTTTGCGTACGCCACAAGAGAGGGAAGCGCGAGCCTCGGCGCGGGAGAGTTCGCCCTGCAGATCGAGAACCTCACGCAGAACGCCATAGACGCGAGCATTTCTGTCCTCGACAACACCGGGACGCTGATTGAGATAGCGCGCTACAGCGATTCCTTCACAAAGACGCTGAACCGTAGCCGCCTTCTGTTTTTCGAGGAGATTCTTAACGAGAGCATGGGAAAAAACGTTGTCGTGGTGCTTGAGGGAAGCCAGAAGAGCGGCAAGCTTGTCTGGTTCGACTCCGAGAGGATAGGCGTGGCGTCGCAGGCGGGCGTGGATATTGTTGCGGTGAAGGATGTGAAGGAAATACGCGCGCCGGTGAGCGAGCTGAACAGGACAGAGGAGTACAACGAGACGGAGTGGAGGAGGGGGGTGAGAGTAGTGGTCAGAGCGGGCGCGCCGGCCACACACGCGGTGAGCGTGGGGTATCTGGTATCCGGAGCGAGCTGGAGCGAGCACTACAAGCTGTATCTGGATAGCGATGTGGCGGAGGGAAGCGCGCTCCTGCAGGCCTGGGCGGACATCAGCAACAACGTTGGCGAGGACTGGGAGAACGTGAGCGCGACGCTCATCATCGGCTTTCCGAGGATAATCAGCGGGTGGCGGCCCTACTTCACAGATACCGGAGTGGTCAGGAGCGCGTTGAAGGCGGCGGCCGCGCCAGCTGCACTGGCTGAGGCGCTGCCGAGCGTAAGCGCGGGCTACTGGAGTTATACGCTGCCCTATCCCGTGAGCATGAAGAGTGGGGAGAGCAGCACGAGGCCGCTCTTCTCGAAGAGCGTGCCCTTCAAGCGCGAGTTCGTGTGGGAGACTGAAAACGAGCGCGTGCACAGGAACTACAAGCTCAACAACACCGGCAGGGAGAGCCTCGGAGAAGGTGTGGTGAGGGCGTATATCGGGGGAAAGTTCATCGGAGAGGACAGCATCGAGTTCGTGCCGCCCGGCCTGGAGAAGGAAATTTATGTCGCGGACGTGCCCGAGATCGAGGTGAAGAAAACGGTTTTGAACGAGAGCTCGCGCGAGGAGTTTAACGTGAGGGAGACGAAGAGAAGAATAGAGCTGAGCATGGAGAACAGGCGAGAGGAAAGCGCAGAGCTCGTGGTGCGCGACTCCATGGGATACGCTGACGAGGTCGTGCTCGTGAGCGCGAGCGTCCAGCCGGCCCAGAAGCCCGGCAACGTGCTCGAGTGGAAGGTTCCGCTGAAGAAAGGCGAGAAAAAAACGATAGTCTTCGAGTACATCCTGCGGTGGCACCAGACCCCGAGACCAATTTATTAACATTCCCTCCCAAAAACACATCGTGTGCGGCATAGTGGGCTACATAGGTGGGGAGAGGGCTGCGCCCCTGATTCTCAAGAGCCTTAAGAACCTTGACTACAGGGGGTACGACAGCGCGGGAATCGCCACGCTCGACGGCAAGGGAATACACGCCAGGAAAGACAAGGGAAAAATCGAGGAAATCGAGAGGAAGATGGATTTCACCGCCCTCCCCGGAAGCATCGGCATCGGGCACACGAGGTGGGCAACCCACGGCATACCGAGCAGGAGGAACGCCCATCCGCACTTCGACTGCAGGGGAAGCGTGTGCCTCGTGCACAACGGCGTCATAGAGAACTACGCCGAGCTCAGGGAGTCCCTCAAGCAAAAGGGGCACAGGTTCTCCAGCGACACCGACAGCGAGGTTGTGGCTCACCTTGTTGAGGAAAAGCTGAAGGCGGCGAGGAACGCGGGCGAGGCGGTGAAGCAGGCCGTGGCGGAGCTAAAAGGGGCTTGGGCGCTCGCGGTGCTGGTCAAGGGCGAGGAGAGGATATTCCTGGCGAGAAGCCAGAGCCCGCTCGTGATAGGCGTGGGAAATGGCGAAATGTGGTGCGCCTCGGATGTTCCGGCCCTGCTCGCGCACACGAAAAAGTTCGTTTTCCTAGAGGACGGCGAGTTCGCGGTGTTGAGCCGCTGTGGTTATGAGGCGGAAAGGGAGGGGAGGAGGACCGCGCGCAAGCCCGTCGAAGTCGCCTGGACGACTGAGATGGCGCAGAGGGGGGGCTATCCGCACTTCATGCTCAAGGAAATAGAGGAACAGCCTCAGAGCGTGGCGCAGACGCTGGCGCTCGACGTTGGCGAAGCCGCGGAGTTCGCCAGAAAATTCAAGCGCATTCACGTGGTCGCGGCAGGCACGAGCTATCACGCGGGGCTCGTGTTCAAGTACCTGGCGGCCCGGCTCGGGCTGCAGCCCGCCGATGCATTCATTGCCAGCGAGTACGCGCAGGCGTTCGCCGGCGGCGCGGGCGGCGAGACGCTCGTCCTCGCGATTAGCCAGTCGGGCGAGACCGCGGACACGCTCGCAGCGGTCAGGGAAGCCAAGAAAAGGGGAGCCAGGACGCTCGCCATAACGAACGTGGTCGGCAGCTCGCTCGCGCGGGAAGCGGACGTGGTGCTGTGCATGCAGGCTGGCCCGGAGATTTCTGTCGTCGCGACAAAGACTTTCCTCGCCCAGCTCGCCGTGCTGTGCGCGCTGGCCGCGCGCATGGCAGGTGATGAAAAGCTCCGGAAAGAGCTGGAGCGCGTGCCTGAGCTGGTGCGGGATGTGCTGAAAAAACGCGGGGAAATCGAGAGAGTAGCGGAAAGGATTTCGCGCAAGAGGGACTTTTTCTTCATAGGCAGGGGGCTCGGCTACCCGATCGCGCTCGAGGGCGCGCTCAAGCTCAAGGAAATAACCTACACGCACGCCGAGGCGTATCCCGGCGGCGAGCTCAAGCACGGGCCGCTGAGCCTGCTCGAGAAAGGCGTGCCGGTCATTGCCATAGCCCCTTCTGACGCCACGCTGCCCAAAATGCTGGGCAACATACAGGAGTGCAGGGCCAGGGAGGCGCAGCTCATAGTGTTGTCCGACAGCAGCCAAGCGCTTGCCGCGGCCGACGAACGCATCCGCATGCCGAAGGCGAGCCCGCTGCTGGCGCCCTTCCTTTACATCGTGCCGCTCCAGCTGCTCGCCTACCACGCGGCGGTGTTGCGCGGGGCGGATCCGGACAAGCCCAGGAACCTGGCCAAGAGCGTAACCGTTGAATAAATAAATGGGCGCTGTGAAAAGCGGTTGGTGGTTGCCATGGCGGAAAGCGTGCGCGTGCACAAGACGATTGCGTGCTCGTGCGGAAGGGATTACTCGCTTGAACTCGCGACGGAGCTTGGTCTGAACTCGGTAATGCTGGAGCTCGAGTGCCCGGGTTGTTCGGCGCGATTTACGGTGACGCTCGAGGCCCTGCTGCGGAACAAGCCCGCCGCCAAGGCTGAGGCGAGCGGCCTCGGCGAGAACCCGCTCGCGTTCATGGAAACGCCCGAGAGCACGCGGGCTGGCGAGGCGCAGGCGTCTTCAACGAGCGCGAGCGGAGAGCGCTCGCCCCTCGAGGAGCTTTTCGAGGAGGAGCTTTAAATGCAGGGACAGACAGGAAGCCTCGCGCTCGTTCTCGCGCTGCTGCTTCTGCTCGCCGCGCTGCTGTTTCTCGCGGGCACCTACGCGAGGGTTGAGATAAGGCAGACGCTGCTCGACGCGAGCGCGTTCATCGCACCCGCGACCTGGAGCGTGCTCATCCTCCTCGCGGCCATAGCCGCGCGCGCCCTGATGAACGCGTTCTTCGACTACTCCATGCGCAAGTATCCCTTGGACGTGCTGAAGTCGCTCAAGGCGCTCACCTCCGCAATATTGTTCGCGGCAGCGCTGCTCATCATCATCGCAATATTCACGAGGGACGAGGCGATATTCACCGTGATCATCGCCGGCTTCGTGCTGACAATCGTCATAACTGGCAGGGAGTTCCTCGAGGACTTTGCGCGCAGGTTCGCTCTCCTCTCCTCGGCGGCCATCAACATCGGCGACTATGTCGAGGTCGATGGCGTCAAGGGAAGGGTCGTGGAGTTCGGTGTGGTCTACACCACGATAAGGAAGGACGACAACACGCTCGTGAGCATTCCGAACAAGGAGCTGCTGGGCATGCGCGTCATAAACTACTCGAAGGCGCCCCACCTCAAGGTGCAGGACAGCATAGAACTGCGTGTCGGAAAGAGGGAGGCGGAGAAAATAGCCGGCGAGATACAGGCCGAGCTCGAGCTCAAGGGCTTCGGAAGGTGCCGCGTGACGCCCTTCAAGTCTGGCGATAGGGTGCGTTTCGTGGCGACAATCATGCTTGATGAAACCGCAGACATGCGGGAGGCGAGCGAGGCCCTCGCCAGGGCACTGAAAAAGGCGTTGAGCAGCCACGGTTGATGGCATGCGCGCGCGCCTTGCGCCAAGCCCGCCGCTCAAGAAAGAGCTGGGGCTGTTCGGCTCGTTCTCGCTCGGCTTTGCGGACGTCGGCGCAGACATCTTCCTCGCGCTCGGCCTCATCGCGGCTTACGCGGGCGGCGCCATGCCGTTCGCCATACTCGTGGCCGCGTTCGTGTACGCCTGCACGGGCCTGGCGTACGCGGAGCTCGCGAGCGCGATTCCGGTGGCCGGGGGAGCGGCTTCTTACGGCAGGAGGGCTTTCGGAGACTTCGTGGGATTCCTCGGTGGGTGGGGGCTCGCGCTCGACTACCTCATCTGCATAGCGCTCTTCGCGGTCGCGTCGGCCGGCTACCTGAGCGTGCTGTTTCCCGGAGTGAGAGAGTTCTTTTCCTTCGCGACCGCGGGCATCATACTTTCTCTCGCGGGGATAAACCTGCTGGGAATCAGGGAGTCCTCGCTCGTGAACACGGCGCTCACCCTCACGACAATGGGGGTCGTCGCCATTCTCCTGCTCGCGGGCTTCGGCGCGGCCTTCAGCCTCCCGCTCTTTCTCTCAACCATCCAGCCGATTGGCAGCGCTGTGGGATGGCCGGACTTCCTGTTTTCCATAACGCTCGCCATGGTGACCTTCATCGGCATAGAGAGCATCTCGCAGGCCGCGGAGGAGACGAGGGAGCCCGGCAGGATAATACCGAGGGCGTCGGGCCTGGCGGTGCTGCTCGTGGTGCTGTTCGCCGTGCTGGTGAGCGTGCTGGCGCTCGGCATCGTCCCCCCGAGCGAGCTTGCCGCGAGGATGGACAACCCGCTGACCGCCGTGGCGCTCCGCCTCCCGCACGCGGGCATACTCGTTCCCCTCGTTGCTTTCGCAGGCTTTCTCATCTGCCTCGTGAGCGCCAACACGGGCGTCATCGGCGTCTCGCGCGTGCTGTACTCGCTCAGCAAGGCGAACCTCATCTCCAAGAGGTTTAGGTGGGTGCATCCAAGGTACGGAACGCCGTGGATGACGATCATCCCTTTTTCGGCCATCGCGCTCGCCCTCGCCTTCGCCGGAGACATGCGCCTGCTGGGAGAGCTTTACGCGTTCGGCGCGCTGCTCGCCTACCTCATAGCGAACGTCTCGCTCGTCGCCCTGAGGATAAAGGAGCCGGCGCTTGCCAGGCCCTTCAGGCTCGGGTTCAACGTCCGCGTGGGGGGCGCCGACGTACCGCTGATAGGCGTGCTCGGGTCGCTGTCCTGCGGCGCGGTGTTCGCGCTCGTCATCCTGCTGCACGAGCAGGGAAGAATTTTCGCCGGCCTCTGGTTCCTCTTAGGAATAATCGCGCACTTCGCGTACGCGAGGTACAAGGAGGTCGCGCCGGAGCTCGAGGCCTACCTGGAAGAGAGGGCGATGAAGGGAAGGAAGACCGTGCTTGTTCCGCTCAAGCTCGCTGGCGAGGAGGCGGCCGTGCTCGACTTCGTGGCGAAGCTCTGCTCGGACCTCGGGGCCAGCGCCACGCTGCTTCACATTGTCGAGGTGCCGCTCTCGGTGCCGCTCAAGGAAGCGGCCGCCAGGCTCGGCGAAGAGGAGAAGAAGGTGCTGGACAAGTGGAAGAACGCGCTGGCCAAAAGAGGGCTTGAGGTCGTGGTGGCGGTGCGCGCGGCGAGAAGCGCGAGCGAGGGAGTGGTCGACTTTGCCGAAGAAAACGAGGTGCCGTACATCTTCCTGAGCAAGGAGGAGGCTGTCTCGCGCGTGGTGCAGGAAATAGAGGACAGCACTGGAGCGCAGCTCATCGTCTATACGCGTTAAGCGAAGACGACGGGGTCCCGCGTCTTTCCCTGGGCAAGGCGGTCGCTGCCGCCCCCGCCTCCGCCGAAGGCCGCGCACACTTCGCCGAGCAGCTCTTTCGCGCTCCGCCCGCTCTGCCTTCCGGCAGCGCACACCACGTCATTGCTTTTGTTGGCGAACACCACGGCACAGCCCTCGTCGCCCTCGACCATCTTGAGCGCGATTTTCTTGAGCAGCCCGGCATCAACATCGAGCGCCTTGCGCACGAGCTTCCCCTCCTTCCTGAAGCGCGCTGCGGAGATTTCCGCCAGCGTGTCCTCGAGCTCGGCCACAGCCTTGCCCCTCTCCTTCCACTCGTTGAAAAAGCGTTCGACGGCAGCCGGCAGCGAGGCGGGCGGGACCTTGAGCCTGTCGGCAGCCTGCTCGAGCAGCGCTTCCCGCTCCTGGATGAAGGCGAGCGCGGCCTCTCCGGCGCAGTACTCGATGCGGTTCACGCCGTCCTGAATGCGCTCCTCCTTGATTATTTTTATGAGGCCGAGCTTTCCCGTGCTCGCCACGTGAATGCCGCCGCACGCTTCCTGGTCGGTGCCCTCGATGTCGACAACGCGCACGGTCTTGCCGGGAGCCCCTCCCCCTTGGTAGAGGGTGAAGCCGTACCGCCTCTCAGCCTCTCCCCTGTCCAGGCTCCGCACGACAACGGGCTTGTCGGCGAACACGATGGCGTTGGCCGCGCGCTCGATCTCCTTGAGCTGTTCCGGAGAGATCTTTTCGTAGTGCGTGATGTCCAAGTGCGCCTTGTCCGGCTCCTTGCGCGCGCCCGCCTGCCACACGTGGTTGCCGAGCACCGCGCGTGCCGCAGCCGCCATGACGTGCGTGGCGGTGTGATGGCGAGCCAGCGCCCTCCTCCTGTCCGCATCCACGGCGCACCTCACCCTCTGGTTGACCGTGAAGATGCGCGCATCCTCCACCTCGTGAAACACGACGCCCCCGGCAATCTGGACGTCCAGCACGCGCTTGCCGTGAATCGTTCCCAAGTCAGGGGCCTGCCCCCCTCCCTCTGCGTAGAAGCACGTCTGGTCGAGCACGAGCGCGTTCCCGCGGATGGCGACCACGCTCGCCTCGCACGCTGTCGCGCCCGTCTCGTAATAGAGCAGGCGCGTCTTCGGAAGCCCCTCGGGGTTGTACTTCGCCTCTTCCCTCGCCTCGTGGAAAACGTGCTGCTGGGTGAGGTTCTTGTAGAAGTCGCTTGGAATCTCAACGGGCTTGCCGAGGCCAGCGGCCACCTCCTCGGCGAGCTCGGGCGTCACGCCGTGGCTCTCGTAAAGCTCGGAGAACTTTTCCTCCGTCAGCCTTCCTTTTTCTATCAGGTCGCTGACCAGGCGCTTGGCCCTCTCAAAGGAAGCCCTGTACCGCCTTTCCTCGACTTCGAGAATGGCGTGAATTTCGGAAACGTTCTGCGACAGCTCTGGAAAAAGCGGGCGCAGGTACTTGGCGTGCGCCTCCGCCACCTCGCCGAGGGCGAACGGGAGCTTGTACTGGTCGATGAACGACAGCGCGCGCCGCAGCACCACGCGCAGGTTGTACCCGCCTCCGACGTTGCTGGGCAGCCCTCCGTCTGCGATGGCGAACGCGAGCGCCCGCGCATGGTCTGCGACCGCGTAAATGGCTTCCAGAACAGCAATTTTCTTCTCGAGCTCGTCAAGCGACACGCCGAGCTCGCGGGCCACTCCCTCCTTCACTTTCCTGATGTCAGCGTGCTCCTCCAAATCGAGCCTGCTCGAGAGCGCGGCGTACTTGAGGAAAAGCTCCTTGTCGTAATCCACGCCGGCCTGCCTTATCAGCTCAGGAACGACGGGACCGAATGCGCAGTCGTACGCGGTGGGCGTGCCTGCGGCGTACCAGACGAGCCTCTCGAAGCCCCATCCCACGTCAATGACTTTCGCCGCGAGCTCGCGCGGAGAGCCTCCCGGAGGCTTGGTGAATTCGGTGAACACCGAATTGACCAGCTCGAGGCCGTTCGCGAAAGTTTCGACGCACGGGCCGAAGGAAGACAGGTCTGGCATGGCCCAAACGTCCTCCAAGTAAGTCAGTTCCTCCGGCTTGATTTCCAGCACGCGGGTCAAGTAGTTGAAGTTCAGCTCGATGCACCTGTCCTTCCAATAGCCTTCGGCTGGGTAGTTGAAGGAATGCTGGCCGGCCATGACAAAACACGAGAAATGCCTGCCCGTAACCCCGACGTTTGGAATGTCGTTGAAGCGCAGGCACATCTGTGGCACGACGAGCGGGTTCTCAGGGTACTCCCACGCCACGGCCCCTCCCTCGAGGCGCATGAAGTCGACGATGCTCGCGATGGTGAAGTAAAGGTCGTCGCGCCAGCGGCAGATGACAGGATAGCGGGGAATGCTGGCGTGCCCGTTGTCGGTGAAAAACTTCTCAAACCCCCGCCACACTTCGATGTAGTCCGCGCTAGCCGGCCTGAAGAACGAGTACGGCTCGCACTTGGAGTCGCCGCACACTTCTTTGCCCAGGCTCCAGAAAAAGCGGCCGCACTTGGGGCACTGCCTCCTGGCAAAGCCCTTTTCCTTGAAGAGAGCAACCTCATAATGCCGCTGCGGCTCGCGGCTGAACTGCGCGCGCAGCTCCTCCTTGACGCCCATCGAGAAAGCTTATCGAAAAGAAGATTTAAAGCCCTTCGGAGGAAAAAAGTTCCCCCCTCCCGCTCGCTTTAAAATTTATCTCGACAAAAACAATTCCGGGCCCGTAGTCGAATGGTAAGACGTCAGTCTCACAACCCTTTTCCGACGCTTCGGAAAAGCGTTGACGGAAAAAAGGAGAGCGCCTTCGGCGCCAACCCTTTTCCGACGCTTCGGAAAAGCGTTGACGGAAAAGGGGGAGAGCACTGAAGATTCGGCGTTCGATTCGCCGCGGGCCCACTCCAGAAACTATTAAAAACTCGACAACAAAAAACTCTCGTGGCAGAACCGAAGACAGTCGTAAAGACAGGTGGTTCCGAACGCGCTCAGGATCCGCAAGAAAGTTTTTCCAGATTAAAACTTAGCCCAGACATACCACCAGTCAGCGGCAGGTTTACTGCTGAGTTGGAATTAGGTATGCCCCTCTGGGGAATGTCGGTAGAGGGCGTCTTATCCCAAAGAGAAAAGCATCCTCAACTCGCAGCGAAAGTGGAAAAAGCAATCGAAAGAAAGAAGGCTTTTGATGCCCGTTTCGAAAAATTGATTGAAGCGACTGCACAAAAGGCGAAAAAGGCGCTTACGCCAGATACCATCGCGAAATTCAAAAAAGAGGTTCTCGCCTCCTCCGAAATCAAGCCAGAAGACCTTGCTGATGATGAGAAAGTGGCTGAAATGCTGGCCAGAACCATAGCCCGTATGCATATAAGAGAAAACCTCAAGAAGGAAGTGCCGTCGCCAAATGATATAAAGGGATGGCTGACTTGGACGAAAGAACATTTTGGAGACGACATTATGAGACTGGCCCTGCGAGTGCTGCTTCCGGAGGACCTGCCGAATTTGCCTAAAGGCAATCTTGATTTTGATGACCTCCTTCTCGCCGCTCCGCTGGCAGCGCACAATGCCCTTGGCTTTATTCGCGCCTACCCCCAGGATTCTTCGAAAAAAACGGATGAGGAAGAGTTGATTTATAGGTTCGCGAACCTGCACTTATGTGTGATTGCAAAAAATTTACTTAAACAACTTACAGAGAAGTGAATGCTGGAGAGAACAGGCGCGCTAACCACCATCCCTTTTTGATTTAATATTTTGCTTTACTAAAAATAGCTCGGGCTCCGATCGTCTAGTCCGGTCAAGGATGCAGGCCTCTCGAGCAACCTTTTCGCGTTGCGCGAAAAAGCGTTGGCATGGGGGAAGCCTGAGACCCGGGTTCAAATCCCGGCCGGAGCATAAGACAAAGGGGGGAGGTGTCCCCCCTTCGTCCTCGACCTTCCCCCCTCTCGGGGAGGGTCAGGAGGAACATCAAACTGGGGAGGGGCGCAGCCCCTCCGCGGTTCGGAGGTATCG
>JAWCPB010000034.1:0-9811 GCA_038870455.1 Candidatus Micrarchaeia archaeon
TGTTGGGCACCAGACGATAATGAGGTACATCCACTGCTTGTTTATCCTCACTAACGTCTCATCCACATGCCACTTCGGAGACATTGCCGGC
Organism: Candidatus Micrarchaeia archaeon; assembly: GCA_038870455.1. Classification (GTDB taxonomy): domain Archaea; phylum Micrarchaeota; class Micrarchaeia; order Burarchaeales; family JACRGF01; genus JAWAFC01. The sequence goes on from JAWCPB010000034.1 coordinate 92, forward strand.
CTTTCTTCATTCGTATTACTTCATAGAACTTGAAGGGCGACTCTATCGTGTCTGCTATTTCCAAAAACTTTTCGAGATTTTTTATAACAAAATTCTTCATTCGACTTTCCTCCTTATCATCCCTCTTTTAAGAAAGTCGAAAGCTTCATGGTCTGAAATTTTTTGATTCTATTCAACGCTATCTTGTAGATTTCTGGTCTGATTTTCAAGCCAATAAATTCCTTTTCAGCATCAATGCAGCGATGGCAAAAGCGCCATAACCTGCGAATGGGTCTAAGACAAAGTCGTTTTCTTTGCTGAGTCTAATTGTTTTGTTTGTTCGAACGCAATTAGTAAGGACGCCGGGGAAGAGATTCGAACTCTTACTCCCCGCGAGGGGAACCAGCTTCGAACCGCGGGAGGGGCACAACCCCTCCCCCAGTTTGAGGGTCCTCCTGACCCCACCCTTGCGGGTGAAGAGGATTTCCCTTTCTCCCAGTTTTGCTGGGAGGCATCGGAATCCCGTTGGGGATTCCGGTTCTCAAGGCTGGCGCTTTGCCGTTCAGCCACCCCGGCATTTTGATAGAAGACGTGGGAGTTTATTTACCTTTTGAGTTTCTGTGGCCGGCCGGTCGTGGATTGTGACGTGGATGGTGCTGTGTCCCGAAGAATGCGCATCTTGTCAGTATCCGGAGCGTTTTTTTCCGCCATGGTCGCCTCAACAAGTTTTTTAACTTCCAAACCCAGTAGCTTGTTGCTGCTGAGCTCAATCGCGATGCCGATGCGCTGCACCTCCCTGCGCGCGTCATCGGGGTTGCTCGTGTTGATGACAATTCTGGCTTCGGGGTGAGTCTCGCGCGCTTTCTGCGCGAACTCGCACCCATTCATGCCCGGCATGTTGAAGTCGGTGATGATGAGGGCAAAGGGAGCATTCTGCCTGGTCGCGCTGCTGAGTTTTTCCAGCGCTTCATTGCCGTCTTTAGCCGTCTCGACCACAACATCCCTCAGCCCCCAGAGCGCGCGTGTGTATGCTTTTATGAGCATCTCCTCATCATCCACAATGAGCACTCTGAGCTTTTCCGTGGCTGGCGCTGTTTTTGCCATCAAGAGCTCTCTGACATATTCGGCGAGCGCCTTCAGCTCGGTGAGTTCGCTGGGCTTTTCTCTCACGCTCACGCGCTCCTCTATGCCAAGGCGCTGGGCCTCTGCCTTGGCATCGCCGGGCATGTTTGACAAAATTAGGACTTTTTTTCCTGGAAACTTTTCAAGCACATTCTTAGCAAGCTCGCACCCGCTCATGTCGGGCATGCGGTAGTCTGTGATGAGAAGGTCGAATTCCTCCAGAGAGAGTTTTGCCAGAGCCTCGGGCCCGCTGGCCGCTGTTTCGGTCTCAATGCCTTGGGTGGCCAGCGCGTCCTTGTAAAATGGCAGGATGTTCACGCTGTCATCGACAACAAGCACTTTCATGATTCATGGTTTATGCGGTTTAAAGGATTTAAAACCAGCGCATCACTCGAGGCTTATCTCGATGTGCACGGTGTCAGGGACTTTGACGCGCATGATCTGCCTGAGGGTGCGCTCGTCGCCCGCCACGTCAATGATGCGCTTGTGAATCTTCATTTCCCAGTGCTCGTACGTGTCGCTGCCGTCCCCGCAGGGAGTCCTGCGCGTGGCTATCCTCAACCGCTTGGTGGGAAGCGGAACCGGGCCACGGAGCTCGACGCCCGTCGCCTTCGTGATTTCCTTGATTTGTTGGCAAACCTCGTCGAGCTCACGAGGGTCCTTGCCAACGAGCTTGATGCGAGCCTTTCCCATAAAAATGATTTTTTGTGAAAAAACAAAAAATTTACGCGGCCGCCCTCGGCTTGACTTCGAGGACGATGCCGGCCGCAACCGTCTGGCCCATGTCGCGGATGGCGAACCTGCCGAGGGGCGGGAACTCCTGGAACTTCTCGACCACCAGGGGCTTGAGCGGCTTTATCTTGACGATGGCCACGTCGCCCGTCTTGATGAAGTCCGGGTTCTTCTGGAGCGTCTGGCCCGTCTTGGGGTCCTTTTTCTCGAGAATGTCGGTTATCTGCGCCGCGACCTGAGCGGTGTGAATGTGGAACACTGGCGTGTAGCCCTTGGCGATGGCGGTCGGGTGCTCGAGCACCACAATCTGGGCGGTGAATTCCTCCGCCACAGTCGGGGGCTTGTCTGTCGGGCCGACCACCTCGCCCCTCTTAATGTCCTTCTTGTCCACGCCTTTGACGTTGAAGCCCACGTTGTCGCCGGGTACGGCCTGCGGAAGCTCCTGGTGGTGCATCTCAATGCGCTTTACCTCTCCTTTCGCGCCGCTCGGCATGAAAACGACGGTCGTGTTCGGCTTGAGCACGCCCGTCTCAACGCGGCCGACCGGCACGGTGCCGTGGCCCGTGATGGTGAAGACGTCCTGCACGGGCAGGCGCAGCGGCTTGTCGGTCGGCTTGGGCGGCACCTTGAACGAATCGAAGCTCTCCACGAGGGTGGGGCCCGTGTACCACGGCTGCTTGCCCGTCTTCTTCACGACGTTCTCGCCCTCGTACGCGCTGATGGGAATGAATTGAATGGCATCGACCTTGTAGCCGATGTTCTTCAGCAGGCCGGACAGTTGGCTTTTCAAATCCTCGTACTTGACGCGGTCGTACTTCACGGTGTCCATCTTGTTCACCGCCACGACGAGCTGCTGGATGCCCAGCACCTTTGCGAGAAAGGCGTGCTCCTTGGTCTGCTGCTGCACCCCTTCCTTGGCCGAGCACACGAGCACGGCGGCGTCGGCCTGGCTCGCGCCAGTGATCATGTTCTTGACGAAGTCGCGGTGGCCCGGCGCGTCGATGATGGTGAAGTAGTACTTGTTCGTCTGGAAGTCCTTGTGCGCGATGTCGATGGTGACCCCGCGCTCCCTCTCTTCCTTGAGCTGGTCCATGGCGAACGCGAACTCGAAAGTCGCCTTGCCGACCTTCTCCGCCTCTTCCTTGAGCCTGCGCAGGTCCTGTTCGGACAGCGCGCCCGTGTCGTAGAGAATGCGGCCCACTGTGGTGCTCTTGCCGTGGTCCACGTGGCCGATGAATATCAGGTTCAAGTGTTCTTTCGCAGCCATGGATTACACCTCCTAGGGAAACCGAAGCATGACGCAAAACGCGCGCTTCCCAAGTATTATAAAACCGAGGTTTTATTAGCCTTACGTTGGTGGGCGACGTGAGCGGGGTTTCACGAAGGCTAAAGAGGATTTTGCCGGACGGAAGAGGCGTCGTCCTCGCGTTCGACCACGGGCTCGAGCACGGCCCGCTCGCTTACAAGGGAATAGACCTTTCCCCGCAGAGGATAATCGGAATGGCGGGCGAGGGGGGCGCTGACGCTGTGCTCCTGCACAAGGGAATGGTGAGGGAAAAAAATCTCAGGGACGTGGCGCTGATTGTGAAGCTGACGGGCAAGACTTCGCTCTCTCCTGTTGAAACGCAGTCGCTCGTCAGCGAAGTGGAGAACGCGGTGGCGCTCGGCGCGGACGCCGTTGCCGCAACGATTTACTTTAACGTGGAGGACGAGCCGGCCATGCTCTCCCAGTTCCGCGGCGTGTGGAGCGCGGCAAGGGAATACGGCCTGCCTGTCATCGCGTTCGCCTACCCGAGGCCGCTGCCCAAGGAAAGGAGGTACAAGGAGGAGTTCGTCGCGCCCGCAGCCCGGGCGGTTGCCGAGGTGGGCGCGGACATTGTGAAAACGTATTACACTGGGGACGGAAAGAGCTGGAGGAGGGTCATCGGCGGCGCGGCCGCGCCCGTCCTCGCCGCAGGGGGGAAGATGAAGGAAAAAGAGGCGGAAGTGCTGGGCATGGTGCGCGAAATCATGTCCGCGGGCGGAGCCGGCATCGCCGTGGGCAGAAACGTGTGGGAAAGGGCGGACGGGGCAAGGCTGCTCAAGAAAATCGTGGCCATCGTGCATGAAAGAAGCTAGAGCAGCGTGTATTTCGTCAGGTACATCTGCGTTTGCATGACGGTGAGGAAGGGCAGCACTACGAGCGAGTTTATCACGAGCGCGATGTACTGGGCGAGCGGGTGGGGGAACAGGGACAGGGAGGCGAGGGAAACAAGCGACAGGAGCAGGAAGCCGATTGCGAGCCAAGCCGCGAACAGCACGGGTTTGCCGAAAAGCATGCGGAGGCTCACCTCAAAAGCCCGGCCTGGCTTCACCTCGTCTATCACCATGGCCGTGGGAACGTAGAAGAGCAGCGTGTAGAGGAGGAAGGATGCGAGCGGAGTCGCCGCGCGCTCGAGCCTCACCTCGTAAGAGGCGAGCCCGATGAGAAAAAGCAGGGGCCAGGCGATGAGGTAGAGGACGAACACCCCTATGGCGTACTTCTCTATACCGTGCGCGACTTCGCTCCTGACGTTCGTGAGCGTGCGCTGGCTCTTTATCACCAGGTTGATTGAAACCGTTGCGAATGAGAGGAGGAAGAGCGAGGCGAGGAAGGACAGCGCGATGACGACTACGTCAAGCGGAGCCAGCTGCGGGATGGAGCCGGTGCGCAGGAAAGTGCCCCCGAGCGCGATGTAAGACGGGACGGGAGAGAGGAAGGGAATCGCCAGCGCGAGCAGGAACGATACGGAGAACAGCAGAATCCACCGTATGTTGCGGAAGTAAGCCGTGACCGAGTGCCCGAGCACTGTCGCGAGCTCGCCCATGCAGGGGGAATTTGCTTTCCGGTATTAAAGCCTTTGCTTTACTTTCCCCTTCAGGCACGAGGAGGAAACGCCCGTTATCACAGCGAGCACGCGGTCGCCCATGCTTCCTTCCTCCAGCGCGACGTGCTTGTACGCGCGCGTGCGGGCCACGGGCGTCCGCGCGCGCTCCAGCACGACGCACTCTACGGTTTTCCCGACCCAGGCGAGATTTTTTTCGAGAGAAATTTTTCTCGCCAGTTCGCTGGCTCTCTTCGTTCTTTCGTTGATAGTGCTGGGAGGAAGCTGCGGCATGCGGGCGGCTCTCGTGCCCGGCCTGGCGGAAAAGCGCGAGACGTTCACGACATCAGGGCGCGCGCGCTCGAGCAGGGCAAGCGTGGCGGCGAACTCCTCGTCAGACTCGCCGGGGTGGCCGCAGATGACGTCGGTGGCGATGGTGATGTCAGGAATTTCTTTCCTGAACCGCGCAACGACTTCCTCGAAATCGCTTGCTGTGTATCTTCTTTTCATTACTTTCAGAACAACATCGCTGCCGCTCTGCACGGGCAGGTGGAGAAAATGATAGAAGGGCTCGGCCGCGAGCAGGGAGGGAAGGCGAGGAAGGGCGAGCGCGTGCTCGGGGTTTATCATGCCGAGGCGCACACGGAAAGAGGTGCTGGCAAAAGCAGATGCGATTTCCTCCATCAGCTTTTCGAGATTCGTCCCCCTGTCCCTGCCGTAAGCGCCCACGTCCTGCGCAGTCAGCTGCACTTCGAGCGCGCCTGCTGCCGCGCACGCGCGCAGCCTCTCAACAATCCGCTGCGGGCTGTAGGAGCGCAGGCCCGGTCTGGCGAGCTTTGTCGCGCAAAAGGAACAGGAGGAGAGACAGCCTTCGCTGATGGGAATTCTCGCAACCGGGGACTGGGGAACAAACGGCGCGCTCTCCTTGCCATTCCATTCCAGGAAGACGGCGCGCTCTCCCGCGCGCGCGGCGCGCGCGGCTTCGGAGATTCTCAAAACCGCCCCCGGCCCTATCACTGATGCGCGGGGGGCGATTTTTTCAACGAGCTGGCGGTTTGAGGCTGGCAGGCAGCCCGCGACCACGAGAGGCTTTCCCGAGGCCGCCACGCGCTTTATCCTCTCGGCAATCTTCTGCTCCGTGGCGCGCTTGACCGCGCACGTGTTGAGTACGACGACGTCGGCATCGCGCTCGCTCTCCGCCTCGCCAGCCCCGTCAGCGAGCAGCAGCGCGCGCATCGCATCGCCGTCGGCCTGGTTGAGCGTGCATCCGAAGGTCTTGAGGAAAAAACGCATGCAACCCCCGCTAGGTATAATAAATTTGGCTTAAATAACTCTTGCCTTGGTGTGCAAATGATTTGCGAGAGGTGCAGCGAGCCAACCTTCAACCCCGAAAAGTGCAACTACTGCTCGAGAATGGTTTGCAGGAGCTGCGAAAAAAGCGCCAAGCGCGTCGGCAGAGTAAAGCGCCTGGTCATCTGCAAGGACTGCTGGAACAACCTCTCCAGGAGAAAAGCCTTCAAGTCCTCCTAGGAACCAATCGATGACTTCGTCGGCCTTCGACCTCCTCGTCACATCGTTGGTTCCTAGAACCTCCGCCAGAACCAATCGATGACTTCGTCGGCCTTCGACCTCCTCGTCACATCGTTCAGAACTTCCCTTCAGCCTTCCCCCAAAATCTCGAGCGCCTTCTGCGCGCCTGAGAGTAGGCCGCGCACCCACTCCGGTTTTGCTCTGCCTTTCTTCTCCGCAATCAGTTTGAAGAGCGCAAGCTCGCCCTCCATCCTCTCCATTTCCTCGCCGGCCGCCTTCGGGATGTTCGCCTCGAGGAACTTTATCTTGTCGAGAATTTTGTCCTGCATGAACTCACCCCAGAACGCCCCAGTCGATGAGCCCCCGCCGCACGAACTCGAGCGCGAACGCGGCCGCCACGAGGCCCATGATTCTCGTGAGGACGACGAAATCGTTTTTTCCCAGAAAGCGGTGGAGCGCCTCGGAGTGTGCGAGCACGAGAAAGGAGAGCGCGCAGACCAGGAGAATGGAGGGAAGCGTGTAGAACGCACCTATGCCGGGCGTGTTCATGAGCAGTATGGCGGTGCTGATGGCGCCTGGGCCGGCGAGCATGGGGGTGCCGAAAGGCACCGCGCCCAGCACGCTGGGGTCCGGCGCGCGCATTCGCGGAAGGCCGCCCGAGAACATTTCGAAGGAAAGATAGAGCAGGAGAAGGCCGCCCGCTATGCGGAAAGAGCCCATGGAAACGCCGATGAGCGCGAGAAAGGCCTCTCCGATGAGCGCGAAGAAAAGGAGGATGACGAGCGCGACGATGCTCGCCTCGAGCGCCATTCTCCTCCGCTGTTGCTGCGAGAACTTGTGCTGCTGCGCCATCGCGTGGAAAACTGGCACAGCGAGAATGGGATCGACTATGACAAACAAGGGGACGAAAGCCGCGAGGAAAGCCCACGCGTCCAAGGCCGGCATGCGCTTTGTTTCAATGCCAATGTTTATATTATTGGAGAAGACCTTATGCAGGGCGTGTTCTCCAACCCCGCGCTCGCTAAAAGGACAGAACTCAGGCTTGCCGATGCGTTGCTGAAGCTGTGGAAGGCTGAGCACGCCCTCGAGGCCGCGAGAAAGAATGCGCTCAAGGACGAGAAAAAAATTGAGGCGCTGCGGGCCGAGCAGGAAAGCGCGAGGGCGAGGCTGGCCAAGATCAGAGGGCAACTTGAGGAGAGTGCATGAAAGAAGAGGAGCGCGCCAAGCTCCAGATAAAAATAAGGGGCCTTGAGTTCAAGATAGTCGAGCTCGGCAGAGAGATTTTCGGCCTGGAGAGCAGGGCGCTCGCCAGAGACAGCGGGTACAGGAAGGCCGAGAAGGCGCTTGAAGAGGCGAGGATCGAATTCGCCAAGGCGATGAATTCCTCGAGAGAAGTTTTCCTGCGCGCGGCAGCAGCCCTTCCTGCTGACGAGCGGACAAAGCGCACGCTGCGCGGCGTCTTCAGCGGAACGTTCGTCTTCAAAAGCGAGGGGGGAATCATCGGGGAAGCGAGGGGCGATGTTTTCATAGAATCAACCGCGCAGAAAGGAGTTTTCAGAGCAACAAAGGAAGGCGTCTGCGTCATCTTTTCTGTGGAAGAAAGCGGGCGCGTCTGCATCATGCGCGTGGCCGAAACTGACGAGATGGGAAATGAGTTAAGAGTGCTCTACGCGCGCGCTTGAGCAAACAGATTTAAAATGCGCAGCCATCTAATTCTGCTGCCGTGGTAGCTCAGCCTGTGACCCCTTTTTGCTCGCAGGCGCTCGCAAAAAGCGTCAACGGAAAAAGCGGTTGGCTAAGGAGAGCATCCGGCTGAAGAAACTCGGTCCCGTGCCAAGGAAGGCATCGGAACTGTAGGTTCAGATACCGGAGTGTCGCTGGTTCAAATCCGGCCCACGGCATACCGAACCCAGGTGGCACCACCCGCATTTCGCAACGATTTAAAACACTTGCTTCATAACTCTTGGCTGACCGCTTCTTCGGTGGCGGCTATGAGCGATGTAGAAAAGACTCTAGAAAAGGCGCTGGGCAAGGTGAATCTGGCCAAGTTAAAGGCTGTTGGAAACCCTCGCGTTGAGGCCATTGTTGCCAGATACATCGAGCTGTGCAAGCCGGCAAAAGTCACTGTAGTGACAGACGCGCGCGAGGACTTTGCGTATGTGCGCCGCAGGGCGCTTGAGGCGGGCGAGGAGAAGTCTCTGAAGATTGAGGGGCACACCATTCATTTTGATGGCCCAAAAGATCAGGGACGGGACAAGGCCGTCACCAAATACCTTTTGCCGCCAGGCATGAAGCTAAGCCGAGACATCAACTCAATTGACAGGGAGGCTGGGCTCAGGGAGATCTTTGGGCTACTGGAAAACAGCATGCGTGGCAAGGAAATGCTCGTGCTGTTCTTCTGCCTCGGTCCGGCGGGCTCGAGGTTCGCCATTCCCGCGCTGCAGATAACCGACTCCTTCTATGTCGCCCACACCGAGGACATCCTGTACAGAAATGGGTACGAGGAGTTCAAAAGGCTCGGCGGCTCGCCGGATTTCTTCCACTTTGTGCATTCTGCGGGCAGGCTGGTGAACAGCGTGAGCGCAGACGTTGAGAAGCGCAGGGTGTACATAGACCTCGAGGAGAACAGGGTTTTCAGCGTCAACACGCAGTACGCAGGCAACGCGGTCGGATTGAAGAAGCTGGCGCTGAGGCTGGCCATCGCCAAGGCCTCGCGCGAGGACTGGCTGGCCGAGCACATGTTCATCAGCGGGGTGAGGCCACCCGGAAAACGGCGCGTCACCTATTTTGCGGGCGCCTTCCCCAGCGCGTGTGGCAAGACATCCACGGCCATGATACCGGGCAACACCATACTGGGCGATGACATCGCCTACATCAAAAAGGGGGAGGATGGCAGGGCGTGGGGAGCCAACATCGAGCGTGGAATTTTCGGGATAATACACGATGTCAATCCGCGGGACGACCCGATGATTTACAAGGCGCTAACCATGCCCGGCGAGATAGTCTTCTCAAACGTGCTCGTCAAGGACGGGGTGCCGTACTGGCAGGGAATGGGGCGGGAGCTTCCCAAGGATGGGCTCAACTACTTGGGGGAGTGGTTTGAGGGAAAGAGGGACGAGAACGGCGAGAAAATCCCCCCCTCGCACAAGAACGCGCGCTTCGCCATACGCATAGACAGGCTGGCCAACGCCGACCCGAACCTGGACAATCCCCAGGGAGTCCCCATTGTGGCCATCGTGTATGGCGGAAGGGACTCGGACACCTCGCCACCCGTGCTCCAGTCTTTCAATTGGGCGCACGGGGTTTTCATGGGCGCGTGCCTTGAGTCCGAGACCACAGCTGCCACGCTCGGCAAGGAAGGCGTGCTGGCCTACAACCCCATGGCCAACCTCGACTTCATCCCCATACCGCTCGGCCGCTACATCCAAAACCACCTCGAGTTCGGCCAGCTGCTCGAGAGGCCTCCGCTCGTCTTCACCTTCAACTACTTCCTCGTGGGCCCCAAAACGAGGAG
>JAWCPB010000035.1:0-9708 GCA_038870455.1 Candidatus Micrarchaeia archaeon
TGCTTTTCGATGTCCAACTCAATTTTTGGAAGTTCAACCCTCTGCCAGACACACAGGCCCACACCGAACAGTGTGACGAAGGCAATCGCTGCCAGCGCAAGCGTGAGCGAGAAAGGGATTCCGGCCAGGTTGGCAAGGAATGCAAACAGGGGTGGAATGATGAGCCCCAGCGCCACGCCAAACCAGAACTTTTCGACAGAAGATAGTTTTGTCCTGTTGAGGAGGGCGAACGAGAACAGACAGCCTGGAATGGCGATGGAGAGGAATATGGGAATGCCTGCGGTGACGAAATCAACAGCGCCCACGAAAACACTCTCACTCTCCCTCCTTTTTATGTGCGCAAATCATATTAACGCTTGCTGACAAACTTTTCTCCGATGTTCGACGTGCATGTCGTGGGAGCAGGGCCGGCCGGCTGTGCCGCGGCTGCCGCTGCATGCCGGGAGGGCGCGCGCGTGCTCCTCAGCGAGGAGCATGAAAAAATCGGTGAGCCCGAAAGGTGCTCCGGCCTTGTCTCGAAAACGGGCTTGGACAGCTTCGGTTTTGATTACTCTAAGGCAGTCCTCAACACAATAGATAGTGCGCGCTGTCACTCCCCTTCGGGAAACTGCATCGAGCTGAGGTTCAGGGAAACGATCGCCCACGTCATCTCGCGCGCTGCCTTCGACCTCCTGTGCGCGGAAAAAGCAGAGAGCGAGGGGGCGAAGCTCGAGACGGGTGTGAGGGTGAAGCGGACCGATCTGAGGGGAAGGCGCATCATTGGCGCGGACGGGCTCTCCTCAGCCGTCGCAGAGTGGTTCGGCTTCCCGCCTCTCAGGAGATTTGTCTCCTGCTGGCAGGCTGACTTTGAGAGGGCGGCGGTGAGCGAGCTCCACACCGTGGAGGTTTTTCTCTCGCACAAGTTCGCGCCGGGCTTCTTCGCGTGGCTAATCCCGCTGAATGAGGAGAGGGTGCGCGTAGGGGTTGGCGTGCGTCCTCCAGCTAACTCAAAAAAATGTTTCGAGGTTTTCGTGAGGCACCCGAAAGTCGCCAATGTGCTTAAGAAAGCACGTGTAGCATCCCGATGCGCTTATGCCATTCCACTAAACGTGCGGGAAAAAACTGGGGAGGGCAGGGTCTTTCTTGCAGGAAACGCCGCAGGCCAAGTCAAGGCGACCACGGGCGGGGGGGTCTTTTTCGGTGGCGCATGCGGGCGGCTCGCCGGAGAGCTCGCAGCGCAGGGAAAGAGTGGCGAGGAGTACGAGCCCGCCTGGCGCGCCGAGTACGGAAGCGATCTCGCGCTGCACGAGCGCGCCCGCGAGTTTTACAATTCGCTGAGCGAGGCGCAGATCGAGCGATATTTTTCCCTTGCCAAACTCCTTCAGGCCGACCGCTTCCTCTCTTCCTTCGGGCACATGGACAGGCCTTCCCTCATGCTTCCGCACTTGGAGTTTTTCCCCCACTTGAAAGCGGCGTACTCCATGCTCTTGCCGGAGAGTGCAGCCCATGCCCGCGCGTAAAACCCCCAAGCACATGCTCATCATTCCCGACGGCAACAGAAGGTGGGCGAGGCTCCACGGCAAGCCGGTCATTCAAGGCCATGCCGCGGGCATAGACAAGATAGGCGACGTGCTCAGGTGGTGCAGGAAAAGGGGCATCCGCACGCTCACCCTGTGGGGCTTTTCAACCGAAAACTTCCAGAGGCCGGAGAGCGAGGTGAAGCAGCTCATGCGCCTGTTCGAGACAAAGCTCCGTGAAATACTCTCCAGAAAGGACGCAAGGCGCAAAAACGTGCGCGTGAAAATCTACGGCGCGCTTGAGCTGCTTCCCGCACGCGTGCGCGACTACCTGAAGAAGGCCGAGGAGGCGACGGCAAGGCACCGAGCCTACCGCCTCAACATCCTGCTGAGCTACGGCGGCCGGGCGGAGCTCCTCGCCGCAGTGAACGAGGCGATGAGGCGGGCCAGGGCGGGCAGGCTGGCGCGCGTTGATGAAAAAAGCTTCCGCAAGTTGCTGTGGACGGGCGAAATTCCAGACCCGGATCTTATCATTCGAACAAGCGGGGAAATGCGCACGAGCGGCGTGCTGCCCTGGCACAGCGCGTACAGCGAGCTGCACTTCTCTCCAAAGCTGTGGCCGGACTTCAGCGAGCAAGACTTCGACGAGATTCTCGAGGACTACGCCTCCCGCCAAAGGAGATTCGGCCGATGAAAGTCGAGGTGCGCGCCGGAAGAAAAAGCTTAGGCGAGTTCGAAGTCTGCTCCTCCTTCCTCTCACGCGCGCGAGGGCTCATGTTCAGGCACTCTCCCGCACGCCTTCTCTTCGTCTTTCCCTCAACCGGCCTCCACGCCATCCACGCTCTCTTCGTGTTCTTTCCCTTCGACGCTGTTTTCCTGGATGAGAAAAAGCGCGTCGTCTGCGTGCGGAAGCGCATAGCGCCCTTCACTCCCCTCGTGCGGCCCCGGCGGGCCATAAAGTATTTATTGGAGCTCCCCGCAGGAAGTGCGGTTGTGAGGGAGGGCGAGAGGGTTGAGTGGCAAAAGACAGGTTGACCTCAGCGAAATCGAGCGGGCCATAACGGGCGAGGAGAAGGAAAGCCCTCAGGACAAGCGCAAAAGCGCCGCCGCTCCATCCATCCTCGGCTGGAGGGTTTTCGACGACGGCCGCGCGCCGTACGCGGTTCCTTTCCCTGAGCTTTCGGCGGATGAGGAAAAGGTTGTCGGCGAGCTGCTCGAAGAGCTGCGCGAGGCGGCGAAAAAGCAGGAGATGGAGGACAGGGAGGAGGTTGAGGCCAGGGCAAAGGCGCTGCTCATGCAGCGTTGCGTGGCTGAACGCATCTTCATGGAAAAAGACCAGTTCGATTACCTCGTGCGCGCCGCCGTCATGACAGCCCACGGCTTCGGCGTGCTCGACCTGCTTCTCGCCGATGAGGAGCTCGAGGAGATTGCGGTTATCGGCCTCGGCAAGCCCGTGTACGTCTATCACCGCACGAGGGGGTGGCTCCAGACAAACGCGCGCATCGACAGCGAGGAGCATGCGCTGGCCGTCATAAACAAGATGGCGAGGCCCTTAGGCAGGCGCATCACGCTGGCCTCGCCGCGCCTCAACGCGGTGCTGCCCAACGGCTCGCGCCTGCACGCCTCCATACCGCCCGTCTCTGGCGTGGAGATGACCATCCGCAAGTTCCGCAGCAATCCAATCTCGATTCCAGAGCTCATTTCCTTTCAAACGTTCTCTCCGGCTTCGCTCGCCTTCCTGTGGGCCGCGCTCGAGCACGACGTGTCGCTCCTCATCGCGGGCAACACCGCGAGCGGCAAGACGAGCACGCTCAACGCGCTCTTCTCCTTCATCCCGCTGGCGGACAGGGTGCTCGTCACAGAGGACGCGCCCGAGATAAACATCCCGCACCCGCACGCGGTCAAGCTGCTCGCCAACCCCGAGCTCGGCGTTCCCCTGCGCGAGCTCGTGGCGGACTGCATACGCATGAGGCCCGACCGCGTGATCGTCGGCGAGGTGAGGAGCGCCGAGGAAGTGGGCGCGCTCGTCGAAACGCTTCTCTCGGGCCAGGCGCGCGGATGCTACGCGACCTTCCACGCCGACTCCGGCGAGGAGGCCATGACCAGGCTGCGTTTCTCAGGTGCGAGCGCGGCCGACCTGCGCTCGATTGACGCCATTCTTGTTCAGAGGAGGATGCTGCGCAGGGCCGGAAAACGGCTTGTCGAGGTCCGCAGGGCGGTTGAGATAACCGAAGTCGTCCCGAGCGGCGAGGGCTTCCGCCTCAACAGAGTGTTTTCCTACGACGCGAGGAAAGACGAGCTCGCCAGAGTTCACCCCTCCTACCTCGCCAAATCCATCGCGGCCTCTCTCGGCGAGCCCGAGAGCGCTTTCTGGGCGCGCGTCAGAAACAGGACCGCCTTCCTGGCCTCGCTCGCACGGCAGGCCGGAAGCCTGCGCTTTGCCGAAACCGTCGAACGCATTCAAGCCTTCCGCGAGAGCGAGAGCGCATGAGCCGCCCTCGCCTTAAACGATAACACGGCCCGAGCTCGAAACGCTTAAATAAAGCCACAACCGCATTTTCTGCATGAAGGTAAAGCCTGCGCCACACGAAAAAGCGCCTCCTGTCAGCAAAGCCACTGTGGGAGAGTTCATTTGGGGGAAAGCTTAAGGAGGCGGCATCTGCCTACAGAAGCAGGGAGGAGTGGAGGAATTCTGAGGAAGGGCGGTCTGTCCTAGTAAGTCTGCTGGAGCAGTTGAAGAGCCCGAGAAAAGAGGCAAGAGTGAGCGCAGCGAACATGCTCAGAGACTTCGGCTACTGGAAAGCCATCGGCTCACTGCTGGATGCGTATGAAAAGGAAACCGAGCGCGATGTGAAAATCGCCATTCTGGATGCGTTGGGATGGGCTATCTCTGAAGGAACGGTTGGCTATGACCCAATACCGAAAGAATTCTATTCATCCCAAGACTGCCTGCGCGCAAGAGAAAAGCTGATTGAAGTAATCAAGAAAGAAGATGATGTGGAGTTGGTGAAAAGGGCTGCGGATGCGCTGGGGTACTATTATGCTTACTGGGAGGACGGCGTGGAAATCTTGGAAAACTTATCTCGCGAGCTTGACGCAAACCCAAGCAAAAGCCCGGAACTCTCAAAAGTAGTCTGGGGTATTGCGAGCGATGTCAGAACCACAAAGTTCGGGTGACTATTCAATCTTGGGAACGACTGCGTTGACTTCATTCGCCTGTGTTCGGATCACGTCGCTGATTCTTTCAACAAGCCCCGAATCGTATTTCCCGTGTTTTATGGCATCATCCGCGATCTGCATCAATGCTCGTTCCACAGCTAGAGCGGGTTTGTCTATGCGATATGCTCTTGGACTAGTCACGGCATCAAAGTGATCGAGGATCGCCATTATCTGCGAGCCCAGTTTTGCTTCGGCTGGTTTTGAATGGTGGCCTGCGGCCAGCTCAATGATTTCCTGAAACTCTTTTTCATCCACGCCTTTCAGAGAAGAAAACATGCGCTGGAGGATTTCCTTCGTGTAGCTCGCGTGTTTATCTATTTGTTCTTTCTCCCAGCGTTCTAATTTCATTTTTTTCAACAGCTTGTTGTCAACCCCGATCTTTCCCACATCGTGAATAAGTGCAGCCAGTTTTATCCTTGCCTTCTCGATTGCGCTAAGCTCTGGAAACTTATGTCCATGGGAGGCGCTTTCAAAGGTTCTGCAGCAAAGGGTTTCTTCTCCTCGGTTTTTTCGATAATCACAGTCAAGCATAAATTCTCCACCAAATTAAAACCTTGCATGAGCCGGCTTTTCACCAGGCAGGAAACCGCACGCCTCCAGTCGCAGCTCGAGCAGGCTGGCATGGACATTCCCGCGCGCTCTTACCTCTCCCGTTCTCTCCTGCTCTCGCTTTTCCTCGCCTTCATTCTCTTCGGCGCGCTTTATTCCCTCTCGCGCGATTCGCTGACGTCCCTCTCGCTCTCCCTGCTGGCCTTCTCCCTCATCTTTCTCGCGCTCAAGTCCCTGCCCGGCTTTCAGGCGAAAAGGCGGGCCGCGCAGCTGGAGGCAGAGCTTCCCTTTCTTCTGCGCTTTCTGGCCGCAGAGCTTTCGCTCAACACGCCTTTCGAGAAGGCCCTCGAGCGCGCGGCGCGCATGCGCTACCGCACCTCGGCTGAGCTCGCGCTCGTGCTCAGCGAGGTCAAGAAGGGCGGCGCCTCGTTTCCCGACGCCCTGCGCAGGCTGGCCGGCCGCGTGGGCTCGCTTGCATTCAGGCGCGCTGCCGCGCATCTCGTGGCCGGCTACCAGCACGGCGGCCGCGGCGAGGCGCTCAAGCGCCTGGCCGACGAGCTCATCGATGTTCAGAAGGCTGGCGCGCGCGAGTACGCCGCCGCACTGTCTTTCCTTGGCCTGCTTTTCCTCGCCGTCGCGTGCGTCGTTCCCGCGCTCTTTCAGGCTTACGTGGCGGTCGGCTCGGCGGTGTTTTCGCCGGTCTTCACCGCGAGGGACGTCTGGCTAGCCTACCTTGTGGCCTTTCCGCTGCTCGGCCTGCTTATCATTCTCGCAATCCGCATAAAAACGCCTCCGTTTTTGCAGGCCTCTTCCTCGCCCCCTCTTTCTGAAGAGGAGCTGGCCCGCCTCGGCAGGGTGGTTCCCGGGCCTTTCGCCCGCCTGGGGGCAAAGCGCTTCATCCTTTTTTTCCTCGCTGCCGGCATCCTGCTTTTCCTCCTTCTCCTCGCCCTCTCCTTTTCTGCCCCTGCGGTTAGGCCGTACTCCCCACTTCCCCTCGCACTGCCAGCATTTGCCTATTTCTTCCTCTCCTACAGGCTCGAGCAGCGCACAAAGGAGCTGGAGAGATTCCTGCCCGACGCGCTATTTCAGGCCTCTTCGTTTCCCAGAGGCGTGGCCGTCGAAAAAATCCTTGAGAGCATCGCCGGCTCGGGCTTCGGGCCGCTCAGCGAGGAGTTCCGCATGGCCCTCAACCAGGTCAAGTCCGGCGTGCCGCTCGACAGGGCCGTGCTTGAGATAGGCGAGAGGAACGACTCGCCGCTGCTCTCCCGCGCCACGCACCTCCTTGCCTCGGGCTGGTCGAGCGGCGCGGCCTTTGAGCACGCCGTGCGCGAGACGGCCGAGGACATCATGGGCTTCGCCGCGCTCGTGAGGGAGCGCGCGTCGCTCTTGGCCATGCAGAAGTACACGCTCCTGATCGGGGGCGGCGTGCTCGTTCCGCTCATCCTCGCGCTCGTTGCGAACATGGTTTCTGAGCTCAACCTCTCGGGAGGCGCGCTCTTCTCGGCGCTTTCAACAGAAGAACGCCTCGCGCTCTTCTCCGCCACGCTCGACGCCGTGCAGGCCTACCTCGTGGTGTACGCGCTGCTCTCTGGCCTGCTCGTGGCCTTCCAAGAAGGCTCTCCCAAAAAAGCGCTCGTCTACTTCCTCATCCTCGCCCCGCTCTCGCTCGCGGTGTTCAAGCTGTCGCTGGGCCTGCGCCTGCTCGCTTAACCTTTTAAAATCCCCCATTCAATTCTCCCGCATGCCAGTCCGCATCATTGAAACGAGCAAGTTCGACCTCAACAAGCCGCTTCTCATCGAGGGTTTTCCGGGCATCGGCCTCGTGGGGACCATCGCGGCCTCTTACCTCGTGGAGAAGTTCGAGATGGAGCCCCTGGGCTATATTGTCAGCGAACGCTTTCCGCCCATCGCGGCCGTGCACGACTACCTCCCGCTGCACCCGGCGCGCATCTACAAGAGCAGAAAACTCAACCTCATCGTGCTGTTCAGCGAGTTCATCGTGCCGCTCAGCACGGTGCATGACCTCGCGTGCGAGATACTCTCCTGGAGCAAGAAAAGGGGGATTAGGGAGATCATCTCAATGGGCGGCATCGGCATAAAGGGAGAGCAGGACGAGGTTTTCGGCATAGCCACCAACAAGGAGTTGCTCAAGCGCCTCGAGGCCGCGGGCGTGCAGCTCATCAAGGAGGGCGCGACAACAGGCGTGTCTGGCGTGCTCATGGCCGAAGCCGCCGCGCAGAATTTCCCTGCGGTTTCGCTGCTCGCAGAGGCCAAGCCCGAGTACCTCGACCCGAGGGGCGCCGCCATGGTGCTCGATGCCGTGCGCGACCTCACGGGCCTGCCCATCGAGACCAAGGAGCTGCTCTCCGAGGCCAAGAACATCGAGTCCAAGATAAAAGAGATTCTCGAGCACGCCAAGACCGCCCACCAGAAGTACAGGGAGACGGGCGAGCTCGGGCCGATGTATGGCTAATAAAGCCCTGCTGCTCATTCTCTTTCCCGCAGGGGTGGCTGAGCCTGGAAAAAGCGCGGGGCTTAAGACCCTGTGGCCTCAGGGCCTTCGAGAGTTCAAATGCGCTGCTGGACGCAGGCAGGTCCGGCTCCGCTGAACCTCTCTCCCCCTGCATCTTTCTTGGAATGCGGCGCGTTCGTTATTTGCGGAGCGGAAGATTGTGTAAATCTTTCCACACGCCGTAAACCTCCTTCTCCGACCCATCGGAGTTCTTCAGCGCTATTGTCTTCGTTTCCGCCGCGGACATCGCGCCTGCCGTCCCGCCTATGGCTGCGGGCTCGTGAAGGAACAGCCAGTTGACCATCTCAACACGCATGCCTTTTGTCAGGTTGAGAAAGCGGACAAGGTATTCTGCCTGCTCATTTTCAGAGCTTCCGGCAGATGAAGCGGAAACCCAGCCTATTTCAGTGAATGCCACCGGCTTGCTCGTATACCCCCCCAGCCTCTGGTAATAGCTGTCCGGCATGTCCTTCGGGCTGCTGTAATTCATCCAGGGATAGGTCGTTATTCCGAGCAGGTCAAGCTTCTGCCCGAATTTCCCTATGAGCTGCCATTGGTTTGCATTCTCGAGCTGGTTCAGCGAAAAGACGGCAAACACTTTCGTGCCTGGGGATTCCTGCTTCACCGCGTCGTACGCCTCTCCGTAAAGTGAAACGTAATCGTCAAACGCATCCGGGTTAGTTGCATAAAACGCGCCTACTTCGTTCCCAAGCGATAAATACTCTGGTTTGAACATCCGCGAGCAGTCGCGCACTTCTTCCACGAACAATCTTCTGAATTCCGCGTTCCTGAGCGAGGCGTTCACTCCCGCGGGCGCGTCAGGCACCACCTGCAACCCTTTTCCCGGAACCTCTGCGATGGTGTAAAAATTCAGGTTGATCACCGGCTTCAGCCCCATGTTGCGGACCGCTTCCACTGTCCTGCTGCTCTGCAGCCTTTGGCATGCGCCGTGCCATCCGCCAGAAGGCCATACCATTGTCACCTCGCCGAGCTTTCCTGCTTCCGCGTATGCGTCAACCAAGCCCTGCTGCGTTATGGCAGGGATACTTTTCGGAGTCGGAACAACTCCGAGGTAAAAGCTCCGTTCGCCAATCGGCAACTCGTAACTGCTGTACTTCACTCCGGGCGCGGGTGTGCCAGCTGTCGTTGTTGCGTTTGGCGCGGGATGTGACGCTGCAGGGGCTGCTGCCTCTTTCTGCGCGCAGCCGAAGAGCAGGAGCAGAAAAATCGCGAGCAGGACGGAGAAAGGAGCTTTCATGCGACCGTCATAAAAATACTGTGAAACACAACCTTATATCCATTACTCTAGTTTTCTTCCCGCCTTGCTCCCTCTGCATTCACTCAGCCATCTCCCTCCTCTTCATCAGCACGGCGGGACACACGCGCGTCACACCGGGCATGCGCGCGACGCGCCTGACCAGGCGGCCCAGCTCGGCCTGGTCCCTGCACCACGCCTCGAACAACAGCATGTGGTCGCCAGTCGAGAGCGCCGAGTACCTGACGTTCTTAATTCGCTTCAGTGCCTCATGCGTCTGCAGCAGCGCGTCTGGCCTAGTGTCCACGCCCACAACCGCCACGGCGGCAAAGCCCAGCAGCACAGGCTCCACCACCGCGGTGTAGCGCTGCACCACGCCCTCCACCTCGAGCCTCTTCACCCTCTTCCGCACGGCCGCCTCGGTGATGCACAGCCGCCTGGCCAGCTCGACGTAGGAGACCCTCGCGTTATCCACAAGCGCCCTCAGTATTATCATGTCCCTTCTGTCCATAGTATATTTTTCGAACCAAAAAGTTAAAAATTTTAACTTCAAAAGGATGATGGGGTGATGACGTGTTGAAGGTAGACCAGAAGGCGCCAGAGTTTGAACTGAAGGCGTTTCACGAGGGGAAGGAAAAGACGATAAGGCTATCGGACTACAAAGGAAAGTGGGTCGT
>JAWCPB010000036.1:0-9491 GCA_038870455.1 Candidatus Micrarchaeia archaeon
CATCATGGCCTTTTTTTTCTTCTCGTAAATCCGCAGGTGTTTTCCGCAGCTCGGGCAGTACTGCATTTTCCTCCGCTCGAAGAACCTGATGTCGCCCTCCTGGCCGCGGAGTTCAGTGCTGTAGGCGACTCCCCTGGAATAGACCACTGCCTTGTCTCTGGGAACCGACCGCCCGCACGAGGAGCACGTGACCAGCCTCTCCCTTCCCCTGGAACCCATCTTTTCACCTTTTCTTTTTCAAAGACGCTACGCTTCCGAGCCTCACTCCGTTCAGCAGGTATAGTTTGGAGGAATCTAATTTAAATAACTGTTTTTCAAACACCGGCCCGAGGAGTTCTTTCGGCGAAGACACGGCGTTGAACGGCACGCTCGCAACCAGTTCGTTGAACGCCGGCATGACAATGATCTTGAGGGCCGGATTGACCTTGGCGTACCTCTCCCTCGCCTTCTTAACATCAATTTTCCCGATCGCCCACGCCTTCTGCGTTTCGGCATGCCCCATTTTGTCAACGAACCGCACGCCCGGGTGGTTGTGCCCCATCACGAGATACTTCGCTTGCAGCAGCCCCGGGGCCGGCCAGGCGTGCCCGTGGCAAAGCGCCAAATCGCCCATGACCACTCCGCTCGCTGGATGGATGACCGCGCTCTGGACTATTCGCCTGAGGTCCCCGTCGTGGTTTCCTGGAACGATTTCCACGGGAACGATTTCCTGCAGCTGGCGGATGAACCACGGCACTTCCACCCACTCCTGATGGAAAGGGGTGGAAATCGAGTGCTTGACATCGCCGAGGAGAACCAGTTTTTTGGGCCTCACGCGCTTGACCAGCTTTTTCACTCTCTCGAACAGCTCGGGCGTGTGCGACGCCAGCCTTATGCCCTCCTTTTCCCTCAGCTCCTCCTCTATGCCCAGCTGCAGGTCCGCAATCACGAGAATGCCCCGATGCACGAGCGCGGGCTGGTTGTGGAGGAAGCGCATGCATAAAATTATTCTCCACAACGCTTAAATATCGGCTTCGGCTTAATTCATCACCGTCTTTTGACACAGGGTTTTTCGTTGGCGAAGGGAGTATCGAGCAAGCGTTTGGCCGCGCTTTTGCCCACTGACCAAGTCCGACAGCAGGTTCCCATGCGGTGCAGGATGCCATTTATCGAGGCGAAGAGGCTGGAGGCTCTGGTCGAGGATCTGAGGAAGATGACTCCAGCGGAACAGCACGAGACGCTCATGCGTTTTCTCTGCACGAGCCCTCTTGATGACTTGGGTGCGGTAAAAAAGAGGGAGGACTGGGATGAAAAACGAGTTCCTCCCTCGCTGAGAGACACCATCCGCACGCCCGTCGAGGAACTCGATTCCCTCACCCGCTTTTTCCTCAAGAGCGTCAATCCCGTGTTTTTCAAAAGCGTCTGGAATTACTTGGAAAACCCGTACGCGCCCACCGAATTCGACGGGGTGGCGGTGATAATCGACCAGTCGAGCTCCACGCAACAGCAGCAGGGGCTCGACCCCAAGACCATCAACAAGACGCTTTCGGTCATGCACCGTTACTTCATGATCGCCATGTCGACCTTCAGGCTCCTCAAGGACGCTCTCGTCGGCGATGCCATCAGCCTCGTTGGGAAAGCGCCCGAAGACAACGTTTCCGTGGTCGCTGTCGAGGGGGCCCGCTTTCTGCTGACCGTCCGCTCGCTCTTTTCCATTCACGATATTCTGACGAGGCTCAGCCCAGAGGCGCTGCTTTCGAGGCTCAGGATAAGGGGCGCCATGTCGGTGGGAAGGATTGGCTTGAGCGACAACCCCATCCAGGCGACTGCCGCCTGTCCCCTCATGAACCAGACTTCTCGGTTCGTGGGCTTTCCGCCCGAGATGAGCGTGGTGACGAACCCAGAGGGGGCGAAGTACCTCAAGCGGTATTTCAACCTCACCCCCATGAAAGTCGGCGGCGATCTGCTCGCGGAAATCGCAGAGCTCACCCGCAAGGCCGAGGACATTCTCGGAAGGAAAAAAAGTGAGCCGAAGGCAGAAGAGCTTTTCGAGGCCTACGAGGCCGTCTTCCGCAGGATGCGCTTGAATGAGATAATCCACAATGCTTTCGAGAGGCCCAACCTGCCCGATGACTTTCTGGAGAAGCAAGCAGAGTATGCGAGGGACGAGAAGCTGCAGAAATTCACCGTCTATCTGGATGCCATGCGTGCGGACAGGAAGCTGCTCGAGGAGCTCAGGCAGGCTGTTTACAAGAAAGGCGTGAAAAATGCCGATGGGAGACTGGCCGCGATTGAAGGGAAAATAGCCTTCGCCCTCCAGACGCAGCCTTACGTGAATTACATCAAAGGGAAGTTCAAGGGGCTCAGCCTCAGCGAGATGGACGTGCTGCACTCCATCGACGGCTACAAGACGTTCGCGGGCGACTTCCTCGCCACGCCCAAACAGTGTCTTTTCAGGAGCCTGTTTCTCGAGCAGACGAACAGCCGGGGCGAGTCTCCGCTCGAGGAGTTCGTGCAGAGGACCGGAATCAAATACGGCTTTCCGGTGAGGACGAATTTCAACCTCATGGCGCCCTATTACATCATGTACACCATGCAGCTGAGCGGCTCTCCAGACTTTGCCTTCCAGAGTGCGGTGCGCGCGCTGGGCATGGCCATCTACGGAGTAGAGAAGCTGCAGGAAAACTGGGGAAGGCAGCCCGACGTGTTCCGCGAGCAGGTTCAGAATCAACTGGTGGAAAGAGGCATTTTCAATGAGAAAGGAGAGGTTCAGAAAGAAAAGTTCGTGGAGTTCATGGAGAAGGCCGTCGTGCTTCCCTCCCTGCTCAACGAGCTTGGCATCCTCCGCCTCTTTGACGAAGTGAACAAGGGAGACAGCGAGCCGAACGGCTCCCGGACGAACGAGTGCGAGAAAATCGAGGCGACGGCCTCGTGGCTGGCCAAGCACTTCGGCGACTTTCAGGGAGTGAAAGAGCAGATGGCAAGGGAACTCATCAAAAACATGGGTCCATTGAGCGCGCGCATGCTCGAAGAACTGAACGCTGAGTTCGGCAACGCCGTGCCTGGCGAGACGATTGAGATCATCAAGCGGATCAAATTCCAGAACACGGACGGCCACAACCGGCAGTCATCGCAGTCGCAGGCCGAAATTTCCGGAAAATCCATCGGAGCGCCGCAGGAGGCGTCCGAAAACCCGCTTCCGGCCGACCTCGAGTGGGGGAGGAACATCGTCATGGCCTCGAGGGCGATCCAGTCGATGAGAAAGCTCAAGGCCTACAAGCAGAAGCAGAGAATGAGCGAGCTGCCGTGGGAAACCATTCAGGCCGAGCTGAAGAAGATAGAGCTTCAGCCTTTCATCCATGGGCTCTACTACGATTTGTTCCTTGAAAAGAGCTTTTTTCAAGAAGAACTCTTTTCCAAGAGGAAATGATTTAAGAGTTCGGAAAGAAAGTGATGCGGATGAACAAATTTACCGTCTTGCTATTTTTACTCATTCTCATCCCTCTTTGCTCGGCGCAGCTTCAGCCGAAACCGCCCCTCCTTGATGACGCCGAGCTTGACCAGATCGTGGCGGGGCTGGCCAACGACACGCGGGTGAGGGCCGAGATCACCCATATGATGATGGAGATTCGCCAGGAGCTGGGCAACAGGTCAATTCCTCTCGCCGAGCTGGCCGAGAAGTACGCGGTCATCGTCACGGGCGAGGACTCCGCCGCGATTGAAGGCTATCTTCTTTCGCTCGCGGAAAAAAGGTTCCCCCAGCTAACAAGCGCTCCGAAAATAGCTGCCAGTGATGCCAGGCCGAAGGACCTGCAGGGAAAGAGACTTGTGGTGTCCATAGGCGGCCCGAGCCAGAACAGATTCACCGCGTTTGTTGAAAGCAAGGGCTGGCTCACCAATTCCACCACAGTGCAGGGCAGGGGAATAATAAAGTGGGGCAGGACTCCATGGAACGCTACCGTCGTTGTGCTGTCCGATGCCAGGGGCTACGCCAATGTTCCCATGGAGGGAATCCGGAACTCCCCGCTCGCCGCGCCCCTCAAGGCGCTGGGACTGCCCGCCCAAGCCGTGCCGGTGGCCTCGTTCGGGCTCTCGGTGCTCTTCCTCATGCTGTTTCCCATATTCAGGGTGTATGCAGCAGGCTTTCTGAAAAGCAAGGACAGGCAGGCGCGGGGTGCCGTCATCAAACCCGAATTCACCGGCGTCTCCGTGAAGGGAGTGAGGCTCAAGGCAAGGGAAGCCGTCTCAGTCTTCATGGGCTCTTTTTTCTACGGCTCGGGCATCGCGCTGGCCTTCACGGGCGTGAGCCTGCAGTTCTTTCTGTTTGTAATTGTCGCAGTCCTGTTCGTCTGCCTCATGTATTACTCGAGGACGATCGCCAGGCTCATTTCGGACGCGCTGTTCAAGACACACACCGAGTATATCGTGTGGCCGCTGGGCTCCGCCCTGTGCCTGGTCACGGGCTTTTTCGGCGCCACGCTGCAGACTCCCGGCTATGAGCTCGAGGAAGCACCCGGGGAGAAGGCGCACAAGCTGGCCCTGATGAAATCGCTCGTCGTCCTTGTAACAATTCTCATCGGCATCGCCGTGTTCGCGATCAACTTTCTTTTCCCAAACCAGTGGCTGCCAGTGCTGAGGCTGTCCGCCTCGGCCATCGCCGCGACCGAAATCCTTCCCATCGCGCCCATGCCCGGCGCGGCCATCAAGAGATGGAACTTTTTCATGTGGCTTGCGCTGTTTCTTTTTGTCACCCCCAGCTATTTCCTGATTAACTTCTATCTCTAGTGTCTGAGCAAAGCTTAAAAAGCCTTTTCGAGAATGTGTGCTCAGCAGAAAACAGCTTTCGCTGTATTGGGGTGATGCGGAATGACGAGGAAGGGACAGGCGGCCATGGAATACCTCATGACCTACGGGTGGGCCATACTTGTCATTGTGATCGTGTTGGCTGCCCTGTTGTACCTTGGGGTGTTCAACATAGCCGGCAGGACTCCTGAAATCTGCACGCTGCCCATTGGGCTGCAGTGCCCGAGCTTCAAGCTCAACACTGCCGGGTTGCTGAACGTCAGCATCACGAACGGCAATCCCAAGACCGTCGTCGTGTCGCTGGCCACGTGCACGTCGGACGCGTCCTTCAACGCCTCGGACTGGGCGAGCTACACTGACATCTCGGATGTGAGCATTCCGAGCGCAGACAGCAGATTCGTCAGCTTCAACTGCTACACGACGGGCACGACGGTCGCGACGGGCGCGGTGGGCGACACTTACAGGGGAAAGCTTTACCTGAGGTACGCCTTCGCCGACGAGGCGACGAACTACAGGGTTGCGATCGGCGACATCGTCACAAAATTCCAGCCCGCCTGAGCGGCCTTTTTTCTTTCTTTTTTTCTTTTTCAACAACCCAGCGAAAGCAATGTTTAAAAGCCGCGGGAGGCTTAAATTCTGGCGGTGAAATTGGCATGCGATGGTGGCCACTGGTTTTTTTGCTTGCCTCTGCTCTCATCCTCCTCGGCTGCGCTGGAGGCGCGCGCGGCTGCTCGACTGACGCGAACTGCGAGAGCTGGCAGTACTGCAACCTGGCGACAAAAACCTGCGCCATGAAGCCGGGCTTCTGTTCCTCGGACAGGGAGTGCGCGGGCGACCGCTTCTGCGACAGGAACACGCACACGTGCCGGTTCAAGGCCGGCAAATGCGGGGTGGACGAGGACTGCGAGGGCTGGCAAGTGTGCGACCAGGCCGCGGGCGAGTGCAGGGTGCGCTTCGGCTACTGCCTCAACGCCTCCTTCTGCGCGAACACTTGGGAGTTCTGCGACCTCGGCACTCACGCGTGCAAGCCCGAGCCGGGCAGGTGCAGGGACTCCTTTGACTGTGAGGCCTGGCAACTCTGCAACCAGACCAATAACGTATGCTATCCAAGGGAAGGCAGATGTGTTTCCGACGATGACTGCCAGAGGTGGCAGCGGTGTGACGTCAAGGCGAACACGTGCATTCTTCGGGCCGGCTTCTGTAACAACGACCGCGACTGCGGGTGGTGGCAGGCTTGCCCGCCAGACATCCACAGGTGCGTTGCCGGCCAGTTTTATTGCGAGAGCGACTCCGCGTGCGGCTCCTGGCAGTACTGCGATGTAGGGGGCTCTTACACTTGCAAGGCGAGGAGGGGCTACTGCGACGACGATGCCGGCTGCCCGGGCTATGCCGCGGGCTGGCAGTACTGCGAGGGCGCCACCCACCTGTGCAAGGCCAAGCCCGGGTACTGCACCACCAGCGCGGACTGCGCCGCCTCGCAGTACTGCGCGGCAAACCACACGTGCGTCACGCAGAGCGGTTATTGTTCGACAAACGCGGAGTGCGGCGCCTCTGCGCTGTGCAACCAGCAGACGCACCTCTGCGAGAAATTCACTTGCGCCAGCGACTCCGACTGCCCCAACTCTTCGTGCAACCCGCTGACAAGAAGGTGCAGGTAGTTAGGCCGCTTTCTTATACGAGCCGAGTATTTTCACGAAAGTCGTCACTCCCTCGAGCGCGCGCAGCGCGTCGGCGGGCTTTGGCTCGAGCCTGTGCCCTTCAAAGTCCGCAAAGAAAACGTACTCCCAGCTTTTTTCCCTGCTCGGCCGCGACTCTATTTTCGTCAGGTTTATGCCCCTGTCTGCAAACACGTGCAGCGCGCGCAGCAGCGCGCCCGGCTTGTCCTCAACGGAGAAGACGAGCGAGGTCTTGTCTTTCCCAGAGGGCTTTTCCGAATCGCTTTTCGCGATGACAACAAAGCGCGTCGTGTTGTCCGGCGAGTCCTGGATGTTTTTTGCGAGGAAGCGAAGGCCGTAAATCCTTGCTGCCAGCGCGCTGGCTATGGCCGCGCTGCGCCTGTCAAGCAGCTGGCACGCTTTTGCCGTAGAAGAGGCTTCCCTCCTCTCCGCCCCGGGCAGTTTTTTTTCTAGGAATTCCTTGCATTGGGCGAGCGCCTGCGGGTGGGCAATGACCGCCTTGACTTCAGCCAGCTTTACCCCGGGCTTTGCGAGCAGGTGATGCACGACAGGCAGCTTGAGTTCTCCGGAGACTTTCAGCGGCGTGCGCAGCAGGAGGTCGAGCGTGGCATTCACGCTTCCTTCAGTAGAGTTTTCGATGGGCACAACGCCCGCCTCGGCCTTTCCTCTCTCAACCGCGGAGAAAATCTCGTCTATGGCTTCAAGGGGAATCAGCCGCGCTTTCGGGAAAGCCTTGCGCGCCGCAATGTGCGTGAAGGTGCCCTCGGGCCCCAGGAAAGCCATTCTCATCTACTCTCAGCCTCCGTGCATGCCCTGATGATTTCTCTGTAAATGCGCAGGAGGGACGCGCGCGGGAAAGCTCCTTTTGCCTTTGCGGCATTCCGCAGCACCGCCCGCTCCCTTTTCCTGTCCAAAATCGGCAGCCCCAGCCTCCTCTTTTCCCTGCCGATCTCTCTCGCTATGCGGGCTCTCTTTTGTAGCAGGGCGATGATGCGCCTGTCCAGCGCGTCAATCCTCCTCCTGAGGACAGCGATTTTATTTGAAGACATTTGGCACAACTCCCGCCCACAGCGCGAAGTCAAGCAGCACGCACGCCGTCTGCGCCTCAACCACCGGAACCGCTCTCGGGATGATGCACGGGTCGTGCCTGCCCTTCCCCACCACGCGGGCGGGCTTCATCGTCTTCAAATCAACGCTCGCCTGCTCCCTGGCTATTGTTGAGGGCGGCTTCACGATGACATCAAACCAGATCGGCATGCCTGTCGAGATTCCGGCGAGTATTCCCCCGCAGTTGTTCGTCTTGGTAGTGATTTTGCCCAATCTTACAGCGTACTCATCATTGTTCTCGCTTCCCTGGTCTTTCGGCGAGCCGAGGATGAAGCCCCTGACCGCAGGAATGGCGAGCATCGCGTGAGCCAGCCCGGCGTGCAGCGAGCCCGCCCTCGGTTCTCCGAGGCCTGCGGGCACTCCCTCGGCCACGCACTCGATGATTCCCCCGAGCGAGTCGCCCTCGGCCCTCGCCCTCTCTATTTCCTCAATCATCTGCTTCGCGGCTCCGGCATCCACGCACCTGACAACATTTTTCTCCGCATTCGCCTGAATCTCCCTAACCGAATAATATCTCGCATCGCACACCTTACCTATGCTCTTGGCCCGGGCTGCTATGCGTATACCCACCTTCGCCAGCGCCTGCTTGGCAATCGCGCCCGCAATGACGTGGCCCGCGGTCAGCCTTCCTCCCAGGTGGCCCGCCCCCCTGTAGTCGTTAAAGCCCCCGTATCTCACCCACGCGGTGTAGTCCGCGTGGCCCGGCCTCGGTATTCTGGCAAACTTTTCGTAAGCGCCACTCTCCACATCCACGTTCCTGACCACCACTGCGATGGGCGCGCCCGTCGTCCTCCCGTTGAATACTCCGGACAGCACTTCCGCCTTGTCCGACTCTTTCCTCGGAGTGGTCACGCCACTCTGGCCCGGCCTCCTCCTGTCCAGCTCTCTCTGAATGGTCGCCTCGTCGAGGGACAGGCCGGCCGGGCAGCCGTCAATGAGCACCCCGACCGCTTTGCCGTGGCTCTCGCCGAAAATACTCCAGCGAAAAACGCTCCCCAGCGTGTTCATGCGGCTAATTTGGCGAAACGAGTATAAAACTTGTTCTCGGAAGTAAGTGGCAAACCGGTGGCGCCATGGATGTTGATGAATGGGGGCCAGAGCTCGTTATACAAACCTACCATCAGCCCACTGGCGTGCAGGGCATTCTCGTCGTCGACAACACCGCGCTCGGGCCGGGCAAGGGCGGCGTGCGCCTCGTCCCAAACGTCACTGTGGATGAGGTGCGGCGGCTTGCCCGCACCATGACCTGGAAGAACGCGCTCGCCGAGCTCCCTTGGGGAGGGGCGAAGGCCGGCATCGTTTACAACCCCAGGCTGGACAAGGCCACTCACCTCAAGGCATTTGCCCGGCGCATCAGGCACCTCGTTCCCTCCCTATACATCGCCGGGCCTGACATGAACTGCGGCGAGGCCGAGATGGCCGTTTTCGCCAAGGAAATCGGCACGCCCAAGGCCGCCACGGGCAAGCCCCTGGCAATGGGAGGGCTTCCTCACGAGCTCGGCTCGACGGGCTTCGGCGTGGCTAAGGCCACTCTTGTCGCTCTCGGGCACGAGAGAATTAAGCCCGATGAGGCTTCCATCGCCATAGAAGGCTTTGGCAATGTCGGCACTTTCACCGCAAAGTTCCTCGCCGAAGCGGGCTGCCGCATTGTCGCGGTCAGCGACTCGAAGGGAACCATCTACGATGAGAGAGGGCTGAATGTCGCCAAGCTGCTCGAGGTGAAGCACGCGCAGGGGACTGTCACAAAATACCCAGGCGGCAAAGTCCTCCCTACGGGCGACCTCTTCGGCCTTCCGGTCACCGTGCTCATCCCGGGCGCGCGGCCCGATGTCATCACGGAAGCGAACTACCGGAACGTGCGCGCGCCCATCATCGTGGAGGCGGCTAACATTCCCATATCCCCTGACATAGAGGCCCGGCTCGCGC
>JAWCPB010000037.1:0-8659 GCA_038870455.1 Candidatus Micrarchaeia archaeon
GCTCGTGCTCTGGTTCCAGCACGTGAGGTTTTCACCGACAGTGTTTCTGCCCTAGGAGGAGTTGAGCACGGGAGCGGACTGCATGGGCGCGGCGGCGAAAGCCGCTGCAGCGAGCAGCAGGATGAAGGCGATGGACGCGTTCTGCCTGCCAGCACGCTTTTTTGTCTACAGCTACCACTTAAACCTTGCTATTCGACTCCGAGAATTTTTTTCCCTCGGTTTTTTCCGGGAATCTCATGTAGAGCTCTTTCCTTTTCGCCTCGAGCATGTCGATTTTTTTACGCGCGAATTCAGCGGCGGTTACCACCCTCGCTCTCGTCTTCTCCGCAGCCGCGTACACGGGCGCAAGCCTCTCCTTGTAATGCAGGTCCCTGAGGAGGTGGTGGTCAACCACGAGCGTCTCGACGCCCTCCTGCACGAAGCCGATCATGTTCTGCACGCTCGCGCCAATGGCGTGCATGCCGAACCTGTAAATCATGTAGCTCAGCGGCCCGTCGAGGAAAACCACCCGCGGCCTGTGCTTGAGGACGAATGCGGCCTGCTCGGCCTGGCTCGGCCCTTCGACGTCGCTCGTGTGGATGAATTTCTCCTTCCCTTCTTCCACGAGCGTTTCCACGACGTGCCCGAGCTTCGGGCTCGTGCCGTGGAAAACGGGCGGGGAGCATAGGATGCGCGTCCTGCCGACCACGAGCTCTTTGCCTTCAGCCCACTCTATTTTTTTCGGCAGCTTTCCGAGCTTCTGCAGGAAGTACGCCGCCCTCTCCCCCTGGCTCTGGTTGATGTTTTCCGTCGGATGCTTGAGCAGGAGAGTCTTTCCTTTGAAGACCTCCGGCTCTTCCGGGTTGTGATGATCGTAGTGGTAATGCGAGACGACGAGCACGTCTGATTTTTTCGCAAGTTTCTTTATCTCCCTCCAGTGCTCCTTCATTCTCTTCAGCTCGAGCGAGTGCGGCGGCAGCCCGTACCTTACGGGCGCGAGCGACACGCCGGGGTCTATCAGAATGTTGCAGTCTCCGGTCTCGACGAAAGTCGCCATTCCCCTCGTTCCGAGCGAGTCGAACGCAATGGGAGTTATTTTCATGTCTCGTCTCCAGGAATGCCGGCCTCGCTGCAGGCTTTTCTCATCGCCTCGCTGAATGCCTTGCTTTCCGCGCAGTCGCTTGCATGCGCTCTCCACGGCACAAACGGCACATCCACGTGCTTTCCTCCGGCCAAGTAGTTTCTGATGCAGCAGACGGGATGGCCGAGGAACTTGCTGAGCAAGTAATCCGCCACGGCTTTCCTGACGCTCGGGCTTCTTGCCGCTATCCGCCTCGCTTCCTCATCGTCTATGAGCGCGAGGAGCTTTCTGGGCTCCGCCGCCTTGGCTTTCGCCTTCGCCTCTTCGTATTTCCTGAGCCATCCCGCGCTTCTCGCAACGAGCCTCCCGCTCTTTCGCAGGCCGAGTCGTTTCACCGCGTCCGCGAGCCCTTTCTCCGGGTATGCCTCGCATCCTTCGCGCAGGCCTGCCAGGAGCGAAAGGAGCTTTCGCTGGTTGAATTCGTTTAGGCTCTTGAGCACCGCCAGTTTCTCCCCGCCCAAGCCGCTCATTGTTGTCTCGCCACTTCGCCGAACTTTGCATAAGGCCTGCTCGTGCCGCTCTTCAACTCCTCAAACACAACCTGCGAAATCCTGAGACCTGCGCGCAGACGTAGAGTGAGCGGGCCGAGGTTCATTATCTCGAGCACTTGGCGGTTGCTGCTCCCAGGCTGGACTATGGCGCTCGTGGAATGCACGGCCAGCCCCATTCTCGCGTAACGCGACCGCCCCTCGAGCCTGCCCATGATGTTGGGCGGCAGCGTTATCTTCTCCACTGTTTTCCCGAGGATCAGGTCGCCCGGCCTGAGGTCTATGAACGGCGCGGTTATCTTCTCGGTAACGTGGTCAGCCCCCACGACCGACAGGTCCTGCGTTTCTTTTTTTGCTTTTTCCGAGAATCTCCAGAACTCGTCGCTTAGGGTCAGGTCTATGCTCGCTTGTCCTATCTGGTTGTCTTGCAGCGGCTCGACTTTTATGACGCCCGCAGAAAGCAGCTGTCGAATGTCGGTGTCCGACAGGAGCATGGAAGGGTTTTCGGAAGGAGAGGCTTTAAAGCCTCCGCCCGCCTCACTTCACTACAGTGAGCTTCCCGTATTTCCCGGCAGAGAGCTGCGGAGTTCCCTTGAACTCGCTGACCCACCCATTCTCTATCTGCACCTTGTCGCCTATCGCGACCCGCTCGATGTCGTCTCCCCACAGCGTGAGCGTTATCTCTCCAGAGTCGTCGCGTATCGTCGCGTTCGCCACTCTCGTTTTCTTGCCGAATTTCGTCACGACCTCCCTCGGCTCCTCTATTGCGATGACTTCGGCCGTGATATTCACGTTTCCGGTTCCGGACTTGAGGTCAGCAATCTTCACATCCACACCCCCACAGCACTGCGTTTGATGGCCATGCATTTGCTTTGCTAATAATTATTAACCTTTTTACACGCCCGCCGCAGCCCACAGCAGCGGAAACAGCACCGTGACATCGCCATCAACCGTCACGAACCTCGCCTTTTCCTTGACTTTCCCCCAGGAGACTGCCTCGCGCAGTCTCGCCCCGCTGAGGCTTCCGTCGAACTCGCTCGCGGTTGTCACGTACACGGCATAGTCAAGCCCTCGCTTGAACTGGCTCCACCAGATGACGTGGTGCTTGCTGATTCCCCCTCCGAGAAGGAGCGCCCCGAGTTTCTTCGCGTCGAAAACGATGTCGCTGAGTTCTTTCTCGTCCTTGAGCACATCCACCTTCAGCTTCCCGTCCTGCGCCCACATGAGCAGGTTCGTCCCGAAAGCCCCGTCCGTTATTCCCGGCACATAAATTGGTACGTTGTGCTTCGCGGCCTGGTGTAGTATGGAGTTCTCGTCTTTCACGCGCCTTCCAAACTCTCCAATCAACTCCCTTCCTCCCCATTCTTTCTTTTGACCCGTCAGCTCTTTCAGCACGGGCGCCATTCCTCTCTCGAGCGTTTCGCCGTAGCTCTCGTTCGGAACAAGCACGTTGCCAAGCCTGTTTATCTTCATCCCATGCAGCCGCCAGTCGTCAAGCTCGAACGCGCCAGCGTAGTACTTTCCCCCCCACGCTCTTGCCAAGTCATGGTCGAGCGTTCCGCAAGTCGTTATGACTGCATCGAATTCCTTGACCGCTTGGGCGAGCACCCCACGCATTCCCGTTGAAACAACACACGCCGGAAAGGAGAGAAAGCGCGTGCATTCCTTGTCTGCAAGCATGTCGCGGAGTATGCCCGCCGCTTTGGCGAGGTGGCTGGCGGTGAATCCCCCTGCCCCGCCGAAGCTCTCCACGAGCTCTGCTACGCTCATTCCCTTTCTTACCTTGAAATCCTTCACCGGTTTCCTGAGAAGCTCTTTCCTTTCCACGCTGTTTTTTCTCAGCCTATTAATAAAAGCCTGCGCCATCCGCGCGCAGGGCTTTGCCTTCCCCGAGCGCGCCCTCCCCCCTGTCCATGACTATTTCCGCGATTTCCGCACCATAGTCGCATATCCTGAAAATGCTGAACATCACCGAGCCGAGTCTGAATGCATCTTCCGCGCCCTGCACTCTCTTGGCGAGCACCCCCAGCCTCGCTTCGAGTTCGTGGTCCGCTTCGATGACGCGGTTCGCTTCCCTGAGGTTCCGTGAAAAGAACGCCTTGAATGCCGCCTCGTGCAGCCTCCTCGCCTCTTCGCTCGCCTGGCCGAGCTGCGCAATTACAGCCGCGTTTTTTGCTTTCCTAACGTTCCCCGCTATTCTCGCTGCGTTGTCCGCAATTCCCTCAACGCACCTCGAAACCGCCACGTAATCCAGGCAGTCGGTCGCCTTCAGCCCGAGCGTCCTCAGCAGGCTCGAGTTCTTGAGCGCCAGGCTGACTTGCCTGAGGATAAGGAAGCGCAGCCTGTCAACCTCGTCGTCGCGCTTCCGTACGCTTTCGGCGAGTTCCTGGTCCCCGCTCGCGAGCGCCCTCATCGCTTCCTCCTGCATCCCGCTCGCGATCATGTACGCCCTCTTCAGCGTCTTTTCGATGGAGAGTTCCCTCTGCGAGAAAAAGTCCTGCACCACTATCTCGTTCGGGCTCTCCTCCACGACCTCGAGCCCGATGAGCCTATCCACCTCACCCACGATGATTTTGCGCAGCTCGCTGGGAATCGTGCCCGTTCCCCTGAATCTCACGGTGTAATAGCCTGAGACGTAAGCCGCCAGGAAAATGCGTTGCACCTCCCTGTGGGAAGAGTATCTGCGCAGGTCAATGATTTCCTCTCCGCCGGAGTCCCCCGTTTCCTTCGCGCTTAACCTGAGGCTTCCGTCTCCCTCCTCGTCTATAAAGAGCTCGCTCCCGGCCCGAATGTTGTTTTTCACCGCCCAGTCCTTCGGCAGGGAGACAGTGAAAGTGCTTGAACCTGTAAGCTGCACTCTCCTCTTGAACCTCATTCGCTTACCTATATATTTTTCCATATCGTCCATATTTCTATATTTTGTAAATAGACTATATAAAAACATTTCCTCTCTATATTCATATTGCACGTATATTCGTTTTCCATTAATCCAAAAACAACCTCATCCTCGGCATGGGAGGCTTTTCCCTGCCTGCGAGGTGGCACATTCTCACGAGCGCGGCCGCTTTTTTCTTCGTCGCCCTCATGGTCGCCGAGAACGACATGGCCGCGAGGGCGCTGTTGACCATACCGGTCGTGTTGTTCTTTTTCGCTTCCCTCGCGCTCATTTCTTACGAGAACTCGAAAGCGCTTTCCTCTCTCCCTAAACCGCCTCTTCGACAGCCCTCCTCTTCTGCATCTCGTACATCCTCACGACTTCTTCCACAGTAGTCGCGTCCTCTGGCGCTTTGTCCGCCCGCAGCTCGACCATCCTGGGGAAGCGCAGTGCGTAGCCCGGCGCCTCGCCCGTCTTGCCGCACGTGTGAAGCGGCGAGCGCGTTATCTCATCCGCCCTCACGCTCACCACGTACTTAGGCCGCACCCAATAGTCCGGCTCGTAAAGGCTGTCCACTCCCGCCGGCTTCTGCTTCACGACGGTTTTCTCGAGCATCTCCCGCAGTTTTTCCAGCTCCTCTTCAGAATACCCGCTTCCCACTCTCGTCACCGTCTTGAAAGCACCGCTCTCAGGCTCATACACCGCTCCCAGGATCCCTCCGAACTCGAACTTCGCCCTCCTTCCCCTTCCCAGGTAATACCCCACTATCACAACGTCAATCGTATCGCTCAATTCTCCTCTGTAGCTTCTCTTGAGCTTCACCCACGCGAACTTTCTCGCGCCCGCGACGTACGGCGCCCTCAGGTCTTTTGCAATCACTCCCTCTAAGCCCCTCGCCACGCACTCCTCGAAATACTCCTCGAGTTTTTTCGCCTCGCTCGTTACAAGGGCCTCGGCCAGCCTTATCGTCTCTCCCTCTCCAATCAGCTTTTCCAGCTTCCTCCTCCTCGCCTCGTAAGCCTCCCGCGTCAAGTCCCTTCCGTCCGCATACAGCAGATCAAACGCGAACAGCCTCAGCGGGTAAGCCTCTGCCATCTCCCTCACCCCGTACTTTCTCTTCCTCTGTATGGTCATCTGGAACGGCAGGTACTCGCCCGTGGTCTCGTTGAACGCGAGCGCCTCCCCTTCGAAAATCGCCTCGTTTGCCTTCACCTGCTTCTTCACAGCCTCCACGATTTCCGGAAACATGTGCGTCGTCCTCTCCAGCTTCCTGGAAAAAACCTCCACCCTTCCCCCGCTCTTATGCACTTGCATGCGGAATCCATCGTACTTCGCTTCCACGCTCGCCACCCCCATTCTCTCGAGAATCTCTTCCGCCGTGGGCAGCCTCTCTGCGAGCGCGGGCCTGACCGGCTTGAACACGGCCATCCGGAATTCCGCGATTCCCTTTTCACCTTCTTCGAACAGCTTTCTGGCCACCATCCCAAGGTCGCTGCACAGGTTGTACGCCCGCTCGAGGCCTTCCCTGAAGCTCTTGTCTCCCTTGGCCCAGTAGGACAGCGCATCGAGTATTGTCGGATCCCTCACTCCGAGCCTCAGCTGGTCGAGGGGAATTCTCGCAAGATACCTGGCTTCCAGCGGGCTCGCGTTGTTGAGGAGCTCGGCCAGCGCCTTTATCTTGAACTCCTGGCTTCCCTCCCCGCTCGCCTTTGCTATCCTCACCAGGCCCGCATGCACTCTTTCGACAGTCAGCTCTTCCCTAGCGAGCGCGGCCTGTTTTTTCTCCGCAAGCAGCTTTTCCGCGACTTTTCCTAAATCCCCTTCCTTTCTGTAAAGCGCTTCGACTTCCCTCACGGCATATCCGCTCGCGAGCGCGATTGTCTGCTCTACGAACTTTTCGCCCAGCCCCATGTCTATTCCTTCAAAGGGCGGCGCCACCATCCCCTGGCTCAAGTAAATCATCTTGTCTATTTCGCCCGCGCTCGCTTTCTTGAAAAGCTCTGCGAGAATCGCCGTGATCTCGAGCCGCAGCGTGGTGGCCTCGATTCTCTCAAAGGCCCTCGCCATCTCGCGGAACAGCATCGGCAAAACTTCTCTGCCTTCTTTTAAATAGCTCGCTGCCAAACTGAAGGCGATGAGGACGGGCTTCAGGGAACACATCGTTTTCGGCTTCCTCACTCTCATCCCATTCTATGCGCTCGCCTTCTTCTCCATCCGCCCCACGCTGAACGAACTTCTTCTCGCCTCTTCCGTCTTTCTCATCGCCTCTGTTTTCCCGGACATCGACTCCCCATTCTCTTTCATCAGGCGAGGCCTCCGCCTCCTCTTCGCCACCGTGCTTTTCCTTCTCGCTCTCTCGCTCGCCTTCTACTTCCGCAACCCGCTCGCGCGCCTCTGCCCTTCGCCCGACCCCGTCTGTTTCTTGGCTTCGCTCGCGGCCACGCTCATCCTCCCCTTTATCCTCGTTGAAATAATCGACCATCTCATTCCAGGCCACAGGGGGCCGCTGCACACCCTGACCGCCGCCTTTCTTTTCGCAGCCTTTTGCCTCGCCATCTCCCTTTCCTTTCTGGTGGGCCTTTTTGCCTTCGGCGGCTACGTCGCTCACCTTCTGCTCGACTTTCTCGGCCCGTGGATTTGAAAGCTTCCATCAGCGTTTTTGGTCGCAGGTCTCTTCCGATACCCTATTTTTTAAAGCCGCAACGCATAATATTAACGGCGATGACGACACCGTCCCAGAGGATTAGCCGCGAGGCGATGATCCAACGGAGTAGCTTCCGAGCCTCCCAAACTCTTTATTCTAAAGAAGCAAGTGTTTAGGGCCGATGTCTTTTTTCAGTCATCTTGCTCCATTCTCCCCCGGTCATTGGAGAGCAAGTGAAGTTAATTATTTCACCATCGGGGCAAGCTTTCCTCGCCGCATTCAAACAATTATTCCTCGTCTCTTCAGGTGTACCCCCTCCAATGGCTGCGCTGTGCACAACATCTCTCGTCGTTTCCCATCTCTCTCCCTCATATACCCCGCTCTCATAACAAGTAGCCAGACAGGCGCAGACATACTTAGGAGGATTATACACCGTGCATCCGGTTAGAAAAATTGCTAATAGAAGCAAAGCGCTGCGCATGATCAAAACTTCATTGCTTATATATTTAATTAATTCTCAAATTTTCGGGGTTGATTGTCGTTGAAGCCCGCAATAGCTTTTTTGGTTTTCTTTCTGCTTTTTTCCGGATGCTCGTCGCAGCAGCGCGAGGTTAAAATCCAAGAGCCTGTTCTCGGAGAGCAAGACCTTCAGCAGCTCGGAATGGCGAGAGACGGCGATTGCCAGACAGAAGAATACCAAGCAAGTGCTTATTCACCAGTGACGCAGCACACCATTTGCAACTACACCATTAACAGCTTGAACAACACTCGTGTTGTGCTTGAATTAAAGAGTTTTGCAAGCTTTGAAGAGCTGAACAACGCGTACCAATACGAATCTTCGCACTTGTTTGGCGCCAAGGGACTTTTGAGCGAAAACGATTTAGGGGACAGGAGCAAGTTTCGCGTTAACAGCGAAGACGATTACGGAGCGGGCTATAATCCACCTGGCGTTTATTACTATCATCTTTGGATTTGCAAGAACAAATATCTCATTCACGTTACTTCAAGCGGTGACAAGGCAGCTGGTGAATTCGTTAAAGAAATCGGCAGGCGGGTCTTGTCAAAACTCGAGTGATGCTCCCGCAGGCTATGAAAGATGAAAGTTTGGAAGCGAGCACACCCCAGCCAAGCCCATCCTGCATCACAGCATGCATTTCTTTTCGTGCCTCCCATCGCAGAAGGTAGAGGGAGATTGCTTGGAGGCGCCGGCTCAGAAGCAAGGATGACTAGCTTTTATAAAGTTCTTTTTTTTCGAGATATGCATGCGCGTGCTGATTGTAAAGAACGCGGAATGCGAAGGTCCCGGACTGCTGGGGAAGTGGCTGGAGAAGAAAGGTTTTGCCTGCTCCATAGTTTCAGCTTTCAGGGAAAAGCTCCCCGCCACAGGTTTCGATTTCCTCGTCCTCCTCGGAGGCCCCATGAGCGTTTACGAGGAAGATAAGCATCCCTTCCTCAGGGATGAAATCCGCCTCATCCAACGATCATTAGAGAAACGAATCCCTATCCTCGGGATATGCCTGGGCGGCCAGCTT
>JAWCPB010000038.1:0-8480 GCA_038870455.1 Candidatus Micrarchaeia archaeon
AAAAGCGTTGACGGAAAAGGGAGGGGTCAGGAGGAACCTGGAACTGGGGGAACCGTAGGTTCCCGCGGTTCGGAGGTATCGGAACCAACGATTCGACGAGGAGGCGAAGCCGACGAGTCGTCGATTGGTTCTGATGGAGAAAGCCTGGGGTCGGGGTTCAAATCCCCGTGAGGGCGCTTTATTTCTGCTCTCCCTTCTTCAGCTGGACCTCGAGCGCATGCTGGAGGTGGGAGGTGTCGTTCATGCGGCGCACGCGGATTTGGTCTCCCTCAAAGAGAATCTCGTTGATGCAGATGTTGGACTGCTTTACCGTGTACTTGTCGGCGCCCTTCAGCCCGAGCAGCGAGGCGAGAATGACGCGGTTAGTGTCGCCGTGGGACACGACGACGATTGTTTGATTGGAGTGCTTCCTCGCGAGGCTGAGGATGAAAGGCACGGCGCGGTTCTGCACGTCCCAGTAGTGCTCACCCTTCTCGGGCCGCGAGAAGATTTCCCACTCCAGCCCCTCCTCGAATTCATCGGGCCAGCGCCGCCGCATTTCGGCGATCGGCATGCCCTCGAGCACGCCGTAGCAGCGCTCGTTCAGCTCCGGGGCGGTTTGGACTTTGAGGTGCGGATGGCGGGCGGCGATGGCTTCGGCCGTCTCGATGGCGCGCAAGAGAGTGGAGGAATAGATTGCGTCGATTTTTTCCCTGCTGAGAACATCTGCAAGAATCTGTGCCTGGCGGCGGCCGGCTTCGGAGAGGCGGGTCTGCATTTGTCCCTGCATTACGCCAAGGCGGTTGTGGTCGGTCTCACCGTGGCGCACGAGAAGAAGGCGCATGTTGTTTTTGCATCCTTAAAAGTATTTAAAAATTATTGCCGGCATATGATTCTGAGGTGCCTTTTTTGGCTGACAAGACTTTCGGGAGCATGAAAGACCTCAAGGTGGGGAAATTCGTGATGATAGATGACGTTCCGTGCAAGATAGTCGGCATAGAGAGCAGCGCGCCCGGAAAGCACGGCGCGGCTAAGATGCGCGTGACCGGCATCGGCGTGTTCGATGGTAGCAAGCACACGCTGCTCAAGCCTTCGGACGCGGACTGCGAGATTCCGGTCATAGAGAGAAGGAGAGGCCAGATAGTCTCGGTGAGCGGTGAGACCGCGCAGGTCATGGACTCGGAGTCGTTTGAGGTGTTCGAGATATCCGTGCCCGAGGAGTTCAGGGCGAACGCGGCCGCTGGGAGGGAAGTGGATTACCTGCAGGCCATGGGAAGACGGGCGATAACGAGGATAGCCGGAGAGTGAAGCGCGTGGAGGCTACAATAACTTCCCAGAGAGACAACGCGCTCTTCAACCGCAGGGAAGTGGAGTTTGAAATCAAGCTCAAGGGAGCGACGCCTTCACGCAAGATGATAAAAGCCGCGCTCGCGCAGAAGCTCGGCGTCGATGCGGGACTCATTGTGGTGGAGAGGGTAAGGCAGGCTTTCGGTCTGAGCGGGGTCACAGGAACGGCGAACGTTTATGCAAGCGAGAAGGAAGCGACGGCCGAGAGAAAGTACAGGCTCGCGAGAGACGCGGGAGAAAAGGGAAAGCCGAAGGAAAAGAAGGAAAAGCCGAAGGAAGAAAAGCCCGCGCCAGCGGGCGAAAAGAAGTAGGGTGAGTTAGTGGCCGAAAAGGAAGCGAAGAAGGAGGCGGAGAAGAAAAAAATCGCGCCCTACAGGAAGAAAAGAGCTTGCCCCAAGTGCGGGGCCGGTGTGAGGCTTGCCGAGCATCAGAACCGTTTCTCATGCGGAAGATGCGGGTACATGGAAGCCAAGAAGTAGCGGAAAGGCCAGGGCCTTTTTTGCAGCCGTTGCCGCGGGAAGCGTTTTGTTTTTTCTCTCGGCCTTTACCGTGAGGTTCGCGGACGTCGGCGCGCTTGGCAGGCTGTTTGGGCATGGCACGGTCTTGGTTCTCCTCACGTGCGAGGTCGTTTTCAGGGATTTCCTGCAGCGGAGAATAGGGGTTTGGAAAGCGGCTGTTCTGTTCGCGCTGGCCTATCCGCTTCTGCTTGCGGGAAATCCCGGCGAGTGGGCGCCCTTCGCCCTGTTCGCCGCGGCTTACGGGCTGTTTCAAGGAATCGCCGCCGGGCTGGAGGGAGTGCGCGCGAGCGCGGGGGGAGCGCTGCTGTATTACGCGCTTTCGTTCGGAATTGGATGGACGTATTTCGCTTCGGTCCCGCTCTCGCTTCTCCTGCTTGCGGCGCCGCTTTATCTCGAGCTGGAGGAGAAAACGAGCCTGAAGCAAGCGCTTTCGGAACTCGGGGTGCATGGAAAGAAATTGTTGCCGAACGTGGTCCTGGGAATTGCGCTCGTTTTCTTCGTCTTCCTCATCCTTCTCGCCATCGGGCTGCTCTTTGCCCTGCTGGGGGCGAACGACCAGTACAGGGTGGTGCAGAAAATCAGGGGGGCGCACGCGCTCGTGCTTTTCGTGGCGGTTTTCTTCAGCCCGTTTTCCGAAGAAATTTTTTTCAGGGGCTTTCTGGCCAAGAAGCTCGGTGCGGGCTTGAGC
Source organism: Candidatus Micrarchaeia archaeon (assembly GCA_038870455.1). GTDB lineage: Archaea > Micrarchaeota > Micrarchaeia > Burarchaeales > JACRGF01 > JAWAFC01. The sequence continues at coordinate 2,533 of JAWCPB010000038.1, forward strand.
GCACTGGCTTTTGCGCTCGCGCACGCCGGCTATGGGAGCGTGGTTGAGATGGTTGGCGCGCTGATCCTCGGTTACGTCTTTGCGCTAACCTTCCTGCGCACGCGCTCGCTCGTCGCGCCGGTGCTCGCGCACTTCGCGCTCAACGCGATTGCGGTCGCGGTGTTTCTTTACGCGGGGGGAGCCGCATGATCTGCCTCGGCATAGAGAGCACGGCCCACACGCTCGGCGTAGGGGTGGTGAAAGAAAAACGCGTGCTGGCGAACCAGGTTGCGCTTTACAAGCCCGTGGGGGAAGGCATTCACCCCAGGAAGGCCGCGGAGCATCACGCGGAAAAGTTTCGTGAAACGCTGGAAAGCGCTCTGAAGAGGGCGGGCGTGAGCGCCGGCGACATCGGCCTCATCGCCTATGCGAAAGGCCCTGGGCTGGGTGCGCCTCTTAGGGTGGCGAGCGTTGCCGCCCGGGCGCTCTCCCTGTCGCTGGGCGCGCCTGTTGTGGGGGTGAACCACTGCATAGCGCACATCGAGATAGGAAAGCTCTTCACGCGCTTCAGGGACCCCCTGGTCCTTTATGTGAGCGGCGGAAACACGCAGGTCATAGTAAAGGAAGGCAGGGGATACCGCGTGATTGGCGAAACGCTGGACATTGGGGTGGGAAACCTTTTCGACTCGTTCGCGAGAAGCCTGAAGCTGGAATGGGCGCACGGAAGCGCTGTGGAAAAGATGGCTGAGGGGGGAAGATATGTTCCACTTCCCTATGTGGTGAAAGGCATGCACCTCAGCTTCACGGGCCTGCTCACCGAGGCTGTGAAAACGCTCGCAAAACAGGATAAACGCGATGTGTGCTTCTCGCTGCAGGAGACGGCCTTCAGCATGCTCGCCGAGGTCACCGAGAGGGCGCTCGCGCTCACGAGGAAAAAAGAGGTGCTCGTGTGCGGCGGAGTCGCCCAGAACAGGAGGTTCAGGCGGATGATTGGAAAAATGGCGGGGCCGCACGGCGCGCGCGTCGGCTCACCCCCAAACGAGTTCAATGCCGACAATGGCGCGATGATTGCATACACGGGGCTGTTGATGCACCAACATGGAATGCACGAGGGGTTCGGCGAGATTGGAGCAAGGCAGAGGTTCAGAGCTGATGAAGTTGAGTTGTGGTGAAGCAATGGAGGGAAAACTCATCGCATGGGGCGCTGAGGCGGAGGTTTATGCCGCCAGGCTTTTCGGCGAAAATGTTGTGGTCAAGAGGAGGGTGCAGAAGGCCTACCGCATTCCTGAGATAGACATTCCGCTGAGGCGGGCGAGGACGAGGGGGGAGGCGCTCCTGCTTCACAGAGCAAAGCTGGCGGGCGTGAGCGCGCCGATTGTCCGCCACCTGGGCGATTACGAGATCTGGATGAGCGTCGTGAAGGGCAGGCTCTTGCGCGATGCGCTGCCGGGGCTGGGCGCGCGGAGAGCGCGCGGGGTGCTGGAGGCTGCCGGCCGCGCGCTCGCGAGGCTCCATGCGAACGGCATCATTCACGGCGACTTCACCCCGGCGAACATAGTGGTCGATGGGAAGGGCGTTACGGTAATAGACTTCGGGCTTGGCGGATTCTCCAACAAGCTCGAGGACAAGGCGGTTGACCTGCTGCTCATGAAGAAAGGGCTCGCTGACGAAAAGCTGTTTCGTGCTTTTCTGCGAGGTTATGCGCGTGCGAGCGAAAAGGCCAATGCGGCGCTGGCGCGCATGCGGGAAGTTGAGAAGAGAGGAAGGTACGTGGTGAGAGGCATGGCGCACTAATTGCAATTTTCCAACACGCCTTAAGTTTAAATACCAGAACACCATGTCTTATGGCGTACATCGATGAGCTGATTGCTGCGGGTTTTACTCCAGAGCAGGCTAAAAAGCTTGCTGAGGCTGATGCGCCTCACTGGAAGACACTGAATGCGGAGGAGATCCGCCAGCGGATCTCCGAGCTTGCGAAGCTTTACAACACAAGCGAGGAAAACATTAGGGAAATTATCGTGGGGTATTCGCCGTTTGTTGGCTACGATCATGAGACTAGAATAAAGGAGAGGGCGAGAATTTATGGGGTGGGAGAGGAGAGGATAAAGGAGATTGTTCTCAAATATCCGCCGTTTATTAGCGGCGATCATAAGCGTGCTATGAGAGAATTGATGATGGTTGCTAATTGTGTTGGGTTGACGCGCGAAGAAGTTGTAGAGATGGTGATGAAGGAGCCTGCCCTACCGGGTTATTCCCTAGAGCGCTATGCTGCTGCCCTGTGGGTTGCTTGTGAGCTGGTGAGTGAAGATTTCAAGCCAGATCGCGATATGCTCAACATCTTCCTCAAACGCTACCGTTACTCGCCGTATGTGCCGGGCACGAATAGGCTGAACATGTGGCAGGCGAGCTGGCAAGGTATAAAAGGGGAGCTGAAGCTGCTTGTTGTGATGCGCAAAGATTTGCAGAGGCTGGCTCGGCAGCGCGTTAAGTGCTAGTGCTCTCTCGGCGCGGGAGGTAGTGTTAAAATAGGTGGGGGTGGCGCTGTCGATTGACGGCGACCGAGTTCGAACGGGGTCGGTCGCGCGCGAGCGCGACCTCGGAGCGTGCGGAAGAACGCGAGAGCCGCGGCGCGCCATGCCAACTAACTTAACACCACCGGCGCGGGAACATGTTTTTATACTAGCTCGGCGCAAGGGTGGGGCATGGAGTCGCTGGTGGAAAGCGCGCTGGGGGGAGGGCGCGTGCAGAGCCAAGAGCTTTCCCCGAAAATAGTCGTCGCGGGCGTGGGAGGGGCGGGCTGCAACACGGTGAACAGGCTGGCCAGAGCCGGCATAAGGGGGGCCGAGCTGCTTGCGATAAACACCGACAGCAAGCACCTCACAATGATGCACGAGAAATGCAAGCGCGTGCTCATCGGGGCGAGCGTGACGAAAGGGCTCGGGGCGGGAGGCTATCCGGACATCGCGCGTAAGGCAGCCGAGGCGAGCAGGCCTGAGCTCGAGAGTGTTTTGAGGGACACGGACCTCCTGTTCATCGCGGCCGGCATGGGAGGAGGAACGGGAACGGGCTCGGCGCCCGTCATCGCTGAGATTGCGAAAAAACAGGGGGCCATAGTGGTGGCGATCGTCACCTATCCGTTTGTGCTCGAGCGTGCGAGGCTGCAGAAAGCCGCGGACGGGATTGAGGCGCTGAGGCAAAGCGCGGACACGATTGTTGTCATCGACAACAACCGCCTGCTGGACTTCGTTCCCAACCTGCCCATCGACCAGGCCTTCAACATCGCCGACGAGGTGACATCCAGAGCTGTGAGGGGAATTTCAGAGACAATCTCCACGCCGAGCCTCATCAACCTGGATTTTGCTGATGTGCGGGCGGTCATGCAGGGGGGCGGAGTGAGCATGATCGCGGTGGGCGAGGCCAAGGGGCCGAACCGCGCGAGCGAAGTCGTCGCCAACACGATGCACCACCGTCTTCTTGAAGTGGATTACTCGGGCGCGAGCGGAGTGCTCCTGCACCTGACGGGCGGACCCGACCTGACCCTCGGCGAGGCGAACCAGATTGGCGAGGCGCTCACCGAGCAAGTCGATCCCAACGCAAATGTGATATGGGGCGCGCGCCTCGACCCGGAGTTCGAGCAGAAAGTCGAGGCCATCGCCATATTCACGGGAATTCACAGCCCGTACATTGTGGGAAGAAAGCCTGGTGCGGTCTGATTTTACTGCCAGAACCAGGGCATGAAGTTGAGCAGGAACGAGAGCACCACCACCGCGCCGAGGGCCTGGGCGAGCAGCTTGTTCCTGAGCGCGAGCTCGGCCAGGCGATAGCCGTCGAACATCGGCACCGGAAGAAGGTTGACGCTGCCGATGAGGAAGTTGAGCACGAAGACGAGCGCGAGCAGGTTGTAGGCGAAGCCGACCCACTCCCAGCCTGGCTTCACAGCGCGCATGAGCAGCACGCCGATGCTTCCCTGCTCGTTGGTGCGCTCGACGAAAGTTCCCTTGTCCGTTTCGATGAGCAGGGTCTGGTTGGGACCGATGCCCTTTCTCAGCTGGGCATAGCCATCGAGGCCGGTCACCGGCGTTCCGTTGATGGCCTTGAGCCACATTCCTTCAGCCAGGCTCGTGTTCTTTGCATACACGCGCGCTACGACTATTTTGCCGTTGTCGTAAGCGCCCTCGCTCGCGTAAAGGAAAGCGATCACCAAGACAAAGAAAACAAGCGAAACAAAAAAATTCGCGGCGCTTCCGGCCACGAGAACCCTCGACTGCTTCTGCGGGTTCTCTTTTTGAAGCTGCTTCTCGTTCGGGTCGATGAACGCGCCTATGGGAAGGATGCCGTAGAACACGAGGCCGGCGCTGTCTAGCCGAATGCGCGCCACGCGAGCGAGAATGCCGTGGGCGACTTCATGGACGACGAGCAGGATGGCGAGGGCAAGAAGGCCTTCGATGAGGGGCAGGTTGACGCCCGGGATGATGAAGCTCGCGCCCGGAGAAGCCCGCGCGAGCGCGCCGGTCTCGCCTAAGAAAGAGCGCGCCACACTCCAGATTATGACGCCGGCGTTCGCAACCAGGCCCAACGTGGTTGCGGCGGCGAAGCCGCCCGCGAGGACCACGAGCAGGATGAGGAAAATGAAAAAGCCATCCCCTCCAGCGCCCCTGGTCACCTGACCGAAGCTCACGGGAAAGGCGATGACGCTGAAGGCGATTGGGAGAACCGACGGGAGGACAAATAGTGCTGAGACGAAAAGAAGCACGAGCGAGCCGGCAAGCGTTTTCCAGGAAACATGCTTGAAAAGAATTTTTGCGCTCGCGCCGTAGCCGAACACGAGGCCGACGTCCGAAAGGACGTTCCAGGCGCGCGGGCTGCGCCTGGCGAGCCTGTCGATGAGCTCGAGCCCCCTCTTCCCGCGGACGAGCAGGAGCCCCCACTCGCCCTCAAGCCCGTAGAGCCTCTGCAGCGCGAGCCCGCTTGCGCCGAGCACGAGCAGGGCCGCGAAAAACTTTACAGTCCCACTGAGCTGCAAGACGAGAATCTGGTAGAAAAGAAAAGCCGAGAGCAAGGCGGCGATGAGGCCGAGAGCGCTTTTCCTCATTTTATCCGCAGCTGTTAGGCATCCAAATTAATAAAACACCTTTTACATTATTAAGCGGGAGCCGAATGGCCGAGTGCGAAGTGTGCGGCGAGCGCGAGGCGGTCGCGGTTGCGCTCATCGAAGGAGCGAAGCTGAGGGTGTGCCGGGAATGCGGCAGTGGGGGAAAACTCGTCGCAGAGCTGCGGGCCCAGCCCGCGCCTGCGAAGAGCGCGCCCAAGCCAGCGCGCGAGGTGGAGGTTGCCGCGGATTACGCGGAGAGAATAAGAAAAGCGAGGGAGAGAGCACACCTTTCCCTGGAGGTCGTTGCGGAGAGAATCGCTGAAAAAGCCTCGTACTTGGACAGGATAGAGAGGGGGGTGACGCTGCCAAGCGAGGCAGCCGCGAGAAAACTCGAAAAAGAGCTGGGAATAATTTTGCTCGAGGAAACGCAGGAAGACCGGGCGCCCGGGGCAAGGAAAGAGGGTGGGAAGGGGGTCACGCTCGGCGACCTGGTCGTAGTGAAAAGGAAGAAAAAATAGGTGCTGGCATGGGCGTCGATCTCGGGGGGCTCGCGACGAGGCGCGAGATTTCCTTTGAAGCGCTTTCGGGAAGAAGCATAGCCATAGACGCGCACAACACGATTTACCAGTTTCTCTCCATAATACGCCAGAAGGACGGCACGCCGCTCATGGACGCCAAGGGCAGGATTACGTCTCACCTGTCCGGCTTGTTTTACAGGAACGCGCGCCTCATCGCTGCTGGAGTAAAGCCTGTTTTCGTGTTTGACGGGCCGCCGCCTCACCTCAAGCGCGTGACAATAGAGGAAAGAAGGGAAGCGAAGGAAGAGGCCGAGCGGAGGTTTCACGCTGCGAGGGAGAGAGGCGACTTTGCAGCCGCG
>JAWCPB010000039.1:0-7580 GCA_038870455.1 Candidatus Micrarchaeia archaeon
TTGTTGGCTGAAAAACCGGAGGCAAAGCCTCCACAAAAGCCTGTCGGAAGGCCGGCTGAAAAAAAGCCGGGCGCGCCAGCGGCCGCGCCGGCTCCGGCGCCTTCCAAGCACAAGGGAAAAGAGATTCGCGGAATCGTCCGCGTCGCGGGCAGGGACCTAAAGGGCGAGCTCCCGCTTCCGCGCGCACTCGCGAGAGTGAAGGGAGTGGGAGAGCGTCTTTCAAGGATTCTTTCCGAAATCGCCTTGAGCGAGCTCCGCATCCCGGAAACCACTCTCGTCGGAGAGCTTTCTGACGAGCAGGTCGAGCGCATTGAGGAAATCATATCCCACCCCACCAAGTACGGCGTTCCGGGCTACATGGTGAACAGGCAGAAGGACTTTGAGTCCGGCTCGCACTTACACCTCATCGGCACGGATTTGACTTTCTCTGTAAAGCAGGACATCGAGCGCGACAAAAACCTCAACACGTGGCGCGGCTACAGGCATGCTTACGGCCAGAAGGTCAGGGGCCAGCACACGCGCAGCACGGGCAGGACCGGCATGACTGTCGGAGTGCTGCGCAAGGCCGTCCTCGCCGCCAAGGCAGCCGCGGCCGCCCCGGCCGGCGCAGCCCAGGCCGCCGCGCCTCCGGCGGCCAAGAAGGAGGAAAAGAAAGAGGGGAAGAAGTGATCTGAATGGGCGACCCGAGGAGGCTGAAGAAAAAATACGAGGCTCCCAAAAAGCTGTGGGATGCCCAGCGCATTCAGGAAGAACAGAAACTTCTCGAAGAATACGGCCTGCGCAGCATGCGCGAGCTGTGGGTCGTCAAGCAGGAGCTCAAGCGCATCCGCAGGGAAGCGCGCGCACTCCTGTCGCTCGGCGAGCAGGGCAGGGTCAAGTCGAAAGAGCTTCTCGACAAAGTCAGGCGCTACGGCTTCGCCAAGGAAGACACTTCCCTCGAAGGGCTTCTCTCGCTCGGCATCCGCGACATCCTCGAGAGGAGGCTCGAGACCAGAGTTTTCAAGAAAGGCCTCGCGCGAAGCATGAAGCAGGCGAGGCAGCTCATCGTTCACGGGCTGATTTCCGTGGGCGGGCGGCGCGTTTCCGCGCCCTCCTACCTCGTTCCGGCGGGCGAGGAGGAATCCATTTCCTACTACAAGCCCATTAACCTCGGCCTGCAGGCCGCCTCGCAAGAGCGAAAGGAGGCCCGTTCGCCGGGAACGCAGGAGGCCAAGGCCGGGTGATTTTATGGCTGAAGAAGCAAAAACGCAAGAGGGTGAGGCGCCGGCCGCGCAGGCCGAGGCCGTGGCAAAGCCCGCCGCGCAGGCCGAGGCGAAAAAGCCTCCGGAGGCCGCAGCAAGAGCTTCCCTGCCGGCACGAGGCCCGAAGCGCGTTGCGGTCGCCCACATCTACAGCAGCAAGAACGACACGATCATCACCTTGACTGACATGAGCGGTGCCGAGACGATCGCAAAGGCCAGCGGCGGAATGATTGTCAAAAGCGACCGCGAAGAGGGCTCGCCGTACGCGGCCATGCAGGCTGCCTTCAAGGCGGCCGATCTCGCCAAGCTGCGCGGCATCACCCACCTCCACATCCGCATCCGCGCGCCCGGCGGGCACGGCGCCAAGACGCCCGGCGCTGGCGCGCAGGCTGTCGTGCGCGCGCTCGCGCGCTCGGGCCTGCGCATAGAAAAAATAGAGGACGTCACGCCCATCCCGACCGACTCGACCAAGAGGCCGGGCGGCCGGAGGGGGAGGAGAGTGTGATGAAGCTCACCGTAAAAAAATCGGACGCGTCCGAAGTCGAGTTTGAGTTGTCCGACGCTTCTTTTTCCTTCGCCAACGCGCTGAGGAGGACCGCCATGGCGCGCGTTCCCGTGTACGCGATTGACTCAGTGACCTTCTACGAAAACTCCTCCTCACTTTTCGACGAGTACATCGCCAGCCGCATCGGCCTCGTTCCCCTCACGACGCCGTCTGAGGCGAAGGAGGGCGACCTCGTGCTGTTCACGCTCGACGCCGAAGGGCCCTGCACGGTTTTCTCCAAGGACCTCAAGAGCTCGGAGAAGGGCGTCGCGCCCGTGAGCGACAGGATTCCCCTGCTCAAGCTCCTGGCAGGCCAGCGGCTCAGGCTCGAGGCGCGGGCGCGGCTGGGCTCGGGCAGCGAGCACGCCAAGTTCCAGGCAGGCATCGCGGCGTACTCGTTCGACAGGAAGAAGGAAGCCTTCCACTTCCGCATAGAATCGTTTGGGCAGGTTCCTGCCCCCAAGCTCGTGGAAAAATCGGTCGCGATGCTGCTGGGAAAATGCGAGGAGTTGCTTGAGGCCCTCGCAGAATGAAGAGGTGAGAGGAGAAACGGAAGTCATCGATTGGTTCTGATGCGGGGGTGTCAGAGCCAGGTCAAATGAGCAGGACTGAGGAACCCTTTTCCGGCGCTCCGAAAAAGCGTTCACGGAAAAGGGTGTGGGGCTCCTGTGCCTTTAGTGGCTGCGAGGGTTCAAATCCCTTCCCCCGCACTTGATTGGTGGGATGATGCGAAGAGGTCCTGAAAACAAGGAAACGATGGAGCTCGTGGTCTTCCTGGAAAAGACTTCGAGAAAGAACGCGAGCGGCTTGTGGCGCAGGATCGCCGCCGAGATAGCCAGGCCCAGGCGGGCGCGCGTCGAGGTGAATGTGGGGAAGCTCGGCCGCCTCACGCGGGCGGGCGACATAGTGGTGATTCCGGGAAAAATCCTCGGCAGCGGCTCGCTCTCCCACTCTCTCACCGTCGCCGCGCTGTCTTTCGCAAAGAGCGCGAGGGAAAAAATAAAAAATGCTGGAGGAAAAATTCTCACACTCCGCGAGGCCGCGTCGTCCCACCCGAAGGGCACCGGCCTCAAGTTGCTGAGTTGATTGGCATGGTCGTCATCGACGGAAACGGCATCGTGCTGGGAAGGCTCGCCGCCAGCGTGGCCAAGCGCCTGCTGGGCGGGGAGAGCGTGACCATCATCAACGCCGAGCGCCTCATCGTCTCGGGCGACCCGAAATCGGTTGCCGAAAAATACCAGAAGAGGAGATGGGCCAAGGACAAGGCGAACCCTGAACACTCTCCTCACTGGCCGCGCAAGCCGGAACTGCTGGTCAGGCGCGTCGTAAGGGGCATGCTTCCCTTCAAGTCGGTGAGGGGCCGGAGCGCGTTCAGGCTCCTGCGCGTGGTCAGGGGCGCGCCGCCCGAGCTCGCCTTCTCGGCTCAGAAGCCTCTCGACGAGCGTGCCGCGGCCGGAAAGCTGAGGGGCCGCTTCACTTCAATCGCCGAGCTCTGCCGCAGGCTCGGCTACGCGGGATGATTCGCATGGCGAAGAAAATCAAGAAAATAGAGAAGGGCGCTGCCGGCGTTGCCAAGGAGAAAAAGAAGAAGGAAAAGATTGTCATCGTGCGGGGAAAGAGAAAGGAGAGCGTTGCGCGCGCGGTCGTGCGCGAGGGCAAGGGCATCGTGAGGATAAATCGCTTGAGCCTCGACGCCTACACGCACCCCTACCTCAGGGACATCGTGCGCGAGCCGCTTGCGCTCGCCGGCCCGGCGGCCCAGGACCTAGACATCGATGTGAGCGTGCACGGCGGCGGCGTGATGGGCCAGGCCGAGGCCGTCCGGCTCGCGCTCGCGCGCGGCATAAGCGAATTCACAGGCGACGCCTCCCTGCGCGCTCGCTTTCTCGAGCGCGATAGGTTCCTTCTCAAGGAAGACTCGCGGAGGGTCGAGCCCAAGAAGTACAAGGGGCCAAAGGCGCGCGCGCGCTTCCAAAAGTCTTACAGATGAGGCGATTGGCATGGTGTTCTTTCCGATAAGGTGCTTCACGTGCGGCGCGCTCGTCGCGCACAAGTTCGAGGAGTACCAGGAGAAGGTGCGCGCGGGCGCCGAGCCCGGCAAGGTCCTCGATTCCCTGGGCTTCAAGCGCTACTGCTGCCGCAGGATGTTCCTCGGCCACGTTGATGTGGCTGATGATATACTGAAGTACGGAAAGTTATAGGGGCCGTGTGCTAGCCTGGCAACAACCTTTTGCTCGCTTCGCTCGCAAAAGCGTTGACAAAAAAGGGCCAGAATGCTTCCGGCTTGGGGCAACCCTTTTCCGACGCTTCGGAAAAGCGTTGACGGAAAAAGAGAGCGCCTTCGGCGCCAACCCTTTTCCGACGCTTCGGAAAAGCGTTGACGGAAAAAGAGAGCGCCTTCGGCGCCAACCCTTTTCCGACGCTTCGGAAAAGCGTTGACGGAAAAGGGTTCCTGAATGCCGGCGACCCGAGTTCAAAACAGACGAAGGGAGTTTCCCTTCTTTGTGAGCATCTCGGCGGCCCCATTTCGGTTGATAAAGAATGGAACGGAGGAGTGATGCAGTGACAACCGGAGAATTCCTCGTGCCTCAGGAGAAGTACCTCGAGGCGGGCATTCACATCGGCACGAAATTGAAGACGAGCGACATGAGGCCTTTCATCTACAAGGCGCGGCAGGACCGCCTTTTCGTGCTCGATCTCAAGAAGATTGACGAGCGCATCCGCTATGCCGCGCGGTTCGCAGCGCGCTTCGACCCGGCCGGCACGCTCGTGGTCGCCTCGCGCGCCTATGCCGCGAGCGCCGCCGCCGTCTTCGCCTCGCTCACCGGCTGCAGAGTCATCGCCGGCCGCTTTGTTCCAGGCGTTTTCACCAACCCTGCGAGAAGCGACTTCACCGAGCCCAAGCTCGTCATAGTCTGCGACCCGAAGGGAGAGCGGCAGGCCGTGCGCGAGGCCGCGGTCATGGGCATTCCCATCATTGCCTTGTGCGACACCGACAACAACACCAAATTCGTCGACTGGATCATTCCGTGCAACAACAAGGGGCGGAAGAGCCTCGCGCTCATCTTCTACCTGCTCGCGCGCGAGACGCTGAAAGCGCGCGGCGTCATAGCAAGCGACGCGGAATTCACCACTCCGCTGGAGAAGTTCGAGGGGGAAGAGGCCGAGGGCGCGCCCGCCGCCGAGGCGCACGTTCCACAGCCCGAGCTCATGGCCGAGGCTGAGGGCGCCAAAGCCGCGCCCGCAGAAGGCGGTGAGGAAGAACAGAAGGAAAAGGAAGGAAAAAGGAAGAAAGCAAAGCCGGAAGAAGCCGAAGGCGGGGGGGCAGGCTAGGAAAGGCGGTTAGCGTCAAGCTTCCTCGCAGTTTCTCCTCACGTTCTTGTCCAGTATCCCCGCGCACAGGCTCTTGTCCCCGCCCTGCGCCTTGACCACCCTGTAGTAGCACCTGTCCCTCCAAATCGAGTCCCTGTCCATTATGTTCCCGCAGTGGCTCGGGTGCAGCGCATAACCCCCGCTTTCAATGAGCGTGGAGTAGCAGAACCAGCTTCTGTAATAGTCGTCCACTACACTGCCGCACACGCTCGGATCACTGAGAAGCTTGGCCACGTTGAAGAAGCAGATGTCGCGCGTCGGGCTCTTCCCCTTGAGGTCGGTGCTCATGGCCGCGCACGCCTCCGGGCTCTTTGCCGCCAGCGCGACCGCGTTGTAGCAGGCGTCCGCGACTATGGTGTTGCTCGAGGCCGAGCACAGCGTGCTGTCCTTGTTCGCGAGCGCGAGCTTTTGCAGGCACGAGTCCCTGTAAGTATCGCTCGCCACCAGGTTGCACACATCCCACCTGTTCAGCTCGACTGCGACTCTCTCAAAGCAGCCATCTCGCTGTATCGACATGGTCAGCTCGCCGCACACGCTGGCGTTGGCCAGCGCAACTCCCTCGCAAGCCTTCCTCAGGAAAGCCTCGGGCAGGCCGCCGCAGCCGCTCGCGTTTCCCGTGCCCTTTGCGAACGCAAACACATAGTCGGCATCACCCACGCACAGCCCCGCGTTGTTTTCCGCGATAGCCACACATGCCCTCCTCTTGTTTTCATCCGCCTCTCTCTCGCATGCAAGAACCGCAAAATACCGCTCGCATTCAACCTTCAGGCTGGCGTTCGTGATGCCAGCACAACCGGCGCTCTCGTTTAGCGCCCGCGCTCTCTCAAACGCGCACTCATCACGCACTGCTGTTGCCGTGATGCTGGCGCACGCCCCCCAGTCTCCTTCCCTCGCCTTCGCCAGCCAGCACGCGTCCCTCGCGGCCAGCCCAGCCTCAGCCTCGCACCCGGTCGGGGGAGGCGTGACGTTTGCGGGCGGCGGCGTTGGCGGTGCGACACTCACCGTGATGTTCGGCTTCGTGGCGTTCGGCGCGGCAGGCGGCTGGGGCTGCGCGCATCCCAGCAGGAGCAGCAGAACGGCCAGCGCGAGCGCTGCGAGAGTACGCATGCGTTGCTTAACTCATACATATTTAAATAGGGTTTTCCCATGCTTGAGCACATGCGACCCCAATCGTTATTTTGTGTTTTAGCTCTGACCGTCATTTTCTTCGGCTGCGTTTCGCTTCCATCCTTGCAGTCAAAGCCGTCCGCGAGCGCGGCTCTCTTCCAACTGCCCAATCCCCCCAGCGGAAACTTTTCCGTCACCTCCTTGTCTCCGGCCGCAGTTCCCCCTAATCACGCTAGGTGGGAGAGCGCACCCCTCGTGCTGCAAGAGCCCTATCCTGAAAAAACACCACCGCGCTTTCTCGGTTTTATCGCGGCGAGAATAAACACAACGCGCCCCGCGCCAGCCTTCTCGCTGCCACTCACTCTTCCGAACGGCACAGTGCTTTCGCTCGCGCAGCTCGACGCTATTCTGGCGAGCGCCTCGATCCGCACAATCAACATTTCCCGTCCCGTGCCCCAGCCGCAAGCCCCGCAGGACAGGCTGAAAGAGCTTCTCGGCAAGAGCGCCAGTGAGCTGGCTGGCGAGGGCTACCTGAACCCGGACGGCACGGTCAGGCTCATCGTCACCTTCGATTCAGGCGAGCCTTCGGGCGGGCCTGCCAAGCGCCTCAACGCCTTCAACAGGAACAAAAACACGGTCAGGAACAAGATTGCTTTCCTGCGCGGCAGGGTAAAGAAGGAGCTTCCCATCATCTCCGGCTTTTCCGCCGACGTTCCCATTTCCAACATCGCCTCGCTCGCCTCCGTGCAGGGCGTCGGGGTTCATCTCGACAAGATTCGCCGCATTCACCTCAACGAAAGCGTTCCACTCATCGGCGGCAGCGACCTGCAGGCAGCCGGCTGGAACGGAAGCGGCGTTGTCGTTGCGGTCATCGATACAGGCATAGACAAGAGCCACACTGACCTTGCAGGAAGAATTGCTCGCGAATACGATTTCTATAACAACGACACTGATGCCTCTGACGATCACGGCCACGGCACGCACGTGGCGAGCATCGTGGGCGGCACGGGCGCTGCTTCAGGCGGCCAGCTCAAAGGCGTTGCACCAAATGTTACCTTCTGGGCAGCGAAAGTGTGTTCAGCCAGCGGCTCCTGCCCAACGAGCGACATCATCGCAGGCATCGACTGGGCGAGCAACTACTCGGGCGGATGCGCTGGCGCTGCAGACATCCTGCAGATGAGCCTCGGCGGGCCAGGCGACGAGACTGACCCGGAGTCGGTCGCCGCAGAGAACGCTGTCGCGTGCGGCGTGGTGTTCGCAATCTCCGCTGGAAACGACGGGCCCGACTACGGCACGGTCAGCTCCCCAGCCCTTGC
>JAWCPB010000040.1:0-7570 GCA_038870455.1 Candidatus Micrarchaeia archaeon
CTGCGTGCACTTCCCAGAAATGCTCGCTGTGGAAGGGCGCCTCATCCACTCTCCTAAAAACTTTCCCTTCCATCAGCTCAAAAAATTTATTCGTGCATTCGAGCCTGTGGGCGATCTCGGCAAGCGCCCCAGCTCTTTTATCCCCAGTTTTTCTGAATCTTTCCGCTTGCTTTCTCACGAGCTCAATGAGCGTATCGTAGAGCGCCTTTCTGTTTGCTGCCACATCTTCGGCTCTTAGCTCTTCAACATCCTTTCCCTTCCCCCAAATCCTCCTGTTGTTCTCAAACCCGCCTGTTGCGCGCACAATCCTGTCGTTCAGCTTCATCCCTGTGTTTTTGCCCAGCAGATTATTCTCCATCATCTCTTTTATCATCCGTAGCGTTTCCTCCCCCTTCAGATCAATCATGCCCTCCCTGACGAGGTTCTCGAACGTCTCTCTGACCTTTGTGGGCTCATGCATGCGCATGAGAGGAAGAAGCTTTATGCCAAAAAGTTTTTCGATCCGCTTCCTTCTCTCTTCAAAAAAATCGAACACCACAGCGCTCAGGCTCGCTTTTTCCTCAATGAGCTTCTCAACCGCTTCCCTCACTCTCGCGTTCGCTTCGGTTATCGCCTTTTCCCTGAGCGCTCTTTCTTCAAGCAGAGCGTTGCGCAGGGCTTCGGCTGGAGTCTTTCGCTTTTCATTCTGCCCGCCTCGCCCGTTTTTGAAAATTTGCACAACAAATATTTTTGCCGCATTTCCTATTTAAATTATGAAGTTTTTCTCATTCTCATGCTTTTGTATCGCTTGACGGCCGGCCCCCTACGCACCAACACATACGTCGTGGGAGACGAGGCGACGCGCGAGGCGCTCATCATCGATGCTGGTGCTGCCGAGCCAGTTCTCGCGCTCGTCAAACAGCAAGGTCTTCATGTGCTATACCTCATCAACACACACGGGCACTGGGACCATGCCGGTGAGAACGAACGGCTGAGAAAAACACTGGGCTGCCGTGTTGCAGTTCATGCAGCCGATGCTGGTGTTGTGAAAGCCGATTTTCTCCTCGGTGATGGCGATGTTGTGCGCGCCGGCTCTGTATCCCTACGCGTGCTGCATACACCGGGCCACACGCCCGGCAGCATCTGCCTGTTCGAGGAAAAACAGGGCCTCCTCTTCTCTGGTGACACTCTCTTCAAAGGGACTTTCGGCAGGACCGACTTCGAGGGCGGAAGCGATGCCGACATGCTCGCGAGCCTCAAGAGGCTCGCCCTGCTTCCAAAGAACACGAGGGTTTTCCCCGGGCACGGCGAGCCCACCGCCATCGGCGAGGAAAAGTGGCTTCCGACCGGAAAAACGAAAAGCATCGAAGAACTGGACGTTTCATTCTAGAAAATGATTTCCTCCTCAATCCTCTTCTTCCTGCCCTCTTCAGCGGTCTTCAGAATCCGCTTTATCCCCATCGTTATGTCGCCCTTCATGCCCACGAAATCGAACAGGTTCGCCGCTTTGCCAAGCTCATTTTCTGAAAATTTCCACGGCCGCATTCCGATCGCTAACGCCTTCCACCTCAAGCCCCTGCATGGGAAGCATTTTTCGAGCGTCTTCCTGAAACTGATGTCGTCATCGAGAGCAGCACTCTCTGGACTTTGGCGCTTAACGCCTCCAGCCTCCGTTTTCCCTGCTCGCCCGCCGCCGCTATCTCAAACGCGTCCAGCTCGCGCGGTGGCGTCCCTTTCCCGAAAACAGCTCCGGCCATGAGCGGTTTGTGTTTTCCTCTATCTGTTGGGATTCAGAACTCGGCGAGCTTTTTCTGCCCACCGGCCCTCAATAAACCAGTAACCCGAACTCCGATGAGCCTGATTTTCCTCGGCCCCTCCAGGAAAGGCTCGAGGAGCTCCAACGCGGTCTTCCTGATCGCCTCGGCCATCTGACTTGGATGAGGCAGGCTTTTCGCTCTCGTCACAGTGTGGAAGCCCGTAAAGCGCACCTTCACCCCAACCGTCTTGAAAAAGACCCCTTCGCGCGCCACTCTTTCGGCAACATCCCTGCAGATCTCTTCAAACGCGGGGATTATCACTCTCTCATCAAGCGTGTCCTCCTCGAACGTCGTCTCCCGCCCAATGCTCTTGGCCTCCCACCCTTCGACTACCTCGCTCTCATCTACTCCATTTGCTGCCCTGTGGAACCACGCCCCGATAGAGCCGAACTCTTCGGCGAGCTTCACGGCATCGAACGCGGCCAGCTCCCCGACCGTGTTTATCCCCATTTCCTTTAGTCTTCCCTCCGTCTTTGGGCCTATTCCCCACAGTTTCCTGACAGGCATGGGGGCGAGAAAAGCCTTTTCCTCCCCCGGCTTGACCACGGTCAGCCCATCCGGCTTCCTGAAATCGCTGGCCATCTTCGCAACGAGCTTGTTGGGCGCGATTCCGATGGAGCAGGTGAGTTTTTCCTTCGCGAGTATTTCCTTCTTTATCTCCCCCGCAATTCTCTCGGCCTCCTCGAAACTTCCCGCGCTTCGCCCGCTCACATCAAGGAAAGCCTCGTCTATGCCAACAATTTCCATCTTGTCGGCGTGCGCCCGCAGTATCGCCATTATGCGCTCGCTAGTTGCCGCATACAGCTCGAAGTTTGGCTTGAGGAAAACGCATTCCGGGCACAGCCTGTAGGCGAGCAAGACGGGCATGGCGCTCCTCACACCGTACTTTCTCGCGGCGTAATTGCAGGTTGCGACCACCCCACGGCCCTTTCCTCCCTTTGGGTCTGCCCCGACAACGACCGGCTTTCCCCTTATCTCCGGCCTCTCCCTCTCCTCGCACGCCGCAAAAAAAGCATCCAAATCCACGTGCAGGATGACGCGCGCGCCAGCCACGCTATTCCCCCATCACTTTCACAACAACCCTCTTCCGCCTTTTTCCATCGAACTCGCAGTAGAAAATCTGTTCCCACGGCCCCAGCTCCAGCCTCCCGCCCGTTATCGGCAGCACTACCTGGTGCCCCATGAGCTGCCTCCAGATGTGTGCGGCTGCATTGTCCTCACCCACGTTATGCTCGTAATGGGCTCCATACGGCACGAGCCGCTCAAGCACCCGCTTGAAGTCTGAAATCAGCCCCGCCTCGTTGTCATTCACGATTACGGCCGCGGTGACGTGCATTGGGTTGATGAGCACAAGGCCTTCGCGCACCCCGCTTTCCTTAACGATATCGGCAATCCTGTCCGTAATCCTCACAAAAGCAATCCTTTCCTGAGTGTTAAACTCGAGGTACGCGGTTCTCGTCCTCACACTCCCCGACCCCTTTTTCCTGTAAGGTGCTCGGCAAACCATTCCGCCGCCAGCTCGGCGACCTTTTCCAGCGCGCCGGGCTCTTCAAATAGGTGCGTCGCGCCGGGCACTATCTCCAGCCTCTTCTCAGCCTTCAGCTCTGCGTATGCAGATTGGTTGAGCTGTATCACGCCGAAATCGTTTCCTCCCACAATCAGCAGCGTGGGCGCGCGCACGCGCGTTATGTCCTCGCCCGTGAGGTCAGGCCTTCCTCCCCGCGACACCACCGCGCCGATTTTCTCCCCAAGCCTGGCGGCCGCGCGCAGGGCGCACGCGCTGCCCGTGCTCGCGCCGAAGTAGCCTATCGCCAGGTTTTTCGTCTTCGGTTGTGTACGGAGCCACTGCGTGGCCGCGACCAGCCTTTCGGTGAGCAGCCCGATGTCAAAGCGGTTTTCATACACGGCATCCTCTTCCGGCGTGAGCAGATCGAACAACAGCGTGGCCAGCCCGCGCTCGCGCAGCACACGCGCCACGAAGTTATTCCTCGGGCTGAACCTGCTCGAGCCGCTGCCGTGCGCGAAAACCACCATTGCCCGCGCTCCATGGGGTACCGCCAGCGTGCCCTCAAGCACCACCCGGCCGGCGGGAATCCTCGTGTTCTCCTCGATCACGGCACAGCATAGCGGCCCCTAGCTTTAAATACCTTGAACAGCTCATCTACCTACTGCTTCTGGTGGGGGAATGGAACAGCCAAGGCGCAAGACTCTACTTGATGAGATAGCCGAAAGCATGAGCGAGAGAACAACGCCCGCACAGCCTTCCGCCTCCTCTATTCAGTCCTCTCCACCGGCAGAGGAAAAGCCGCGCTCCAAGCCGCTCAGGGCTGAGCTCGCTTCGCTGCAAAAGCGCCTTCGTGCCCTCTTCAAATTGGAGAAGAAAACGAGGAAGGGCGGCGCCGCGCTCGCCGAGCTGAGGCAGCGCGCCCGCATGCTCTCAGCAGAGCTGGAACACCTCGAGCGCACGAGCAGCGACCTCCGCCTATCCCTCCAGCTCGCCGAGGAAGAGGCCGCAAAGCTGGAGAAGAGGAAGGGGGAGCTCAAGGGCCTCGTGGCCTCGCTGAAGGAAACTTTCGGAAGGCGCTCGCGCGCGCTTTCCGCGCTTCAGGGCGAGATCAAGTCGCTTTCCTCCCAGCACGACCGGCTTCAGAAAAAGCTCGAGGCGGCGAGCGAGCGCGTTTTTGATCTGGAGGGAAAAAAAACGGGCCTAGAGAGAAAACTGCGCGAGGTCGAGGTGCTCATCTCCAGCGAGAACGCCAAACTGGCGGAGCTGCGCTCGCAAGAGGCTGAGCTCACCCGTCTCGTGAATCTGGGATGGGAAGTTGTCAGGGAACAGGACGCCGAGAAGAAAAGGCTGGCGGACTCTCTGGAGAAGCTGCAGAAAGAAAAGGCCGCTTACAGGGACAAGCTTCACGCCGAACGAGCCGCTCCCGCCGCAGCCGCGGAGGAGAAAGAAGCCGCGGAAAGAGCAAGCGGCGTAACCGACGCGGACACCCTTCGCTTTCTCGCCAGCGTCAAGTACTCCGAGCGCTTCACCGAGGAAGAGGCTCGCCAGCTCTCCTCCCAGGGTTTCGTGCGCGTGCAGCCGACCAGCGGCCTTACCCTCGCGCTCTTGAAAAAGGTTGCGGGCGAGCGGCCACTCGAGTTCTTCATTTCTCCGCGCTCTGAAGAGCCGGAGAAAGACGTTGCCTGCTGGCTGCTCACCGTCCTGCTTTCTGACCAAGCGCGTGACGTTGTCTCGAACGGCGGCGCTTTCGATGTTTCCTTCCTGCCCCTTTCGGGCGCTGAGGAGGGCCGTTACGCGCTCGAGGTGAGCCTCCGCCCTCTTTCCGGAGACGAGCTTCTGTCGCGTCTCAAGAAACTCTCGTGGGCCAAGGACTACATCATTCTCGCGGGCGACGAGGCTGCCGAGGCTTGGAGGAAGAACCTCGCCGATCCATCGCGCGTCGTCTCGGCACATGACCTCGAGCAACAGGAGCTCGCTCTCATTCTCGCGCGTCTCAATGGCTTTGCTGGCGAGGCCGCCGTCGCGGACAAAAAGGCGCTGGTTTAAATAGCCCGCGCGCGAGCAACTGCGCCATGCGCCTCAAACCGGCCGCGCTCGACATCGAGACAAAGATGGAAATCGGCTGTGGAAACACGTCTGACTTGGGCCTGGCGGTCGCGTGCCTTATCATCGAAAGCGAGAAGCCGCGGTTTTTTGAAGAAGGCGAGGCCAGCGACCTGCTCGCCGCCCTCGCTCAAAAAGACTTGCTCATCATAGGCCACAACATCCAGAAATTCGACTACGAAGTCCTGCGCCCCTACTGGCCAGCGGGCGCGGTCGAGCGCCTGCTCCCCAGGACTTTTGACACCATGCTCGAGCTCGCCAGATATACTAGGAGGTGGCATTCGCTGGGCGACCTCGCTTTCCTCAACTTCGGCGAGAGAAAGAAGGAGGACGGGGCGGAAGTGCCTGCTCTGTGGCGGCGCGGCGAGCGCGAACGAGTCAAGGCCTACTGCGCGCACGATGCGCTGCTTGCTCTGCGCCTGTACAAGCTCGGCCGCCCGTACGGAAAAATACGCATTCCGCACAACGGGCGCGTGCGCGAAATACTGGTCAGCTGGTAGGTTTAAATTGTTCGGTTGAGTAACGCTTCCATGAGGCACACGACCAAAAAGCCAAACAATCAGCCTCTGCCTCCGCCAAGCGGCATGGAGAGGGCGATAAAGCTCTCAGAAAAGTCTCTTGAGAGGATGCAATATAAGAAGCTGACCAGGGAGCAGGTTATCGCAGAAGTATTCCCAAAATTACCCAGAGACCTTGTCGAAAAACTCGACATACCGGAAGAAGTCCATTTCGAGCATGGTATGGACGGCAAAGGCAACACCTACACTTTCATCTATTCTATCGAAGGGACTGTGCCCGAACGGTTGCCCTTAGATGATTTCGTTGATTACAAGCCGATTGGAAAAAGCCCAGAATATTTTCTGCACATTTACTCTTCAAAATTTGATATAATCGTGTGTCTCCTCGACTGGAGGAGGAAAATCGCTGTTCACTCGCGTTTTTTTGCTGGCATGGATCTGTGGCGGGATAGAGCAGAGCATCTTAAGGACAACATCGAGCTTGCTCTCAGGCTTGCTTCGGACAGCTCTTCGCTCGAGGGCTTTCGGCTCGCGCGCGTTGGCGGAGATGGAACCTCTGCATTCATTGAAACCGGAGGCCGCATGGAGCGCGTTTTCCTAAGCGGCGGAATCCTTCAGGCTTTGTTTGGAGAGCTTTCGACAGAAAAAATTTTTGAGGACTTTTCAAGAATTCTTGCCGAAAGCTATTACTTCGGAGAAAACGCCCCAAACTACTCCGAGCTGAGCGTCTACGAGGGCTCGCTGGTCCGCACCAACACAAGATACATCGGAAGGTTTGAAAACACCGAAGATCTTGATGGAGCCAACCCGCTCAAAGAGAGCATCCTCGATTTATTCCAGAATAAACGGCTCGAGCTCGTCGCTGAGGTCAGAGAAAGGGGCAAGGCGGCATTCATCGAAAAGCACGCGGAAATATGCAGGGAGAGGGATAAATGGATCGAGCTCATGCAAGAAGCTGAAAAATGCGGGCTCGCCCCGAACGGCGCAGCGCAGAAGTTCCAGTCAAGGCTTGAGACCAACCCTGGAGAGGTTTTTGAGAAACTTTTGGCGCAGCTCTAGCTATCTCATCACAGTTTTTGTTCCTGTGGAATAAAGATAAAGGACGTTTGAACCGTCCACAAGAGAAGGTAGGCTTATCTTAAGCGGGGGATCTTTTGTCGGAAGGAGCCTAAACTTTGCCATTCCTTCAGGCACGTAATATTCAGCCATTTCTGGGTTCGGGGTTGCGACGTAAGTTTTTCCTCCATACGTTACTTCATAAACAAACTTTCCTGTGGAAGGTTCATAAACGTCTTTAATTTCAACACCTACCCGCGATGTTATTTGCCCAACCTCCTTAACTTTTTTCAACAGCGCATCTCTGCTTAATTTCGTAACGCTCGGTTTCGTAGCCTCTGTTTTCGCGATAGGCCATTTCGGCTTTTCCGGGAAAGGAACCATCGTGATGGCATGGTCGTCTATTTTTATTGTCTTGGCCTTACTGTAAACTACGTCAAAGTAATTCGTGACGTTCTGCGCCATTGCCGATGGGGACTCCCCAGAAGTACTGACAAATGCCAGATACTTCCTACCACTTTTATCCGTGATCTCAATCAACGTGTGGCCCCCTACTTCATATCCAGCATGCCGCACTTCTTTTATCCCAC
>JAWCPB010000041.1:0-6373 GCA_038870455.1 Candidatus Micrarchaeia archaeon
ACTTTAAAATTGGAGCCCCGGAGATTTCATTCAAAGAGGTTGAAAAGCGTGATGAGCGATGAGGAGGAAGAGTTTTTTGAAAACCTGCTGAAGGCGTATGCCAAAGCGCTTCGGGGAAACAGCCCCGAGCCGCTCAGGGAATTCAGAGAGGCTCGGAGAAAAATAGAAAACTCCTACGAGGCTCTGAAAAAGCTCTTGGAAAGCCTGAGAAAAAGCGGCAAAATCGAGGAAAGGGATTATTTTGCACTTTACAGCGAGCTCGTGAGCATTGCCGCAGGCGCTTACGCGACAGGCGATTACTCCAAAATGAAGGAATTTGAGAACAGGATATCAAAAAGCGAGTTCACCGTTCTGGAGGAGGGGGTGCCGTAAATGCCCGTAGAGCAGCAGCCTGTAAAGCAGAATGTGGAAAAACTAATTAAGGAGTGCCGTGGAATTCTCTGGGGATTCGAGTATGAGCGTCTTTCTTCAACACTATCTCTCAAAATACGGGAGATTTTTCCCATAGATAAAATTACGGATCCACATCTGAGGTTCGAAATGTACCAGCACTCCAAACGGCTAGTTAAAAAAGTTGAGGATCTGATTAAATGGGCAGAGAAAAACAAAATCAAAATAACCGTGGACTCCCAGATTGGCCGAGTGCTCAGCTATTATCTGCTCGCAGCCGTTTATTACAGCGAAGGAAAAAACAATATCGCCCAAGACATTGAGAAAAAGGCGGATAACATCACAATGCCGTTGACGGGAACAGGCACGAAAAGAATCGAGCTCGTGATGGCGGCATCTGGATACTTGGGCGGAAAATATTATGTTTATAACACCGAGACAGGCAATGTTGAGGAGAAGAGCCTAGCCGAGATAACAGACCTTGCCAAAAAAAGAGAGTACGGACTTGAAGTCTCGCGCAATGAGTACGGTGCGGTTGTAGTTTGCCAGAATCTCACTGATGACCAGATTAGGGAGTACTACCGGCAGGTTCCTCCCTCATAGGCCGCTTCACCGGAACTCCCCTGCCAAAGCTTATTTAAAAACAGAAAGCCCAATCTGCCAGAATGCACGAGCTCGGCACGGTCATATCCACGTTTGATGGTCCCTCAACGGCCAGCTTCTCTTTCGTCATCACGGGAAAGGGCGTGCGCAAGGGCCAGTTCGTGCAGACCCAGACTGAGGACGGCCTCCTGCTGGCGTGCGTGACCGACGTCACGCGCGCCAACCGCTACTTCGAGAGAGCCGAGTCCGTGGCCGAGTACGAAAAGGGCGCCCCGCTGCACGCAAACTTTCCCGCCACGGACTGGGAGTACGTTGTGGCGAACGCCAGGGCGCTGGGCGTCGTGAGCGACGGCATGGTGGGCAGACCCGTTTTCCCGGCCGCGCCCGGCGCCAAAGTCTTTTCCGCTGAAGAGAACATGCTCAAGGACTTCCTGGGCTTCGAGGAAGGCGGCATCAATTTGGGCAGGCTCGAGCACCACAGCATAAGCGCGTGCCTGCGCCTTGACGCCTTTCTTCAAAAGCACCTTGCGATTCTCGGGATCTCGGGCTCTGGAAAATCTTATGCCACATCCGTTGTCATTGAAGAGCTGCTGGACCGCAAGCCGGAGGCGGGCCGCCTCGCGGTCATCGTGGTCGATGTGCACGGCGAGTACGTCGGCTTTAAGTCAGGAGAGTACGCCGCCCGCACGACGGTCATCGAAGGCGAGGACATACGCATCGCGCTGCACCGCCTCGCGCCCGCCTCGCTCGCCGAATTCCTGCCCGAGCTCTCGCGCTCGCAGAAGCGCTCTCTCGCGAGCATAGTGAGCGAGCTGAAGAGGGAAAAGAAGGCAAGAGGCGAGGCGTACGGGCTGGACGACGTCATCGCCGCCGTCTCGGACAGCGACGAGGACAAGAAGCTGAAAGCGTCTCTCGCCGCCTGGCTGGCCGAGCTTCAGGGCCTCAGGCTTTTCGGGAAGGCCGACCGTCCTTCGCTCGAAGAGCTCGCGCAGCCAGGCCGGCTGTGCGTGCTCGACCTCTCCTCGATAGACAACCAGAAGAAGAAGCAGCTCATCGTAGCGCACTTCGCCCGCAGGCTCTTCAAGGCCAGGAAGAAGGAGAAGATCCCGCCCTTCGCGCTGTTCATCGAGGAGGCGCACAACTTCGCGCCCGAGAGGACCGCCCAGAGCGAGGCCCTTTCCAGAGGGCCGTTAATAACAATCGCGCGAGAGGGTAGAAAGTTCGGCGCCTCGCTCGTGTTGATATCACAGCGGCCCAAGCACCTTTCGACGACAGCCCTGTCGCAGTGCAATTCGAATCTCATCCTCAGAGTCACAAACCCCTACGACATCCAGCACATCGGCGAGTCATGCGAGGGCATTGACAAGGCCATGCTCGACGCCATCACCACGCTGCGCACCGGCGAGGCCATGCTCGTGGGCGAGGCCGTGACGCAGCCCGTTTTCATCCGCATCCGCCAGAGGAGGAGCAGGGCGAGCGGCCGCGGCGAGAGCCTGGCGGCCATCGCCAGAAAGTTCGAGGAAGCGCAGGCCAAAAGAAAGGCCGATGTGGAAGCCTTTTTATAAGCCGAACGCGTGTCGGGCATGGGCGAGCGCACGGTGAGCAGAAGCCGTGGAAGCCTTTTTATAAGCTGAATGCGTGCTTCCCGCGTGCCTCAAGAAGAGAACGAGCTGCGTTGGGATCCCCTCCTCAAGCGGGGCGTCATCATCGCCAAGAACAGGGCCAAGCGCCCAACAGACTTCATTCAGAAGAAGGCCGTCGCCGAGGAGGGCGTCTGCTTCTTCTGCCCCGGCAACGAGCACCTCACCCCGCCTGAAATCGCGCGCGTCGAGGCGAGTCCTCCCTACCGCTTTCTTCCGGCTCCGCCCGATGTGGCGAGCGGCAGAACGCCTGCCACCAAGGGAGGCTGGCTCCTGCGCGTTTTTCCCAACAAGTTCAACGCAACCTCGCTCGACTTCCCGGCCGCCTACGGCACGCACGAGATCATTGTCGAGACGCCAGACCACGCCAGCACGATGAGCGAGCTGCCAGCCGAGCACATCGCCCGCGTCATCGACGTCTACTGCGAAAGGACGAACGCCCTGCGCGAGAACAAAAAAATTCGTTACGTTTCCATCTTCAAGAACGAGGGCCGCGAGGCAGGCGCCTCCCTGCGCCACACGCACACCCAGCTCATCTCGCAGGACGTCGTCCCGCCGGCGGTCGATGAGGAAATAAGCGCGAACAAGGCTTTCGCAGAAAAACACGGCTCCTGTTACTTCTGCGCTGCGCGGCGGCTCGAAGCCGACCGCATTGTCTTCGAGGACGAGCACTTTTTCGCCTTCTGCCCCTTCGCCTCGCGCTTTCACTTTGAGACGTGGTTCGTGGCCAAGAGACACGCCGGCCAGCTCACAGACCTGACTGACGAAGAGCGCTTTTCGCTTGCCCGCGCGCTCAAAACAATTCTCTCCCGCCTCGATGCCATGCTCAACCGCCCGCCCTATAACTTCCACCTTCACACCGCCCCGCTGGCGGGCGGGCCCTCTTACCACTTTCACCTCGAGCTCACCCCCCGCCTGGCGGTGTGGGCCGGCTACGAGTTCTGCACAGGCCTCTACATCAACTCCCTTCCGCCGGAAGAAGCCGCACGGGCGCTGAGAGAATGAGCGCGCTTGAGTCACAAAAATTTTAACCTTTCACCAACATTCATACATGCCAAAACTGCCAACAGTTCGTACCACGCCAGACAAGTTCAAGTGCATGAACTGCGGCCGCGTGGTAGATATCCCGCTGTGCTGTGGAGAGGAGATGGTGCTCGAGAAGGGCATGCTCGCGTGCGCCTACTGCGGCCGAACGCGCGAGATTCCCACCTGCTGCGGCGGAAAAATGGCCTTCGTCCCTGTGGCCTAAGGGTTTAAATATGTGCGGAGGCCAAAAGGAAGAAGGGGGTCGAATGGTTGTTCCTGCCGAAGCAAAAAAACCAGGGCCAGAGGCATTCAAGTCGCGGGAGCCTCTTCCGGCAACAACTGGGGAGTACGCCGGGTTCGCGCCGAGGCAGAGCCTCGCGGATTTTCTGAATGGCTTGCGCGCTTCCCTGCCGAAAGAGAACCTTGACAATGCGAGGAAGGCCTTCCCCAAAGTCCTGCAGGTCTAAGCTACTTCTTTCCCAGCTCGTCTATCATGTGCTGGATGTTGAGCTTCTCGTCCGCAGTGATGTTTTCGTCCTTGAGCACGAAAGCCTCGAAGAAGGTCTGCAGCAGCGTCTTTGTCTTAAGCGGGTCGAAGCGCATGGCCGTCCTGACCCACTCGCGCGCTTTTTCCTCGTCTCCCTCGAATATGAAGCACGCCGCAACCAGGAACATCGTCTCGACATCGCGCGGGTTTCTCTCGAGCGCTTCCTTGAAGCTTGCAACGGCCTCCTCGAACTTGAACAGTCTCACGAGCGCCATGCCTTTGGCCTGCCAGGGCAAGTACTGGTCCCTGTCAAGGCTTCCGGCCTTTTCGAAGCAGGCAATGGCCTCGTCGAACCTGTTCAGCTTGTACAGGCACATTCCCTTGAGGTACCACCCTATGCCCATCTCGGGCATGAAACGCACTATCTCATCGTAGCACCGCAGCGCCTCCTCGCTGAGCCCCGAATCATAAAGCTCAGAACACTTGCCTATCTCGCCCTCAACGGCCTCTCCGACCATGCAACCCTTTTGTCATGTTTGCTATTTATTATTTCCCCTAGATGAGCGCGAGCTCGCGCGCGGCCTCCGCAACCGTTGCGCCGCCCGCTGCCTTCTCGCGCGACAGCACGTAAATTCCTCCGCCGGCAGCCGCCCGCAGCCTCTCCTCGTGCGTGATGACGATGGCCTGCGCCACGACTTTCGGCACTTCCTCGCGCAGCGCCTTTGCCAGCGCGGCCACACCCTCGGCATCCAAGTTGTGCGTGGGCTCATCGAGGAAAAGCCAGGAGAGGTTGGGCACGAGCACGGTGGCGAACGCTATGCGCAGCGCGAGCGCGGCGCACGCCCTCTCCCCTCCGCTCACCCTTCCCTCCACGGGAATCCACTCGCTGCCAGCTTTTAGCTCGAGCGAGTAGTCCTCCTCGCTCGCCCTCACCCTCGCCCCGACAAAATCCCCGTAAGGGTAGATCACGGGCCAGATGAGCTCGAGCGCGGCGTTTATCTCCGCGACATAGTTTTCTCTGAGCGCCGCCTGCGCAGCGAGCAGGGCGTTCTCCCACACCGCCGCGTTCTCGGCCGCCCCGGCGGCAGCCGCCGCCCGCCTCTTGACCTCCCCCGCCTCTGCGGCTTTTTCCTCAAGCATCTCCAGCAGCCGCGCCCTCTCTTTTTCAAGCCTCTGCATTCCAGAGATTTTTTCCTCCAGCCTTCCCGCCTCAACCCTTGCCGCCTCCGCCTCAGCCCTGGCCCTTTCGAGCTCCCTCTCATCAAAAACGATTTGTTTGAGCGCGTCCTCCAGCGCAGCCACCTCTCCCCTCAGCTTTTCGGCACGCCGCCTTTCCTCGAGCGCTTCCCTCGCCTTCCTCAGTGCCTCCTTGAGCTCCGCCTCGCTCTTCCCCGCTTCATTCTCGTTTTCAGCCGCCTTCCTGGCCCTCGCGGCGGCCTCGGCCGCCCTCTTCTCTGCTTCGGCGGCCTCCCGGCCAGCCCTCTCAAGCTCTTCCTCGATTCCGGCGAGCTGCCTTAGCCCATCCTCGATTTCTTGAATAACGCGCGCGTTTTTTTCAAGGCTCGCCAGCTCCCTCTTCTGGATCTCGAGCTCTCTCGTCTTCTGTGCGATCGTGGCCTCGATGTGCGCCCTCATTTCTTTCTTCTGGCTGAGCAGCCGCCGTCTTTTTTCTCCCGGAAGCGGGCTCTCGCACACCGGACACGCCGTTCCTTCCTTGGCGAGCTCCGCCACAACGCTCCGCAGGTCCGCGAGCGCCGCGCTCTGCACGGCGAGAAAGGCTTGGCTCTGCTCCACCTCGACGCGCGCCTTCTCAATTTCCGAGAGCACCATCGCGTGCGTGACGCCCAGCTCGCCCTTTTTCTCCTCCAGCTCCCTCTTCTTGTTCAACCGCGCGGTGAGCTCGGCTCGCCGTTGCTCGAGTGCTCCGAGCGCGCGCGATGCCGCGTTCTTGTCGGCCTCGGCCCTCTCCCTCGCTTCAGCCGCTCTTCTCGTCTTCTCAGCGGCTTCCGCGTGCTCTCTCTCCAGGCGCTCGACCTCGGCTTCGCTGACCGGAGCCCTTTCTCCCGCCTCCATGATCGACAGCGCCTTCTTTTTTCCCTCGAGCTCCTCGCGCAGCCTGCGCGCCTCCCTGCCTTTCTTCTCCAGCTCGGCCGCCTTCGCCTGCCTCTCGCTGGCGGCAGCCCTCAGCTTTTCCAGCTCTCCGGCGAGCCTTTTTTCCTCGGCCTTT
>JAWCPB010000042.1:0-6089 GCA_038870455.1 Candidatus Micrarchaeia archaeon
GGAGGTATCGGAACCAACGATTCGGCGAGGAGGCCGAAGGCCGACGAAGCCGTCGATTGGTTCCTAGTAGGGGCCACGAGTGGGAATCGAACCCACGCCTGCGGGGCCACAGCCCGCCATCCTGCCACTAGACAATCGTGGCCGCAAGAAAGATTTTGCCAAAGCAGATATAAAACAATTTTACTGGAGGGGGTTACGGAGGAACCTCAAACCTAGGGGGAGGCGGAGCCGCCCCCTGGGTTCGGTGCCACTAGACAATCGTGGCCGCAAGAAAGATTTTGCCAAAGCAGATATAAAACAATTTTACTGGAGGGGGTTACGGAGGAACCTCAAACCTAGGGGGAGGCGGAGCCGCCCCCTGGGTTCGGTGCCACTAGACAATCGTGGCCGCAAGAAAGATTTTGCCAAAGCGGATTTTTATTCCTTCGGCGTTTCCATTCCTGATCTCGAGACGGGCTTGGGCGGAGGCGGGAGAGGCGGAAGCTCCTCCTCTTTCTTCCTTCCTTTTCCGAGGAGCGTTATTGTGAAGAGCACGATGAGTGCGATGACGCTGACGAGAATTATCGCGCCGAGCGCTAGGTTCATCGAGTTCCGGGTGATGTAGCCTATGAACGCGATTTCCACCACTTCCTCTATCGGCCCGGAGGAGGAGACGTCCTCTATGCGCACGGTGGGCTGCACAGACGCGACTACCAAAAGCGTGCCTGGCGCGCTCTGGCGGATGTCCCAGGGGCTTGCGGCGACCGCGTAATAGGTTATGTTGGCGGGCAGGGAAAGCATGCTGCAGTTGATGCTTCCGTTGAAGGTGTTGTCCCCGGCGTGGGATAGGTTCTGCGTGAAAGCGGTGCCGCCGACCAGGTAATGAAAGGAGACGTTGAGCTCGCTGGCGTTCGACCGCGGATCGGCCGCGGCGACCGAAACCAGTATCTCGTGGCAGGCGAAGTCCGTCACGGGCTTGATCGAGGTCACGTTCGCGCGAACTGGATTCCTGTCGAGCGTCAGGTTGACGGCCGAGCGCGTGGCGTTGAGAAGAATGTTTTTTGAGACGGCGACCCCCCTGTATGACGCCGTGAGGATGACGTTGTCGCTTGTTATGCCGGAGAACCGCGCAAATCCCGCATCGTCAGACAGCGCGCTCTGGCTCGTGCTGTGGTAGGAAAGATTGAGCGCGGCGCCTTTGATGGGCGCGCCCTCGAGGTCGAGCGCGAGAACGTCAAGCGTGTTGTTGAAAACTCTGAAAACGAGCTCGATGTCGGCGTCGCCGCCCACCGTTCCACTCGCGCTTGCTGGCACGCCTTGGTAATGACCGGTTATGGTGAAAGTCAGGTCTGGCTTGAGCCGGAAGACTGCCCGCCCGTTGCTGTCTGTGACGCGCTCGGCCGAGTACGGCTTTTCCATGCTCAGCCTCACGCCGGCGAGAGGCTCGCCGAGGACGTGCCGCGCGCGCACGCGCACGTCGGAAAGCGCATAGGCGAGAAAGAAATCCTCCCTGTGCGCGCCGCCTGCCCCCAGCGGGTTTTCCCCCACGCGCGTCCTCCTCTCCTCGCTGTCTCCGAATGGAGAGGCCACGCCGATGAAATAGACCCTGTTCTCGCTGGGCGCAGGGATGTAGTTGCAGGCCGAAAACCGCGCGACGCCGTTCAGGTCGGTCTTCGCGCTCGCGCGGCCGTCGAACGCATTGTAGTCGTTTTTCTGGAACCTCGCGTGGGCAGTCGCGTCCGGGACCGGGAAGAGCCTGGAGTCGAAGTAATGCACTTCGATGCTCTCGCACCATTCGGCGTGCAGGGAGAGCGACAGGGTGAGCAGCGCGGCTGCGAGAAGCTTTCTCATCGCCTTTCCTCCGCCTTCCATTTCTCCACGGCCGCTATTACTCTTTCGGAGACTTCGGCGACCGTGAGGCCGGTGGTGTCGACGCACGCGTCGGCGAGCGCGTACGCGGGCTCCCTGGCCGCGAGGAGTTCTCGTATTCTGCCTAGCGGATCGTCCACCATTAAGAGCGGTCTGTGTGAGGTTTTCTTCACGCGCGCCCAGATTTCCTCAGGAGTCGCACTGAGGCACACCACGGGCCCGTTTCTTTTCAGGTCGTCAATGTTTTCCTTCCGCAGCACGATGCCGCCGCCTGCGGATATTACGAGATTGTCTTTGAGCGCCACACGCCTCACCACATCGCGTTCTATGTCACGGAACTTCTGCTCGCCGTGCTTTGCGAAGATTTCGCTGATGGATACGCCCGTTTCCTTCTCGATGACATCGTCTGTGTCGACAAAGCGCATGCCGAGCCTTCTGGCCAGCAGCCGGCCCACCGAGCTCTTGCCGGTTCCCATGAAGCCCACGAGCGTGATGTTCATCGCAACCGCTTCCTGAGCGCGGCCAGCATCGTTTGAAAGGGCGCCTTTCGTCCTGTGAAAAGCTCAAATGCCTTGGCTCCTTGAAAGGCCAACATCCAGTCGCCCGATACGGTCCGGCAGCCGAGCGAGGCCGCCTCGCGCAACAGCCTCGTGCGCCTCGGATTGTACACGACGTCGAAAACAACGAGGCGAGGGTGAAGCAGGTTCTTTGCCACAGGCGTCTCATCATCGTGCGGGTGCATGCCGACCGGCGAGGCGTTGACGAGAACGCCAGCGTCGGCCAGCTCGACGGCGAGCGTATGCAGCGGTATGGCTTTGGCGGCCGCGCCGTGTTTTCCCGCGGTCGCTGCGAGCTCTTCGGCTTTCTGGAAATTCCTGTCCGTTACGACGAGTTCGCGGGCTTTTGCCGCGAGCGCGGCAACGACCGCGCGGCCCGCCCCGCCCGCGCCTATGACGACGACTTTTTTGCCTGCCACCCGCACCTTGTTGCTGCGCAGCGCGGCCTCCACCCCGTACACGTCGGTGTTGAAGCCCCACAGCCTGCCATCACGGTTGACCACCGTGTTCACGGCGCCGACTTCCCTCGCTTTGGCGTCAATCTCATCGAGATGTTTCATAACCTCTATCTTGTGGGGGATGGTGACATTTGTGCCGATGAACTCTTTCCTCACGCGCTGCATGAAGGCGGCCAGCTCGCCCTGCTTCACGCGGAAGGCCTTGTAAGTGCAGGGTATTCCGAGCTTTTTGAATGCCGCGTTGTGCATGGCCGGCGACAGCGAGTGGCCGATGGGGTCGCCTATCACGCCGCAGAGGCGCCTGGCCTGCGTGTGATCACCCTGTAGATTTCGTGCAGGTCGTCTATGCTGACCTGCCCAGCCGCCGCCTCCCTGCCGTAAGCGAGGCAGGCGTAAGTGAATGCGGCCCCGAAGAGCGGCGAGAGAATGCGGCTGGCTATGCCGAGCTCGCCCATGCAGAAGGCCACGAGCGGAAACTCTTTGGCCTTTGAGCTCACGAGCTCCAGGAGAGTGGTGTTGTCGCTGAAGGAAGTTGCGGTGGTGACGACCTTGCACACGTCCGCGCCGGCCTTTCTCTCGCGCGCGAGCACTTCGCCGAGCTCGCCGGCAGAAGGGGTTTTCCTGAAGTCGTGCCACGAGACGATGAGCTTTGCGCCGCTCTCGCGGACAGCATCCCTCACGCGCGCGTTTTTTGCCTTCAGCTCGATGTCGATGTAGTCGGCAGTGCCAGCCGCCTGCTCCAGCAGCGCGAGCCGCTTGGCCTCGCCTGCCCTGAATTTTCCGCCTTCCCAGGCCGGGCGCAGGGTGGCGATGACCTCGAGCCCGGTGGAAGCCTTTTCGATGACCGGAAGGGCTTTCTCCGGCTTGGGAAGGAAATCAAGGCGCGCCTCGGCCAAGTCTGTTTTTTCCGCGGCCTCCTGCAGAAGGCGGGCGAGCTCCCGCTCGCTTCGCGGAGTGAGCGAAACGCATGCCCTCATTTTTTACCTCAGAAACAGTTTTGCGCGCAGGTTAATAAAGGCTCACAGGTAGCCTTGCTTGGCGAGGTACTCGGCGACGAGCAGGCCGCCTTTGGCCGCGCCGAGCTTTGTGTTGTGCGATACGAGCACCCACTTCAGGCCGTTCGGAAGCGCGTTGTCCCGCCTTATCCTGCCGACGGTCACGCTCATGCCGCCGTTGGTTTCCCTGTCGAGGCGAGGCTGGGGCCTGTAAGGGTCGTCCGTGACCACAATGAGTTCCTTGGGCGCGCTGTGCAGCCCGAGCTTGAGAAAGTCTCTGCCGAATTCCTTGAACGCCCTCTTGGCATCCTCGACTTCAGCCTTCCTCTCGAGCTCCACGAACGCGCACTCAAAATGCCCGTCAAGGACTGCCACGCGCGTGCAGGTCGCGCTCACAGGAAAATCGGCGGGTTGTATCTTGTCCCCGCTCAGTTTCCCCAGAATCTTCTGTGTCTCGGCCTCGACCTTGTCCTCTTCCTTGGCGATGTATGGGATGACGTTGTCTATGATGTCCAGCCCGAGCACGCCCGGGCTCCTGCCCGCGCCGCTCACGGCCTGCGAGCTCGTCATGATGCACCGCTTCACGCCGAACTTATGGTGGATGGGCGCGAGGCTCATGGCCAAGCCGGTGGTGGTGCAGTTCGGAACTGGCGTGATGAAACCCTTCCACCCCCTGTTCTTCTTCTGCACCTTAATGAGCCCGGCATGCTCCATGTTCACTGCCGGAATGAAGATGGGCACGTCAGGCTCGTACCTGAAAGCGCTCGCGGTTGACACAACGGGAACATCCTTCGCATACTGTGGCTCGAGAACCTTTGCGGCATCGCTCTCTACGGCGGTGAAAATGATGTCGAGGCCGCGCGTGCTCATCTTGGCCGCATCCTCGACCATGAGCGAGGCGAATGCCTCCGCCAGAGGCTCGTTGCAGAACCACTTGAGGCTGCCGCTCGGGTCGGTGATGGCGTCCCTATATTTCTTGCCGGCGCTGCGCTCGCTTGCCGCGAGCTTGACGACCTCAAACTGCGGATGGTTGGCCAGACAGGCCAGGAACTGCTGGCCGGCAACGCCCGTTGCCCCGACTACGGCGGCTTTTTTCTTGTCCATAAGCTCACCCTGCCTTGCCCTCGGCTTCCAGCACCTGCCGAATAAGCTCGGCGTGTTTGGCGAAGTGCTTGCGCGAGGGCTCGAGAAGCTTCGCCAGC
Organism: Candidatus Micrarchaeia archaeon; assembly: GCA_038870455.1. Taxonomy (GTDB): domain Archaea; phylum Micrarchaeota; class Micrarchaeia; order Burarchaeales; family JACRGF01; genus JAWAFC01. Next base: position 5,061 of record JAWCPB010000042.1, read on the forward strand.
TTTTTGGCGGCCGCTTTTTTTAAGTCTAACGGGTGAAGCGCTCCCTCGGAGTAAGCGAGCTTGAGCGCGTGGATGTCCTCGAATTCGATGTCGCCGCCGAACTTCCTGTCCCTCTCCACGCGAAGCCCCTCGTCGCGCATGAGCACGAATTCGCAGAGCTGAATGACGGGGTTGTTTTCTACGACTTTCTCAGGGCACCAGGCGCGCCCGATTTTTGCGGCTATGTCGGCCTCGCTGTCGTGCACATAGATGCATGTTTCGGGCCTGCTCTTGCTCATTTTCGAGCTCACGGCGACATCGACGTCCTCGCGCTCGTCAAAGCCCATCTTCCGAGGCCCCTGCAGGCCCATGAGCAGGGCGGTGTGCAGCGCCACGGGCTTTTTCCTCTTCCACCGCTCGGCGAGCTCCCTTGCGAGGACATGAACTTTCCTCTGGTCAAGGCCGGCGTGCGCGATGTCGACATCGAGAGCGAAAACGTCCGCGGCCTGCATGGCGGGGTAGAGTATGGTGGCGGCCTCCTGCGCCTCAAGCTCCCTCCTGCCCATGATGGTGATGCACCTGCGCATGCGGTTTATCGTCGCGTCTTTCGCGGTGCGCAGCACGAGGCGCCAGTAATCGGAGTCATACAGCTCGCTGGCGAGGACATATCTCACCTTATCCTCGCCGAGCCCCAGGGAAACGAACGCACTCTTGAAATACCCTTTCGCAACCTTTTGAATGGCCTCGAGGTCGCCCCCGAGTTTTCCGTTTATCCAGGCATGGTAATCCGCGAGGAAGATCGTGGGCTTCGCTCCGGCCACGAGAAGGTCCTGTATCTTCAGGCTCGTCAGGAGGCCTGTGCCCAGATGAACCCTGCCGCTTATCTCAAAACCGATGTAATGCTTTGGATGAGGATTTGTTTCAAAAAGCTGCCGCAGCTCCTCATCAGTCAAAACCTCGACTGTGGGAGGCCTTTTGACAAGCTCAAGCTTTGTGCCGATGTCCATGCAAGGACAAAGGGGCTGAAGTTAATTAAACCATCACTTGAGG
>JAWCPB010000043.1:0-5123 GCA_038870455.1 Candidatus Micrarchaeia archaeon
CGGAAATCGTTGATGCGGCGAAAAAGCAGGTGAAGGCAAACGAGGCGATTTTCGAAGGGGAGGCGCTCGCGTTTGACGAAGCCACGGGCACGTTTTTTCCATTCCAAGTGACCATTCAGAGAAAAAGAAAGCACGGGGTGGCCGAAAAGGCCGAAGAGCTCCCCCTCAAGCTGTTCACATTCGACTTGCTCTACCAGGACGGCGAGAGTTTTCTAAGCAAGCCGTACACGGAGAGAAAGAAGGCACTGCGCGGCATGATAAAGCCAGGGGAGACCATCGAAGTCGCTAGAGAAACGATTGTCAGCAAGCCTGAGGAGCTTGATGCGCTGTTCAACGAGTATGTCAGCGAGGGGCTCGAGGGCATTCTCGCCAAAGACCCGAAGAGCATCTACTCGGCCGGCGCGCGCGGCTACGACTGGATAAAGCTCAAGCGAAGCTACAAGGGAAAGCTCGCCGACACCGTTGACGTGGCCATCGTAGGGTATTTCAAGGGAAAGGGAAAGAGGGCCGCGCTCGGCATCGGCGCGCTCGTCGGCGCTGTTCTCAACAAGCAGACCGGAAACTACGAGACGATTGCAAAGATAGGCAGCGGCCTAACCGAAGAGCAAACGAGGGAGCTGAAGAAAATGCTGGACGCGGTCTCGCTGGGTCACAGGCCGCCGAATGTCGTTGCCAACCTCGAGGCTGACGTGTGGGTCGCGCCCAAGTACGTGGTCGAAGTGCGCGCGGACGAGATCACTCGCTCGCCAATCCACACTTGCGCGGCCGAAAAAGGCATGGGGCTTTCCCTGCGCTTTCCGCGTGTCGTAGGCTTTGTGCGCGCAGACAAGAAGGCGGAGGATGCCACCACAACGCAGGAAGTGCTACAGATGTTCAAAGGCAGATGAGGTCTGGCATGCGCAACCAAGAGCTGGCAAAGCTCCTTTACGAAATTGCCGACATGTACGAGATTCAGGGCGTGCAGTGGAAGCCCAACGCCTACAGGAAGGCCGCGCAGGCCATTGAGACGATGAGCCAGGACATCGCCGAGTATGCGAGGGAACACAAGCTGACAGAGATACCCGGTGTGGGCGAGAGCATTGCCGAGAAGATTGCCGAATGGCTCGCCAAGGGCGAGATAACGCTGCATGAGGAGCTAAAGCGCCAGCTTCCCATCGAGCTCGTCGAGCTCACGAGCGTGCCCGGCCTCGGCCCCAAGAAAGCAAAGAGGCTGTACGATGAACTGAAGATAAAGAATTTAGAGGACTTGAAGCGCGCTGCTTCTGCGCATAGGATAAGAGACCTCAAGGGCTTTGGAGAAAAGAGCGAGGCCGAAATACTTCATGGAATAGAGTTGCTCGAAAAATCAAAAGGGCGAGCCATGCTCGGCTATGTGCTTGAGGACGTGAAGGCCATCGTCAGCGTGCTGAAGAAACACAGGGCGGTCGGCCAAATCGAGCCTGCAGGCAGCGTGCGCAGATGGAAGGAAACGATCGGCGACATCGACATCCTCGTCACCTCCACGGACCCGAAGGCGGTCATGGACCACTTCACTTCCCTGCCTTATGTGGAGGAGGTTGTTGCCAAAGGCGATACCAAGAGCAGCGTCCGTCTCAAGAACGGCCTGAACTGCGACCTGCGGGTGGTCGAGCCCGAGGCTTTCGGCGCAGCGCTCCAGTACTTTACGGGTTCGAAAGAACACAACATCGCGACCAGGCGCATTGCAATCGAAAAAGGCTGGAAGCTCAGCGAGTACGGGCTGTTCGAAGAAAAAAGCGGGAAGAGAATAGCAGGCAAGACTGAGGAAGAGATTTACAAGAGGCTCGGCCTGGCCTACATAGAACCCGAGCTGCGAGAGAACACGGGCGAGATAGAGGCGGCAAAGCAGGGAAAGCTGCCCAAGCTCATTGAACAGAAGGACATTCGCGGGGAATTTCATGTCCATACAAAAACAACCGACGGAGTCAACACCATCGAGGAAATGGCCGAGGCGGCGAAAAAACTGGGTTACGAGTACGTTGCGATAAGCGACCACACGGGCACGCTCTATGTCGCGCACGGGCTGGATGACAAGCGCATGCGCGAGCACATGCAGAGAATAGAGAAGGCTGAGAGGAAGGCGGGCATCCGCCTGCTTAAAGGAGCTGAGGTGAACATAACAAAGGAAGGCGAGCTTGACCTGGGCAACGCTGTGCTGGCCGAGCTTGATGTGGTCATCGCGGCCGTGCATTCGCACTTCAACCAGCCGCAGGAGGAGATGACCCGGCGCATACTGCGCGCGCTCGACAGCGAGCATGTTGATATCTTTGCGCACCCCACGGGCAGGCTCATCGGCCAGCGGGAAGCGTATAACGTGGATTTGGAGAAGGTCATCGAGTTCTGTGTCAAGAACGACAAAATTCTTGAGATAAACTCCTTTCCAGACAGGACCGACCTGAACGACGAGAGCATCCGCCTCGCGAAGAAAAAGGGCGCGCTGTTCGCCGTAAACACCGACTCCCACTCGACCGAGCACCTCCGCTTTATCGAGCTCGGCATTCACACCGCGAGGAGGGGCTGGCTGGAAAAGAAGGACGTCATCAACTGCCTGTCGCTCAAGGAGCTTGAGAAAAAACTCAGGCTATGACGCTGTTCAATAATGCTGGCGACGATGCCTGCATTGCGTGAGCGCGGAGCTCCCGCGGAGAGTGGTTCCGCAATGCCCGTGAAGAACCGCAACCAGATTTTCGTGGTTGTCGCCAGCCTGGTGACGTTCTTCTTCTACGCCCGTACTGGTTTTACCAGACAAGGCAGGAGCTAAACGAGTTGACCGGCGAGACGACCGCGCCGATAAATGGCTCATCGGGTTGTTCATCCCGTTTGTCAACCTGTCATCCAAATTGAGCTTAACAAGAAAGCGAGCGCCCGGTTCTCTTTTTTTCTTTTTTCCCTTCGTCTTTCGCCGAAGCGCAACCAATTTATACTCCCTTCGCAAAAGAGCCTCATGCTTGTAGCGGCTAAAGCGTTGGCGGCAAAAGCCGGGGGAGTGGCGTTCTCGCTCGCTTCTCTCCTTGCCCTGCGCGCACTTTTCTTCATTCACGATTTCCGCAGGCCGATTTCGCTCTTGCTTTATGTCGTGGGCGATTTCCTTGGGAGAGTGCGCAGGCGGCTTCTCCACATCGCGCTGTCTCTTGCAACTGGCGTTGTGACCGGAGCGATGTTTCTGGCACTCGCCTCGGCCGCCCTGACCCTTTCCTGGGACGCGCTTTCCGGCGCGCTCTCGTTCGTTCCCTGGTGGGCGCTCCTCCTCGCACTCGCCCCGCTCATCCTCTATGCTTCTTTCGTTGTCGGCGCGTGGGCGGGACTTGCCGTGCTCGTGCTGCCTCTCGCGCGCCACCGTTAGATACCTTTTTATACTCCGAAAGCCTCAATCTATTGCGTGCTCGCGTTGAAGAAGGAGAAAAGAAAATTCTACAAGTATGTCTACGACCCGCGGACGGGCAAGTGCAGGCCGAACAAAAGGCCCCCACAGACCAGGCTGTCTGTTCTGTGAACGCGTGCGTCAACTTTTTAAACTTGCAGGGTCAAATAGCTGCGTGAGAGCAGTCCTCCTACTGCTCGCGATTGCATCCACAGTGCTTGCTTTCTACCAGAATCCCACCCTTCCCGATGTTCTCGCCGCCCGCGCGTCCTTCGCGGCCTGCAGAATCGATTACGCGATAAACAACCTCAACTCCATCTCGCGGTGTTATTCAGAAAACGGCGCGAGCCCGCCTGACTTTTCGCTCTACACCTCTGCGCTGCAGGCGGACAAGAGCGCGCTGCAGAGCGCGGCGAACAGGAGCGAGTTCCAGGCAGCGCTTGATAGGATGCGCAGCGACCTACAGGCCGCATTCCAGGCTGTGCGTGGGCTGAGAGGACAGCCAGGGCTCAACGCATCACAGCGCGCGGCTGTCCTCGCCTGCGCTCGCTCACAGCGCAGCGCGCACAATGCCACCCTCGGAGGATGCATCAGCTCGGCCATCGAAGCGGCGAAAGCGGCCTCAAAGAGCTTCATAAACAACCAGATAACGCGCGCTAACGAAGACATCGCCAACCTGAGCGGCAGGGGAATCGACACAGCCGCGCTCTCGGCGCTCGTGGGAGGCGGAAACGGACTTCTCACCGAAGTCGATGCCGTTTCGAACGCATTCGGTTTTCATTCCATCGCCCTGCAGGACTCACGCCTGGCGGTGAATTACCGCCTCGAGCGCATTCTCGCAATACTGAGGTGGGCGCAGCCCCAGCTTGCGGCGAGCAACAACACCAACAAGGACGAGATTGTCTCGCGCATGGGCGCGCTGCAGGGAACAGTGCAGAGCACGCTCGCCCAATGCCCGGTCAGCAGCGACACGAGCGACCCTGAAGCCTACAGGGAAAAGAACAGTGAGTGCTGGAGCGAGCTTCGGACCATCGCACAGGAGGCGCAGGCCATCCGCGAGCTGGTCAGGACCGGAAGGTGAAGGAAATGAATGCACGCTTTGTTTTCGCAATCACTGTCTTGGCGCTTCTGTTCCTCGGTTGCGCCGCTCAGCAGCCGCCGGCAAACGTCACCGCGCCACCCGCGGGAGGCGCGACGCCAGCGGGCGTGGAAAGTCTTCTCGCGGTGGATTCCGAAGAGCCGCAGATGGGCGCGGAAGAGCTGCTTCTGCCGACTGTCGAATCAGAGTAAGAAAAATAAAAAAGAAAAAAGGAAAGAAAATTTTTCTTCAAGCGTTTTTCAGCTTGGCTTCGCACACATAGCCGGACTTGTCCAAGTAGTACATGCAACCGGCTTTCTTTTCGATTTTTTCGGACCCAACCCTCTTCTTGCTTCCCCCCGGGTTGTTCCTCATCGGCGCCCTCCACACGTACCCGTCCTTGCCGATGTAGTAGAGATAGCCGTCCTCCCTCTCAATCTTCTCATTCCCAATTCTCCTGCCCAAAAAATCACCCCTTGCACTCCTTTCGACGGCAGTGTTTATAAACTCGTCTGACAACCCTTTTGCCGGCGTTCCGGCAAAAGCGTTGACGGAAAAAAGAGAGCGCCTGCGGCGCCAACCCTTTTGCCGGCGGTTCGGCAAAAGCGTTGACGGAAAAAGGAGAGCGCCTGCGGCGCCAACCCTTTTGCCGGCGGTTCGGCAAAA
>JAWCPB010000044.1:0-4699 GCA_038870455.1 Candidatus Micrarchaeia archaeon
CTAGGGGGAACCGAAGGTGCCCCCTGGGTTCGGAGCGGTTCGGAGGTATCGGAACCAACGATACAACCCTTTTGCCGGCGATCCGGCAAAAGCGTTGACGGAAAAGTCGTCGATTGGTTCTGATGGAGGTATCGGAACCAACGATACAACCCTTTTGCCGGCGATCCGGCAAAAGCGTTGACGGAAAAGCCGTCGATTGGTTCTGATTATGGGGGGACTGAGATTTGAACTCAGGTCTTCGGGTCCCAAACCCGAAAGCATAACCAGGCTAGCACATCCCCTAATTGTTTTCTTCGGCAAGCCTTTTATTCAATTACCTGTATCTCCCCGCTTTTCATCTGGGGATAGAACACGCTGAAGTAGGTGAAGACTCCGGTCCTGTTGAACACCACCGAGAAGCTCTGGTTGAACGTGAGGTTTTCGCTCTCGAAGCCGTTTCCGGATATCCTGTGCGTGTATGCGTCCAGGTTTATCCACGTCACTCTCGTGCCGTTCCTGACGGTTATCCTCTCTGGCCTGAAGGCGGCGTTTCTTATCGTTATGTTGACCTCGCCGCTGAGCACGCCGGGCTCTGGCAGGACGATGGGCTGCACGATGATGCCGGGTCCCTCGCTCGGCTGCGGCGTCGTTGCTATTATGGCGGGCGAGGTTGTATTAACCGGCGTCGAAACGGTCGGCACCGTAATGTTCGGCGGAGCTGGAAGCGGTGGCGTTGGGATTGTGATGTTGAGCGGCGCTGGCGGCGGCTGCGGGGTGGCGTTGAGCGCGGGCGCGCTCGGGGTTACGTTCGGCTGGGCAGGCCCGAGCACCACCTCCTGCGGCTGCGAAACCACCGGAGGCTGCCCCGTGCAGCCAAGCAGGAACAGGAACGATGCTAGGGCCAATAATCTCTTCACGCGCGAATTATGCCGCGAAAAATATTTACGCCTTACCCTCTCTTCTCGACGCCGCCGAAGGGCTTCATCCAGTACCGCATGAGCGCCTCCTCTTCAGTGAAGTGGAGCTCGCCTGGCACCACGATGACGAACGGGGGCTCGCCCCACGGCGCTTCGAGCAGCCTCTTTATCTTTCCATAGCCAATGGCCTGCGTGGGGCTTCCTATTCTTCCTGCAACCACAAGCTTGTCCTCGGGCCTCGCTATGCCGCCCTTCTTCTCTCCCTCCATTTTCATGAGCAGGGCGAGCGCTTCCCTCGCGCCCATGGGCTTTTCCCCGACGTCGAGGAAGACGAGCGTGTGCAGGCCCCTCTTCTTGTTCTCCGCGATTTTTTCGTAAGGCGAGAGCGGCCTGTACTTCTCGCTCCAGAAAGGCAGCGTGACCGGCGGGCCGAACTTGTAGGTGTGCAGCCCGGTCTCTCCAATCACCCCCGTGAGTATGGAGGAGGCGTGTATTATGCGCGTGGCGATGCCCCTCTTCTGCGCTTCAAGCTGGAGCGCGGTGTGCGTCGTGCTCACCATCGGGTCGCCGGGCACGATAAAAGCAACGTTCTTCTCCGCCGCCTGCTCCAGGATGAGCGCGCCGTCCTCCACCTCTTCCCTGCTGAGAACGGCTATCTCCTTTCCGGCGAGGAGCTCGAGTTCCTCCAAAGCCCTCGGGTCGAGTTTCGCCGTATAGTTTTCCGCGAAAGCGATCTCGGCCGCGCGCAGTTCCTCGAGTCCCCTCACGCTGATGTCCTTGGCGGCCCAAATGCCCATGCCGATGAAAGTGAGCGGCACGCCAAATGCATCTGAGCCATAATATAAATAGGTTGAGTCGGCAAAAGATAGTCGGTGGGAGATTGAGGCTCAGTCAGGCGCGCGTCCAGACTCCAGAGTCCCAGACGCTCACGAGAAGGGCATTCCTGAAGTTTGCTGTCCTGGCCAGCGGGCTCCTGCTTGCCCGGCGGGCTGGCGCTGGCGATGATGCCCTCGCGGAATTTTTCGGGAGCGAGGAAAAGGCGCGCGATGTCGTTGAGAGCAGAAGGAAGTTGCACCTGCACAACAGGCTCTCCGAAATTCAGGGCGAGCTCGACAGGCTGGGGAAAGAACATCCGCTCACACGCGATGGCCTGCGTGAGGCGATCGCCGGCATCGAGCAGGCCAAAAAGGTGCTCGAGCAGGACGCCCGCGTGAGGGACGAGCTCGCCGCGCGCGCGGCGGTCAAGGCCGCTCTCAAGCCCTCGGGCTCCTACATAGCCGCTGCGGTCGGGCTGGCAGCCGCTGTGGCGCTTTGGCTGTCGGTGCGCTCCGCGGGCCTCAGGCGCCGGCGAGAAGACGCAGGGCGTCCCGCACGCCAGGAGCCAGGCCAAAAATTATGAGCAGCAGCAGTATGTACAGCCTCTCGGCCTCGTCCTTTTCCCTGTCGAGCACAACACACGCCGCGGTCGCAAACGCCACCTTTATCGCATAGAAGGCGAACATCGTGCCGAACACGTCGCCTATCCACCTCCCCAGCACGTGCTGCTCGAAATAAGCCGCGCCGGCGAACTTGTTGTATACATCGAGAATGACGAAGGTCGCGCTCCCGTCGAGCGCGTGCGAGAGCACAGCGAGGTCTGCCAAAGGAAGCCTCACCCCATAGTGCCTGAGGAACGGCCTGGCCACAAGCGCGCCACCGGCCGCTAGCGCGAGTATGAGCGCGAAATATAAGCTATTTTTCGCCAGCGGAAGGAACAGCACGACTTGAGTGAGCCAAAGCGCCCACCCGAAATACGCGAGCGCGCGCGTCCTCCGCAGCCTGTTGAAGGCGAGCACGCTGGCGAGGGTGAGCAAGCCCACCACAACATAGATGCCAGGGGTGACCGTCAGATAACCGTAATTGTATATTCCAGAATCGACCACTATTTTTCCGAACAGGCCGCCGAGCGCGTCCCTGTGCGCCGCAGCGACCCCGGTGTCAACCGCATCGACGAGCACGCGGAAGGTCGAGCCGAACAGAACGAAAGGAACGACGGACAGCACAAACGCGCTGTCCATCTTTATCCTCTCGCGCTTGAGGAGCAGGTAAATGCCGTAGGCCGCGGCGAGCGCTATCACAACGTACGTGAGCGTGTTCACCGGGTTGTAGCCAGAGTGCTCTTGGATGGGCTGAATGTAATACTTGTAAACGAATTCCTCGAGCGCCATGGAGGCGTGATTGGCGCCAAACCAATAATAACATTGCGTCAGACCCTCCCGCACGCGATTCCGGTTTTTTCGCACAAGGAAATCGCTTTCTTTCTCTGGCTCGCGCTCAACCCCTTCCAGTCTATCAAAACTTTTTCAGCGCGCGGAAGCGTTCTCTCTATCCCTTGCCTGAAGGTTTCTTCATCAACCCCGCCGATGGCGTACTTCTGCAGCACATGGCCGATTGCCGACTCGCTCTCGAGCTGGAGCCTCGTGAATGCGGGGCAGTAGTGCCCCCCACCTATTCCAAGAGCGGGTGTCGCATTGGGCGGAGGGCCAAGGACAACTCTCACAATTGCCTCGGCCACTACAGCAGCCGCCTTCTCATTTCTCCACTCTTTTTCGCTGCTCCCTATCTCCATAAATAGTAGTGGCGTGGGGAGGAGAGGGCCGTGGTGCGTGGCCTCCATGAAAACAGGCCATCCGATTTGTTTTGCGGCTCTCGCCAGCTCGATGACCGCCTGCTTGAGCTTGAGCGCCGGCACTGGCGAAAGCGCGCGCGGCCTCCCCCCCAGCCCGGCCTCTTTTCCCCAGTTTCCTGCCGCGTGCGCGGTGAGGCACGGCCCTCCCTTTCCGGCGTGCCTGCTCGCGAAAACAATGTAGTCGGCCTCAGCGGGCGCGGCCTCTAGGAAAACGCTCCTCTCCCTCACTTCAACCAGTCGCACGCCGCCGCTTTCCTTCCGCAGGCACTCGGCGATGTTCACCGCGGCCGGGTCCTGTGCCGAATAAACTACCACAGGCATGCGCTTTTCTCTGCCGCAAAGAATTTTAAGGCGAGCGAGAGAATTGGCTGCGTGACCAACGGCAGGGACGAGGGGCTCGAGAAGCTCGGCCTCCTATTCGGCGGAATCATCCTCATGCTCATACTGCTCGCGATATGCACGCGCACCGCCCCAACCCCCTGCTCCGATGTTCCCGGCTCCGTGCCGTGCTCGACTGACGTCAGCCCGTGCGGGTGCTGCGACAGGGACAACCCGACAGTCAGCAAGTGCAGGTGCAGTGAGCCGTGCGGGGTGTGGGACGACACCCGGAAATGCTGCCGCCCGCCTGACTCGCTCGCTTGCTGCACAACGCTGCAGACTGGAGGCCAGTGCGCGCCAGGCCAGACCCCGTGCGACCTGACTCTCCCTGGTTGCCAGGAAGTCGGAGGATGCTGCAGGGGAGGCTATGCATGGAGCGACGCGCTGGGCTGCTGCGCCACAGCCGCTGGCGTTTGCCAGTGCCCCGCGGGTCGGGAATGCCCTGAGGCAGAGGCGAACTGCACGACAGACCCGAGGTACGGGAAGTGCTGCGCTTCAGGCTACTATTGGGACGACTCGCAGAGATGTTGCTGGAGCGCCACGCTCGGGCGCTGCCAGCCAGTGTGCGATGAGGCAGGCTGCTGCACCTGTCCGCCGGGCGTGGAGTGCCCGAGCGGATGCTGCGATGCCAGCGGAAACTGCATTCGCAATTGCGCCTCCGTCTATGGCGAGGGCTATGTGCAGTGTCCTCCTGGAGTCGATTGCGCAAGCGGATGCTGCAGGCAGCAGAATGGAAAGTGGATTTGCGCCGGAAGTG
>JAWCPB010000045.1:0-4310 GCA_038870455.1 Candidatus Micrarchaeia archaeon
ATGAGCTTTTCGCCGAGCAGGCCGAACTCGAACTTCGTGTCAGAGATGATGATGCCACGCTTGAGCGCGTAGTCCGCGGCGAAGTTGTAGAGGCGCAGGGAGAGCTCGCGCCGGCGCGCAGCCGTCTCCTCGCCGACAAGGCGCGAGGCTTCGGCAAAGGAAATGTTCATGTCGTGGCCCGTTGTGGCCTTTGTGGCGGGCGTGAAGAGAGGTTGGGGAAGCTTTGAGCTCTCAAGCAGGCCTGGTGGAAGAGGTATGCCGCAGATGCTCTGGGTTTTTCTGTACTCGTTCCAGCCAGAGCCGGCCAGGTAGCCGCGCACCACGCACTCGATGGGAAGCGGCCTCGCCTTCCTCACTATCATGAAGCGGCGGTCGAGGAGGGAAGCGTGCTGCGAAAGCGAGGCTGGCAGGCGCGTTGAAAGAACGTGGTTGGGCACGATGCGCTTTGTCTTATTGAACCAAAAGAGGGACAGTTGGTTGAGCACGATGCCCTTGAAGGGAATGGGGTCGGGGAACACGACGTCAAAGGCGGAGAGGCGGTCGGTGGTGACCATGAGGAGCCGGTCGCCCAAGTCATAGGTGTCGCGCACCTTGCCCCGCGAGAAGAGGGGCAGGGGCAGAGCCGTTTGATAGACAGGCTGGTGGGGCAGGCTCATCACCGAAGGAAAAACGGGAAGGCGGCGCCGAGGAAAAACGCGATGAGGCCGAAGGCGAGCGCGAGCAGGCTGAGCTTCCTGGAGCGCTCGAGCGCGCGCGCCCTCGGGCGCTGGAAGAGGGTGACCGAGGAAAAGGCGAGCAGGGCGTCGCAGGCAAGGATGAGGGCGAGGTAATTTAGGTTGCCGGTGAAGGGGGAAATCGAGAAGAAGGGAATGAAGGAGAGCAGGATGGCGAGCCAGTAGAGCGCGATCGCGGCGATGAGCGAGTTCCTGACGCCGATGAGCATGGGAAGCGTGGTGGCCCTGCGCGCGCGGCGGTCTCCCTCAATGTCCTGAACGGTTTTGGCGATCTCGCGGCCCAGGCCGGCGATGAACGCCAGCGCGCTCGCTGTGAGGGCAGCGGCGGATAGCGAGGAGGGCGTGGCGGCGATGTTTCCGAAAACCATGGCGACGGCCATGCTCGCGGCGATGAACAGGTTTCCGAGGAGGGGAAGGCTCTTGAGCGCGGCTGAGTAGGCCACCGCGGCGAGCGAAAAGAAGAAGGCGATTTTGAAGGGAGTGAAGTCGCCTGCGAAAAAGCTCAGGGGAACGGAGAAGGCGAGGCCGAAGAGAAAGCCGAGCAGCGCGATGAGAACAGCCTGCTCTGGGGACGCGCTCTTGCTCACGAGCGGCCTGTCAAGCCGCTTGTTCAAACGGTCCGCCTCCATGTCAAAAAAATCGTTGAGGGCAAAGGACGCGAGGCCGATGCAGAAAGGGGGAAGGGCGATGACGACAGCGAACTCGAGGCTCGGAGCGCGGCCCAGCGCGAGGAAAGCCCCCAGCCACGTTCCGACAGCGAGCAGCATGGAGTGCTCGATGCGCGTGAGCGCTGCGAAGGTTGTGAAGCGCATAATCAGGGCACTCCGGTGAGGCTCCGCCTTCCAGCGGCCATAAACACCCGCGCGGTTTTTCACGCGCGGGGTTTATTTAGCTTTCCTTGAGGAAGAGAAAGGAATTTTTTGATGGAAAAAAATTCTGTAAAGAATAGGTGAGGAGGGCGCGTGGGCACCCTTCATTCGACTAAAGACGAGGGCGTGTTCGGCGGGGTGAAAAGGGATAATAAGGCGTTTTTCGGCAGAAAGGGGAATACAACGAGCCGCGGAAGACTTTAGAGGCGAATTAAGATTTATTTTACAAAAAAATTATTTTGAGAGGCAAATAAAGGCAAACAAATCAAATTTAGGCGTTTTTAGGCGAAAAAAACGATTTAATAACGAATTTGGCTTAAACAAGCCCGTATAAATCGTTTAAGCATGCATTCGGGGTGATTATAGGGTAGCGTTTCGCACGCAGCGGTTTTATCCTGCCTAGAAAAGAGTTCGGAGGGTTAAGAACGGGTAAAAACGATTTGTGCAGCTTTTTTTTGCTCTAAAACGCTTTCTGCGGGTTTATAGCATAAATAGAACGAAACGTTTTTAAATAAAATTTGGTGCAAGTTGTGCAAGAACAGGCAAGCGCCTGGATAAAGGGTTGTGAAAGAAAAGGAGGGAGATCGAGAAAATGTTTGGACCGCATCTGATGCTGGATCTTTATGGATGTGACAGGAAAAAATTGGAGGACATAAACTTCATCTACAAGTTTCTTGACGAGCTGCCTTCAAGCATAGGCATGACCAAGATAATGCCGCCTTACACGTTCTCTTACTCTGGAGCGAAGCCAGAGGACTGGGGGATAAGCGGCATCGTGCTGATCGCCGAGAGCCACGTGAGCGTACACACCTTCCCGGAGAAGGAGTACGCGAGCGTGGACATATTCTCGTGCAAGGAGTTTGATGTTGAGAGCGCGACGGTGGAGATAGCGCAGGCTTTCGGGGCGAAGAAGTTCGAGAAGAACCTCCTCATGCGCGGAAGGGAGTTTCCAAAGGACATGGCGCGGGCGGCGCAGATCGTGGCGAGGCAGAGGAAGAGAATATAAGGCTTGCCGTCTTCTAATTTACGGGAGAACGTGGCCGCCAAGAGAATCAGCACGGGCGCTAGGCGTTTTCTGCGCGGCAGGACCATTGAGCCGCTGCGCTTCAGGAAGGACATGGACGTCGAGTTCATGGTGGAAAGGGTGTTCGGAGCCTCGGGCTACAACGCGAGGAGGCTCGCCGAGGCGTGCGCGCTCTATGGAAAAATGATACGCAACGACGCGACCGTGTGCCTGACGCTCGCCGGGGCGATGACGCCCATCGGTATGGGCGGCCCCATCATAACGATGATGGAAAAGGGCCTCATCGACTGGATAATCAGCACGGGCGCAAACCTGTACCACGACCTGCACAGGGCTTTCGACTTTCCTATGGTGCAGGGAGACTTCCGGGTTGACGACAACGAGCTCCGCCGGCACCACATCGCGAGGATTTACGACGTGTTCATTCACGACAGCGCCACGCTCGAGGCTCAGGATATGTGCATAGTCAAGGCGCTGCTGCACCACGACAATACAGCACCCATGACCACGGCGGAGCTGCACAACGTCATCGGCAAGTACGCGCTCGAGCACGCCCCTCACCCAGAGAAATCGGTCCTCGCCATGGCCGCGAAATACGATGTGCCCGTATTCACGCCCTCGCCTGCTGACTCCAGCATAGGAATGAACCTCATCACGCCCTACCTGTACGGAAACCCAGTGGTCATCGACGTGGTGAGGGACGCGCTGCAGACCGCTGCCATAGTGGCGAGCAGCAGGAAGACGGGCGGCATTGAAGTGGGCGGGGGCGCGCCAAAGAACTACTTCATGCAGACGCATCCCATACTGTGGCAGATCCTCAAAAGCCCCAAGGGAGGGCATGATTACTTCATCCAGATAACCGACGCGAGGCCGGACACCGGTGGGCTCAGCGGCGCGACGAACTCCGAGGCGCGCTCGTGGGGAAAAGTCAAGGACGCGTGCCTGAACGGAGTCATAGTGTATTGCGACGCGAGCATCGCGCTGCCCATACTGCTCGGCTACGCAAACTCGAAGTTCAAAGAAAGGGAAAGGAAAAGGCTATATGCGAAGCTCGATAAAATGACTGACGAGCTCATTCTCGGCACGCAGGCGCGCGACCCGTACAGGAAGCTGCTGGGAAGCATGCGCAGGGCGCGCGTCCGACTGAGGGTTTATGTCAGCAGGGAAAACGCGAGGTAAGCGGATGCGGCTTCTTCACGCCAGGCCACCGCACAATTTTGCGGGAGTTTTTGAAAGCGACTGGCGCAAGGCGAGGGTGGCGGTGCTGCCGGTGCCGTACGATGGAACCGCGAGCTGGAAAAGCGGGGCGAGGAACGGGCCTGCTGCAATCATCGAAGCCTCCAGGAACATGGAGTGGTTCGATGAGGAGCTTGGAGAAGAAATTGCGCAGAAAATCGGGTTTTTTACCCTCGAAGAGCTTGAGCCTGATGCGGGGGGGCCGGAGGAGACGGTTGCGAGAGTGGAGGAAGCAGTTAAAGAAATTCTTGAGGCGAAAAAACTTCCTGTCATCCTGGGAGGAGAGCACTCGATTACCGTGGGCGTGCTGCGCGCACTCGCCGAAAGAGACAAGGGCTTCAGCGTGCTGGCCCTCGATGCCCATGCGGATTTGAGGGGGGAATACGAGGGAAGCCCGTTCAGCCACGCGTGCGCGATGAGAAGGGCGAGGGAAATCATCGGGGGCGC
>JAWCPB010000046.1:0-2486 GCA_038870455.1 Candidatus Micrarchaeia archaeon
TGCAGTACTCCCTCCTCAGGATGTACGAGGCCGGCCTCATCTACAGGGGCGAGCACCCCGTCTTCTGGTGCACGAACTGCCGTTCGGCCATCGCCAAGGCAGAGACCGAGGAGCTCGAGCGCGAGACCACCCTCAACCACCTGCGTTTTTCCATCGCGGAAACAGGCGAGGACCTGCCCATTGCCACGACAAGGCCCGAGCTGCTGCACGCGCTCGTCGCCGTCTTCGTCCATCCTGAGGACGAGCGCCACAAGGGCCTCGTTGGAAAGCACGCGGTTTCTCCATTCGGCAAAAAAGTTCCCGTCATGACAGACCGCGATGTGGATATGGCTTTCGGCACGGGCGCTGTCATGGTGTGCACTTTCGGAGACAAGGCCGACGCCGTGTGGGCCTACCGCCACCGCCTGCCCATCATCCGCGCCATGGACGACGCCGGCCGCCTGACCAACGCCGGGCCATACGACGGCCTCAAGGTCGAGGAGGCGAAGAAAAAAATTCTCGAAGACCTCGCTTCCGCTGGCAAGCTCCTCAAGAAAGAGCCTCTCAAGCAGGTTGTCAAGATTCACGACAGGTGCAAGAAGCCCATCGAGTTTCTCCTCTCCAGGCAGTGGTTCGCCAGGCTCAAGGGCTTCGAGAAGGAAATCATCGATGCCGCCAAGAGCATGCGCTGGGTTCCCGACTACACCATCGCCTACCTCATCGACTGGGCCAACTACATCGAGTGGGACTGGGTGATCTCGCGCCAGCGCGTTTTCGGCACCCCGCTTCCTTTCTGGAACTGCGAAGCCTGCGGAAAGTCTTTTCCCGCTTCCTACAACGAGCTGCCTGTCTATCCCGCCTCTTCTCCCCCCCGCTCCTGCCCGGCCTGCGGCGCCCCAGCCTC
This sequence comes from Candidatus Micrarchaeia archaeon, assembly GCA_038870455.1. GTDB lineage: Archaea > Micrarchaeota > Micrarchaeia > Burarchaeales > JACRGF01 > JAWAFC01. The sequence goes on from JAWCPB010000046.1 coordinate 884, forward strand.
TCCGGAAACCTCGACGTGCGACTGCTGGGTGGACTCCTCGATCACTCCCCTCATCATTTCCCGCTGGCCTGATGACAAGGAGTTTTTTACCCGCGCCTATCCTTCTTCCCTGCGGCCTCAGGGAACCGAGATCATCCGCACCTGGGCTTTTTACACGATTTACAGGTGCCTCAAGCTCACGGGCAAGCCTCCCTTCAAGGACCTTCTCCTGCACGGCAACGTGCTCGCGCCGGACGGAAAGAAGATGAGCAAGTCCTTGGGCAACATCATCGCGCCTGACTCGCTCATTCAGCAGTACTCTGCGGACGCGGTGCGCCAGTGGGCCGCCCTCTCGGGCGTGCTCGGCAAGGACCGTCCTTTTTCCTACAAGGACATTGCCTTCGCGCAATCCTTCATCACCAAGCTGTGGAACGCGGCGCGGTTTGTTGAAAAAGCGCTGGAGGGCTATGCCGCGCCCAGCAAAAGGCCTGCGCTGCGCTCCGCTGACAGATGGATTCTCGGCCGCTTGAATGCGCTCATCGAGTCTGTCACTGCGGCTTACGAGGCATTCGACTTTCACGCGGCCATCACGGGCATTCACGAGTTTTTCTGGCACGAGTTCTGCGACTTTTACCTAGAGGAAGTGAAGCACCGCCTTTACGCGCCCGATGTCTATGGGAAGGAGAGCAAGCTGGCGGCCCAGTACACCCTCCGCAGCGTTCTTCTCTCCTCTCTCAAGCTCCTCGCGCCCATAGTCGTTTTCGCCACAGAAGAACTCTACACCACCCTCTTCGCCGCTTCCGACGGATCGAAGAGCATTCACCTGTCCGCCTGGCCCTCCCCTCTCCCCCGCATCGCAACAAAGCGCGACTCTGACGCCGGCGAGCTCCTCAAGGCTGTTCTCACAGAAGTAAGGCGCTTCAAGGCCGAGCACAAGATGGCCCTCAACCAAGAGGTTTCTCGGATTTCAATCTCCGCCCCAAAGGAGCAGCTCGCCCTCCTGCCGCTCATTGAGGAAGAGCTTAAGGCAGCCGGCAGGACAAAGGAAATCGCCAGTTCCGAAGGGGCTTTCGCCGTTTCGGTGTCCGCTTGAAACCCATCCTCTTCGTCACCTCGAACCGCCACAAGTTCCTCGAGGCAGAAAGCATTTTAAACTCTTTCGGGGTTAAAATCATCCACAAGCTCATCTCGTATCCTGAGATCAGGGCTGCCGCCTGCGAGGAAGTCGCCGCGCATTCTGCGCGCGTGCTGTTTAAGGCGCTTCGAAGGCCTTTGTTCGTCGAAGACTCAGGGCTTTTCGTGCGCGCCCTCAACGGCTTTCCGGGGGCTTTCAGCGGGTGGTTTCACCGCAAGCTCGGGTGCGGCGGGCTTTTGAAGCTCATGCGGGGCGTGCGCGACAGGCGCGCGCGCTTCGCAAGCGCGGTCGCGTTCGCCGACGGGAAAGGCGTGCGGCTGTTCGAGGGCGCCTGCGATGGAACCATCGCGGGCCGGGAGCGCGGGAGGGCCGGGTTCGGATTCGACCCCGTGTTCATTCCGCGGGGAAGCGCGAGGACTTTCGCCGAAGACCCTGCCTTGAAGCACAGGGTTTCCCACCGCGCGCGCGCCCTCGAAAAGTTTGCGAAAT
>JAWCPB010000046.1:2496-4234 GCA_038870455.1 Candidatus Micrarchaeia archaeon
AAATGGCTGAAGAAGAGAAGGGGATGATTTGGCTCGAATGCATTCGCGGAAGAGGGGGAGAAGCGGCTCGGTCAGGCCTGCCTCCAAGGCTGTTCCGGACTGGGTTGATTACGCGGCTTCCGACGTGGAGGAGCTTGTTGCAAGGCTCGGCAAGGCGGGCACGCCGCCCGCGCTCATCGGCCTCACCCTCCGCGATTCCTACGGCATTCCCAGCATCCGCAACATCACGGGCAAGACGCTCACCCAGATTCTCGCCGAGAACAAGCTCAAGCCCGCCTATCCAGAGGACCTGATGAACCTCATCCGCAAGGCCGTTGGCATGCGCCATCACCTCGCCCGAAACAAGCGCGACGTGCATAACAAGAGCAAGCTCATCCACATTGAGAGCAAGATCAAGCGCCTCGTGCGCTATTACCGAGAGGCTGGCAGGCTTCCGCGCGACTGGGTGTACGACCCTGCCAAGGCCGAGCTTCTCGTGAAGTAGGTGGTTGGTTGGCGAAAGCGCGGGGCGCGGACACCTGGAAGACCAAGAGGTGGTACTCCGTCCTGTCTCCTGACATGTTCGAGGGGAAGGAAATCGCGCACGTGCTCGCGGCCGAGGACAAGCTTCTGCTGAACCGCATCGTCTCAATCGGTTTGGACGCCTTTACGGGCGACTTGAGCCAGGCTTACGCCACTCTCTTCTTCCGCATTTCCGAAGTCAAGGGCCAGAGCGCCTTCACCAAGCTGATTGGCCACGAGCTTTCCAAGAGCTACCTGCGCACCCTCGTTCGCCGCCGCCGCAACGCCCTCTATGATGTCGTGGACGTCATCACGCGCGACGGCGTTCCTCTTCGCCTGAAAGTGGGCGTCTTCACGGCTCACAGGGTGAGCGACGGCGCGCGCGCCGCCATCCGCACCGCCGTGCGCGAGGAAATGGCTTCGCGCGCCAAGAACATGGACTTCCCGCTTCTCGAGCAGGAGGTGATTTTCCGCAAGTTCGCCTCGCGCCTCTACAACCGCGCCAAGAAAATCGCGCCCATCAAGCGCGTGGAAATCTACAAGAGCGAAGTGAAGGAAAAATTCACTTAAGCCTTTTAACGTTTCTTTGCGAATTCTCCGCATGGACTTCGGAAAGGAGAGAAAAGTCACAAGCGTCGCCGTGGATTCGAACGTAATTCTCGATTTGGGTGATCTCGAAGGGCGTGGGAGGCAGTCCTTAAGCACCATTCTTTTGCTCATTGCATTCGACGTAAAGCGCGTGGGCATTGGTGTTGTCGCGCGCGAACTCGAGTATTCCCCGGCGCTATCTGCTTTCTACAGGAGGCATTTTCCATTCAAGATGAAGCCGACGAGGGAGGAGAAGGGGCTGGCCCGCCGATTCGAGGAGGCGGGGCTGGGTGCCGGAGACGCGGCCATTCTCGCCGCCGCCACGATCGAGCGGGTTTCCTTCTTTCTTTCCTGGAATCGCGGCGATATCGTTAACGAAAGAATCCAGGCTAAATTGCAGAGGATCTCCAAGAACATACCACTGCTTCTGACTCCGGGAGATTTTTCTTGTAGAATCCGCGCTTCTGGGAAAGTTTTGTCCTTCAGCCCCTCTCCAGTTCTTCCAGTATCTCAACCGCGCTTTTCTTTCCCCAAGTCTTCGCACGAAGGCGCTTTGCGGCATCAACCGCATTGAGTTTTCCGCCTTTCGTGAGCCTCTTTATCTCCGCTCTGAATTTCGGGCTTTTTATTTCCGCCAGAGCTTCGGCTG
>JAWCPB010000047.1:0-4183 GCA_038870455.1 Candidatus Micrarchaeia archaeon
GGAGGCGAAGAAGGGGAACCTGCGCATGATAATGTCGTTCGTGAAAACCGCGGGGCTGGGACTCGGCGTGCATGGAAGTAGCAAGACGATAGTAGTCACAGACAGGAAAACAGGCCAGATGACCATGATCGGAGTGGCGCTCATTGGCTTGAGCGGTACGGGAAAACCGCGCTCAGTGGATCCGACCACGGGCTGCGGTTTCCTGAAGGGGTGCTCAGCCATCAGGATGACTTTGTGATAATCACGCCGATGGAAATCGACGCGGACGGAGAAAGGAAGACGGTAATGGGCGCGATCGGGACAGAACTGGGATATTACCTGAAGACTGAGGGAATGGGCGAGGATCCAAACGATCCACTGTACAACGCGGCCTTGCTTCCTGGCGTTGTTTTCGAAAACGTTGCTGTAGACAAGTTCGGCAACCCTAAGTTTCTGGATTACGAAACGCACGGAACGAGGAATGGGAGATGCGTTGTGGATAGGCGCACCATCGCGAACAATGCGCTGTCCATTTCTACAATGCTTTTAAGGCTGAGTGAGAAATCGCTGCATGCGCTCCGACATCGTCAAGCTCGGCTTCGAGCGCGCGCCACACCGCGCCCTGCTCAAGGCCACGGGCGTTGTCAAGGAAGACGCTGATTTCCGCAAGCCGTTCATAGGAGTGGCGAATTCCTACACGGACATCGTGCCGGGCCACGTGCACCTCAAGAGGCTGGGCGAGGTTGCGAAGGAAGCCGTTCGCGAGGCAGGCGGGCTTCCATTCGAGTTCAACACGATTGGCGTGGATGACGGCATTGCCATGGGCCACATCGGCATGCGGTACTCGCTGCCCTCGCGCGAGCTCATTGCAGACTGCGTGGAGACCATGGCCGAGGCGCACCGGTTCGACGGCCTGCTGTTGCTCGCCAACTGCGACAAGATAGTTCCCGGGATGCTCATGGCCGCAGTCCGCCTGAACATTCCCTCCATTTATGTGAGCGGCGGGCCCATGCGGGCGGGCAAGCTGAAGGAAAAAGCGGTCGATCTGATTTCGGTCTTTGAGGGCGTGGGCGAATACAAGAAGGGGAAGATAAGCGAGAGGGAGCTCAAGGCGCTCGAGAACGCGGGCTGCCCCACGTGCGGCTCGTGCGCGGGAATGTTCACCGCCAACAGCATGAACTGTCTGGCCGAAGCCATCGGCATCGCGCTGCCCGGAAACGGAACTGTCTTGGCAGTCGATGATAGGAGGATGGAGCTGGTGAAGGCTGCAGGAAGGCAGATTGTTGAGCTGGTCAAGCGCGACATCAAGCCGCGTGATATAATTACAAAAGAGTCGCTTGACAACGCGTTCGCGCTCGACATGGCAATGGGCGGCAGCACGAACACAGTGCTGCACGCGCTCGCGATTGCCCATGAGGCAGGCATCGACTACCCGCTTGAGAGAATAAATGCTGTTGCAGAGCGCGTGCCGTATATCTGCAAAGTCTCGCCGGCGGATCCCAGCGTGCACCTCGAGGATGTGGATGCGGCCGGCGGGGTGCCCGCCATACTCAAAGAGCTGAGCAGAAAGAATGGAGTGCTCAACCTGCATTGTCCGACAGTGACAGGCAAGACGCTGGGGGAGAACATCAAGAATGCTGAGATTCTCGACAAGAGAATCATCCGCAGCATTGAAAACCCTTTCAGCGAAAAAGGCGGGCTTAAAGTGCTTTTCGGAAACCTCGCGCCAGAAGGGGCTGTTGTCAAGGCGGGCGCGGTGGATAAGGAAATGCTTTTCCACAAGGGGCCCGCACGTGTTTTCGACAGCGAGGGAGATGCGGTGAAGGGGATTCTTGGAAAGAAAGTCAAGCCCGGCGAAGTGATTGTCATAAGGTACGAGGGACCCAAGGGAGGGCCCGGCATGCCGGAAATGCTGGCGCCCACGAGCCAAGTGGTTGGCATGGGGCTGGCCAAGAGCGTTGCGCTCATAACAGACGGCCGGTTCAGCGGAGGAACGCGGGGGGCGTGCGTGGGGCACGTCTCGCCCGAGGCGGCTGCGGGCGGGCCCATCGCGGCCCTCAAAGACGGTGATGTGATTGTCATTGACATTCCGGGGGGCAGGCTCAATGTCGAGCTGAGCGAGGAAGAGATTCGCGCGCGCCTGGCGAGGCTGCCTCCATTCAAGCCGAGAATACGGAGCGGGTGGCTGGCGCGATACACGCGTTTTGTCACGAGCGCGAACACAGGAGGCGTGCTGAAAACAGAGTAAGCGACGCATTTATATTTCTGTTTTCCGAAGGCGTTGCGGTGGTGTTATGGCCAAGCCTGAAGAGGTTCTCAAGAGGATGGGCGACGAGAACATCCGCTGGGTTGACCTGCAGTTTGTCGATGTAGCCGGCTTCCTGCACCACATAACGATTCCAGCCCACCAGCTGGACGCTGAGGCGTTCGCGGAAGGCATTGGCAAGCTCGACGGCTCGAGCGTGCGGGGATTCAAGAAAATTTCCGAGAGCGACATGGTGGTGGTGCCGGACGCGGACACGTACGCGAGAATACCTTGGGAGAACAACACGGCTCGCTTTTTCTGCAACATAAGCGAGGCTTTCGGAGGCGGAAGGTTTCAGAAGGACCCGCGGCACATCGCCCAGAGAGCCGAGGACGCGGTGAAGAGTGCGGGCTTCACAACCAGCTACTGGGGGCCTGAAATAGAGTTCTTTGTTTTCGACGCCACGACAGTGGATGGCGTGGTTCCCTTCAGGAGCCAGGGGTACTCGCTCGACAGCAGGGAGGCGGCGTGGAACTCCTACGGCCAGAACTTCCCCATTGACTTCAAGCAAGGGTATTGCAAGGTGCCGCCGCAGGACACGCTTCAGCTCTTCCGCGCTCAAGTCAGCGAGATGCTTGAGGAGAACTTCAACATAACAGTCGAGGCGCACCACCACGAGGTCGCCACAGCCGGCCAGTGCGAGATAGACATCAGGTACGACGAGCTGACGCGCTCGGCGGACAACACCATCACCTACAAGTACGTGATAAAGAACACGGCGGCCGCGAACGCCATGCTAGCCACCTTTCTTCCAAAGCCCGTGTTCGGCGACAATGCAAACGGGCTCCACACCCACCAGAGCCTGTGGAAGGGCGACAAGAACGCGTTCTACGATGCGACGGACAAGTACGCCGAGATGAGCCAGACAATGAGGTATTATATTGGCGGGCTGCTCGAGCACGCGGCCGCGCTGTGCGCAGTGTGCGCGCCCACCACGAACTCTTACAAGCGCCTCGTTCCGGGCATGGAGGCGCCTGCGTACATCGCTTGGGGAAAGAGGAACCGCAGCGCTGCCGTGCGCGTCCCAGTTTATCACAAGGGTGTTGAGAGGAGCAAGAGGCTCGAGTGCAGGATTCCGGACCCGAGCTGCAATCCGTACCTTGCTTTTGCTGCCTTAGCGGCGGCCGGGCTGGACGGCATAAAAAAGAAAAGGGACTGCGGCGACCCCGTGGATGAAAACATCTACGGACTGGATGACAAGAAGAGGAAGGAGCTAGGCATCAAGGAACTGCCGGGCAAGCTCGAGGCCGCGCTGGACGAGCTGGAGAGCGACCACGCCTTCCTGAAAGGCATCTTCACACAAGACATCATCGATGCTCATCTGGAGCTCAAGCGCGAGGAGATCAGGCAGAACGACATCAGGCCCACGCCATACGAATTCAAGAGCTACCTTAATATTTAATAAGGGATACCGCCATACTCAAAGGCGTGAGACGCGCATACATTTTTCTTGCTGTGGCTATGCTGTTATTTGGCTGTCTTTCCTTCAACATAGACGGAAAACTGCTCGCCGCAGCGCTTGGCCTGCATTCCAACGCCACTTCGGGCGCCACCGCGAATCTCTCCATCTGGGACTCGAACGACCCCGAGGGAGGAAGCCTCGGCCTCAACTCCTCTTCCCAAATCAATTTCTATGCCAACTACACGAACGCGAGCGGCGCGGCCATCACAAACGAGAGCGACGGCGGCATCTGCCAGATCGAGTTCGACACCGCCCCAACAGGCCCCTTCAACATGTCCTTCAACCTCTCGGGAAACAACCTGTACGAGTACAACCGCACGCTTCCCGCAGGCACCCACATCTGGAATGTCAGCTGCAACAGCACCAATTACGACAACCTCTCGCTCTCAGACAGCATCCTGGTTGGCCTTTCCTGCGAGTTCATTGCTTCACCGGGA
>JAWCPB010000048.1:0-3526 GCA_038870455.1 Candidatus Micrarchaeia archaeon
GACAACGCCCACGGGCTCGCCCAGCCAGTCCATCGAGATGCGGTTGGCCAGCGTGGTCTTGCCGGCATTCGGCGAACCGTAAAGCCCGAGGGAAACGTTTCTTCTCCTGGAGAACAAGCCTTGCAGCCAGTAGAGTATGCCGCCGAACATTTCAAGCCCCTGGTCGCCCGCTGGCTTATCTCGAAGGCTCTTTAAATACTTTTCGCTGCAAACGTCTTTTCGCTCAGGGTGAAATTTCTGCTGCTTACTACGACACTGGGAAGCTTTACGAGACCCGATTATCTCATCCAAGCCATCCGCGGGTTCGGCAAGGGCGAGGTGAGCGCCGGCAGGCTGGAGGCGCTGTACAGGAAGGCGACGCGCGATGTGCTCAGGGCGCAGGCGAACGCCGGCATCGACATTCCGACAGACGGCCAGCTGCGGTGGGACGACATCATCACTTTCTTCGCGGGCAGCGCGCGGGGGTTCGAGCTGAACGGCCTCATCCGCTTTTTCGACAACAACCTGTACTACAGGAAGCCGGTGTGCAAGGGCGCGCTGGTTGCTGAGCCGGTCGCGGTCGAGAGCTACCGCATCGCGAGAAGAATGAACCGCAGTGTCAAGCCCGTCATCACAGGCCCTTTCACGCTCGCCGACCTCAGCGAGAACAAGTTCTACAAAAGCAAGAGAGAGTTCGTCCTGGCGCTCGCGGAGCTGGTCGGAAAGGAGCGGACCGCGCTCGAGGGCGAGGGCGCGCCGCTCATTCAGATCGACGAGCCCTCCTTGGTGAACAGGAGGCTCTCCGGAGAAGAATGGGATATCGCTTCAGAGGCGCTCGAGGCCGCGCTGAAAGGGGCTAAGGCAAAGATTTTCCTCGCCACCTACTTCGGAAGCGTCAGGGATGCCCTCCCGCGTCTTCTCGATCTTCCCGTCTTCGGCATCGGCATCGACTGCATCAGCGTTCCCGAAAACGAGAGGGAAGTGCTTGCGCGCGCAAAGGATTTTGGAGAAAAGTCCGTCGGCTTTGGGTGCATCGACGCCCGCAACACGAGAATGGAGGACGCCGGGAAAGTGGCCGCGCGCGCCGTGCGTCTGTGCCGACGCTTTCCCCCGGAAAAAGTCCTGCTGCACCCTTCGGCCGGCCTAGAGTTCCTGCCCTACACCTCGAGCGTTGCCAAGCTCAAGCTCCTCGCGCACGCCGCGAGGCTTGCGAGAAAAGAGGTTTCGTGATGTTCCCGACTACAGTCATCGGCTCCTACCCGCGTCCAAAATGGCTGACCGAAGCTGTGAGAAAGAGGGAGGAGGGGCGGCTCAGCGAGAGGAACCTGCGCGCGCTGTACGACAAGGCCTGCCTGGAAACAATAAGGGAACACGAACAGGCAGGCGTCGAAATCCTGACCGATGGCGAGCAGCGGCGCACTGAAATGACAGAGCACTTCGCCGAGAGGATGGGAGGCTTCCGGTTCTACGGAAACGTGCGCGTGTGGGGAAACAACTTTTACAGAAAACCCAGCATCGTTGGGAAGCTGTACTACAAGGGGCCAATGCTGCTCGAAGAGTTCGAGTTCACAAAGGCGCACACAAGCCACGCCATCAAAGTGCCCATCACTGGACCCTATACCATCGCGGACTGGAGCTTCAACGAATATTACAGCAACAAGGCGGAGGCGGTGATGGCGTTGGCACGGATGGAGAGGAAGGAACTTCAAACCCTCGTCAAGGCCGGCGCGCGCTTCATCCAGATTGACGAGCCGGCGCTCTCCACCCACCCAGAGGAAATCGACATCGCCATCGAGGCGATAAACCACATGGTAAAAGGCATTGACTGCAAGTTCGGCATGCACGTCTGCTACGGCGACTACAGCAAAATCTACCCCGCCCTCCTTGACTTTCGTGTTGACCAGTTTGCCCTAGAGTTCGCCAACAGGAAATTTGACATCGCTTTCCTGAAGGAACACAAATTCACAAAAGAACTTGGCTTCGGCTGCCTGGACGTGCACAACAAGCGGGTGGAATCGAGGGAGGAAATCATCGCCGGCATCAGGAAGGGCTTGGAGATTGTTCCCCCCGAGAAAATCTATGTGAATCCAGACTGCGGGCTCAAGCTCCTGCCGCGCGACATCGCCTACCAGAAGCTCGTTGTCATGTGCGAAGCCGCTAGGGAGATTAGGAAAGAATTTGAGTGAAGGCTCAGACTTTGCCGAGCAGCTCTTGGGCATGCCTTCTTACTTCTTCTCCGCTGAGCCTGAGCCTGGCCACGCCGCTTGCCACGGCCGCCTCGGCAACCCTCGCGGCAACCTCTGGGCAGATGCTCTTGTCGAACGCGTCGGGCAGGATGCGGTCTTCTCTCAAGTCCTCGACGAGGCTCGCTATGCCATAGGCGGCGGCTGCCTTCATCTCCTCGTTGATCTGCCTTGCCCGCACATCGAGCGCGCCCCTGAACACGCCCGGAAAGGCAAGCACGTTGTTCGCCTGGTTCGGAAAATCGCTTCTGCCTGTTGCAACCACACGCGCGCCTCCTTTTTTCGCTTCATCGGGAAGAATTTCCGGAATGGGGTTGGCCATGGCAAAAACTATCGCATCGCCGGCCATTCTCTTCACGTCAGCCGCATTGATCACGCCCGGCGCGCTGAGCCCGATGAAGACGTCCGCGCCCGGGAGCATTTCCTTGAGCGGCCCGTCCCTCTTCTTCTTGTTCGTGACCCTCGCGATTTCCTTCTTGGCCTCGTTCATGTCAGGCCGCCCATCGTACAGCGCGCCCTTTCTGTCGCAGAGGATGAGGTCACCAAAGCCTTCCCTTATGAGCAGCTTTGCGACCGCTATGCCGGCCGCGCCCGCTCCATTCATGACAATCCTCACGCTCTCCTTCTTTTTCCCCACAACCCGCAGCGCGTTCAGCAGTCCAGCCAGCACTACAATGGCCGTGCCGTGCTGGTCATCGTGGAAAACCGGTATGTCCAGCTCTTTCCTGAGTCTCTCCTCTATGTAAAAGCACTTGGGCGCGGCAATGTCCTCGAGGTTTATGCCGCCGAAGACAGGGGAAATTCTTTTGACTGTCTCGATGATTTCCTCGGGATCTTTTGTGGCAAGGCAGATCGGAAAGCCGTCGACTCCACCGAATGCCTTGAAAAGCAGGGCCTTGCCCTCCATGACAGGCAGGCCCGCCTCTGGCCCGATGTCGCCCAAGCCGAGCACTCTCGTTCCGTCGCTTACGACCGCAACGAAGTTCCACTTGTTCGTGTATTCATACACGAGTTCCTTCTGCTTGGCTATCCTGCGGCACGGCTCTGCCACGCCCGGCGTGTAGGCGAGCGCGAGCAGGTGCTTGTCAATGCCAGTGATTTTCGGCCTGACCTCTATCTTTCCCCTGTGCTTCCTGTGCAGCTCGATGGCCTCCTCATTCAATCCCATGTGCTCAACCCTAAAGGGCGTTGGCAGTCCTTTAGTCCCTGCAGGCATAAAAATGCTCCGGCCGAGCCGAATCGCGGGAACCTACGGTTCCCCCAGTTCCAGGCTCCTCCTGACCCACCCCAATCAGAACGCCGGC
>JAWCPB010000049.1:0-2931 GCA_038870455.1 Candidatus Micrarchaeia archaeon
TGGAGTACGTCTGGTCGCTGGACGAGCAGAAGCTGAGGGCTGATGCGAGGAGGGCGCTTGACGCAGAATGCATGGTGGTATGCGGCGCGCCTAACAGCGAGGTCGTGGATGAGAGCGCTTACGCGCAGGCGCTGAAGATGAAAGTTGTTTCACAGAGAGGTTAAAGCGGTCTCTCAAATCTTTGTTGGCGTCTTTTCGCCTGTTCTGGAGCCGTTAGCGGCTATTCTATCCAAGGCGCGCATTCGGCTGAGCCTGTTGGCATGCCATCTGAAGGTGTAGTCGCGGAGCGCTCGGATGACTGGGATGCCCGTTATGTTGCCGACTGTGGCAACGTCAAAAAATGCTTTTCCCCCCACGCTTATTGTCCAGGCATGCTTCATGCCGACTCCCGATGCCTCCATCGCGGCGATGATGTCCGCCCCGCCGACGATGGTGCGCAAGCCCTCGTTGTCCGCCGCTCTCATTAATCCCCTCGTGAGCGTGCGCGTGCCGCGCCTGAATTCTTTCTCCTCATACACTCCGGCTGGCCCGTTCACTATCACAGTCTTCGCGTTCATGATGGTCGTCACGTAGAAGTACGCAGTCCTGAGGTCTATGTCCTTGATGAGCGCGCCCTCGGGAATCAGCTCCCCGCTCTTCTTGTTCCTAAACGCTGGCACAAATTGGGGGCATGCGCTTGAGCCGGCGTCGAATGCAAGCTTTAGCTGCACGCCGCCTTTCTTCGCGCACGCCTTCTCATCGACCTTGAACTCGACGCGCTTGCCGCCCACGTCAGCCGCGACTCCAAGCGGGAGCACTATTTTGCCTCCGAACGCGGCAAGCAGATTCTCGGCATCGGCCAGGCACTCGGAGAAAATCCGTTCTGACTTGGCGCGCTCTTTGTCGAAAAGTCCCTTCAGAAATTCGAGGGTGGCTCTGTTCAGGGAATAACCGGCCGCGTGGAGGAAAATCTCCCCGACCACCCCGCAGGTGAGCACCTTGTCAATCAGCCCCTGCTTTAAAAGGCGCTCTACGTATTTCAGCGAGTCATCCGCCTTGGCGCCGCCGCACACGAGCACGCGCTCGGGCTCGCTTTTCTCAATGGCTCCGCGGATCGCCTCCAGCTCATTCACGAGCACCCTGCCCGCGTACGTCGGCCACAGCGTCATGGGCCCGATGATGCTCATGTGCTCCCTGTGGATAGCGGCGAATGCATCGAAAACGAAGACGGCGTCCGGAAACAGCCCCTTGAGCTTCTGCAGAAACCAATGCCGGGCATGCTCTTCAGGCGATTTTGTGGCCTGCTCGTCTTTCAGAAAGCGGGTGTTTTCGAAGAGGAAGATGTCGCCCGGCTTGAGGCTCTTGAGCATTTTTTCGATGCGGTCGTTAAACACCGCCTTTTCCCCTAGGGGGAGAACTTCAGAGAGCGCCGAACCGCTCCACGGATAGATGACTTTTTTCCCGCACAGCCTGCTCAAGGCGCGCGCGTGGTTCTTGAGGGGAACGAAGTCGGGCTTGCCCGGCCTTCCTTGGTGGGCCAGCACGAGCACTATCCAGCCCTTGTCCGAAAGCTCTCTCAGCGTCTCGGCGTGAGCCCGCAGCCTGAGGTCTGCAAGAGGCGCTTCCTTTCCTTTCATAGGCCTGTTTATGTCAATGCGTACTATGGCCACAGCTGGAGTGAGAGGGAGGTCATCAATTGTCAAGTACAGGACTTCTCCATTTTTGAATTTGGAGAACTCTGCGGCCTCACGAACGTATTTACCCACCATAAAAGACGAGTTGGTTGTTTTGGCTTTCCACATATTTAAAGGTAAGCTTTAAAATGCGGGCGAAGAAATGAGCGCGTGGAAGAGCTCACCTTTCTCGACCTCGCGGTCCTGCAGAGGATTGACAGCGAGAGCGTCGTTGAAAAGTTCGGCCAGAAGATAAACTCCTCCTTCTTTGACGCGGCGAACATCCTGGGGGGCCTCAAGCTCAAGGGATACATCAACATCGAGAGCTCGCTAGGCTTCTCTCCGATAAAAATCACCGAAGCGGGCAAGGAGGTGCTGCGCCTAGCGGACGAGAAGAACGACGGTGTGGTGGGCCCGCTGGATGCGGCCATCCTCAACACCGTTGGGGCCGGGAAGAAAGACGCGGGCAGGCTGGCCACCGAGCTGAACGTGAGGCCCAGCGACCTCGCCTTTCACCTCTACAAGCTCGCCAAGATGGGGCTCGTGGATTACACTGTCAGGAACGGCAGGGTGGAGCTCGTGCTCACCGAACAGGGGTTCAACAAGACTGGACTGGCTGAAGCGCACGCCAAGGCCCTGCGCGAGGTTGCCGAGAGAGGCGAGAAAAGCGAGGCCGAGTTCCTCGTCGGAGAGGAGAGGGTTGAGGCGAAAGCGCCGGCTACGCCGGCCGGGCAAAAGCCCGCAGGGCTTGAGCAGAAGCCGCACGCGCCTGCCGTGGAAAGGCCAGTGGCAATCACTCCATTTATGAGAATGCAGGCCAGGCTCGAGTGGTACGCGCAGAAGTACCTTCTCTACGTCATCGCAGCGCTTGTGCTCGTCGCAATAATACTCATCGTCTTCATCGCCAAGACAAGCGCGGGCGTGTGAGGCATGGACTTTCTCGCCAGCATGCGGCTGCTCGAAAAATACGGGCTGCGCTTTGCCCCCGCAAAGCTCGCGCAAAACAGGGAAGAGGCGGTGGCGGCTGCGAGAGAAATCGGTTTTCCCGTTGTCCTCAAAGTCGTCTCCCCGGAAATCATTCACAAGACCGAAAAAGGGTGCGTGCTCGTCAATCTCCAGGATGCCGGGCATGTTGCAAGCGGCTATGACATAGTAGTGCGGAATGCCGGCACCGCACGCATGGAGGGCGTGCTCGTGCAGAAAATGGTCGCCGAGGGCGTGGAGCTCATCGTAGGGGGCAAGGCCGACCCGCAGTTCGGCCCGCTTCTGCTCTTCGGCC
>JAWCPB010000050.1:0-2721 GCA_038870455.1 Candidatus Micrarchaeia archaeon
GTTTGAGAGCGGAAATGAGGAAGAATTTTTGCATTGGATGGAGCAAATACACAAAAAGTGGGGGCCGGCGGATGTTGTCGTGCTGGGCGGGCATGGGGAACCGCAGAAGATTCAATTGGGGCCAGGTGAAAACGAGGAGAACTTCCTGGATGTCACCGATGATGCGCTCGAGCGTTTGAGGGAACTGCTCAAGCCAGGTGGCATACTCGTGTTGGAGTCTTGCTCAACGGGCGATCCGAAAACGACAGATAACATAGCGCGAGTAATCTCGGAGTGGACTGGCACGACTGTTTTTGCACAGGACCAGCCTATAAACATCAAAGAGTTTAAGTTTGAGTATGATGAGAACGGAAAGCCGCATTTGGTAAAGATCGAATACTATGAAGGACCCGCAGAGGAGTATAAGGGGGGAGAAAGGCAACTGAAAAATAGATGACTGCTCGCTGCAGAAAAAGTTTTTCTTTGAAAAGCTAAGTTGATGGGCGATTGTATGCCATCTTTCCGCATCGTGCTCGTGCAACCCACATACGAGATAAACCTTGGCCACTGTGCAAGGATAATGTCGAACTTTGGCTTTGAGGAGCTGGTGCTCGTAGCGCCGGAGTGCGATCCGATTGGATTCGATGCTAAAAAATACGCCAAGCACGGGCTCGGGGTGCTGGAGAGGGCGCGTGTCGTTGATGGGTTTGCCGATGCCGTGCGCGGGTGTGATCTCGTGGTGGGCACGACGGGCGTGCTCAGGAGGTCGGCCGGCGCGCTCAGGAGCCCGATCACCCCAAAACTTTTCGCCCAGCGCATGCGGAACTTTGCTGGCAAGGTGGCGCTCGTTTTTGGCAGGGAGGGAACGGGGCTGACCGCGGACGAGATAAAGGCGTGCGATTTCATGGTCAGCATTCCGGCGAGCAGGGGATACCGCGTGCTCAACCTGTCGCACGCGCTCGCCATACTCCTGTACGAGCTGCACGCGCTCAAGAAGCCGCGGATGATTCGAAAGGCGGAGAGGAAGGAGAGGGAGGCGCTGGAGCGGATGTTTGGAGAGATGACCGGCCTCACAGGCCCGTGGCGCGGGCCAGAGAAAATAAAACTTGCCTTCAAACGCGTCCTTGCGCGCGCGCTCGTCACCGACAAGGAGAGCGCCGCGCTCATAGGGGTGTTCAGGAGAGCGGTTGAGCGGCTGCGGTCCTAGGGCCCCCTGATGACCTTGAGCGGCGCGAACTCCAGGTGAAGGAAGAAAGAGCCCAGCAGGAAAGAGGCGAAGCCCAAAAGCTTGAAGAATTCCTGCGCCCACCAGAAGGCGCGGAAGGGGGTGGAGAGGAAAAAGAAGATGCCTGCGAGCGCGAACGCGAAAAGCCCCAGCGTGCTCCAGTAGGCGATCTCCTCGTTCTCCTCGACAAACCGCTTGAGAAAGCCGATGCTGGAAAGGAACAGCAGGAGCGTGATGGCGGCTCCGAGCGCGGTCACCTGGGGAAGAAACCCGCCCGCGGCGAACATGGTGGGGGGAGCCGTAAGGGCTATGCCGAGCGCGGCCGCCAGCAGGCCGAGCACGAGCGCAAACAAGGCTGCGACGAAAAGCCAGTTTGGGCTGGTGCGGGGCAGCCTCCTCGTCCAGGCCCCCAGCGTAATAAAGGCGGCCGCGAGCAGCACGCCCGTCAGGTAGATGAACAGCAGCTCCTGCGAGTCGAGCGGAAAAGCAAAGGAGGAAGAGGCGAATGCCGCGAAGGAAAACATCCCGAGGGAACGGAAGAGGCTCGGCAGGGTTCCTGCATAGGCATGCCTGCGCAGGCTGAGGAAACAGGCCGCGAGCGCGAGGAGGATGCAGGCGCCCTCCACAACGAGGTAGAGCAGATCAACGCGGAAAGCCAAGCCCGAAGAGTTTATGCCGCCCAGGGAGAGGAACACCGCATAGGCTAGAAGAGATAGGGTGACCAAGGGGAGCGCGAGCTTTCCGCCCGCGCCCAGCAGAGGCATGCCCGAACCCTCTAGGCCTGCTTGCGGTGCTTTACGATCTTGACCTTGCTTGGCGTGAGGAGGATTTTCTCGTTGTCGATGCGCGCGATGTCTCCGTTCGACCTCGCCACGTAGTTCTTCAGCTCGCCGATGATGCTCTTGAGTTTGGTCGCGTTGCGGGACATGGGCGCCACATTGAGGAGGATGATGTTCTTGTTCTTCAGCTCCTCCTGAATCACGCGGACGTCGGCCTCGCTCTCGAGCGCCACGGGCTTGACGTAGAAGTCGGCCGCCTCGTGCAGCACATCAACGTTCTCGAGCTCTACGGCGTCCATGTACTCCTCGATGTCCATCTCCTTGCCGAAACCGAGAGCGTGCGAAAGCTTCTGCAGTATGCCCATGCCATCACCCCAGCATGCTGAAATGCGTTGAAAGCCTTATTAAACCTTTTCCCGCAAACTACTTCCGCGTCTTCGGTGTGCCAATGGCAAAGAGCTTCGAACAAATACTCTCAGAGGAGTCCATCTTCAAGGATAGGAACCTCCTCTCGCCCCATTATGTGCCCGAGACGCTGCCGCACAGGGAGAAGGAAATCGATTTCATAATGCGCGCGATCGCACCCGCGCTCAAGGGCGAGAAACCGAAAAACCTATTTATATACGGGAAGACGGGCACGGGCAAGACGAGCTGCGCGCGGTGGGTCATGGAAAAGTTCAACGCGATGGGAAAGAACGCGCTCATGTGGTACACCAATTGCAGGGTGTACAACACGCG
>JAWCPB010000051.1:0-2693 GCA_038870455.1 Candidatus Micrarchaeia archaeon
CAGGCGCTCTCCTTTTTCCGTCAACGCTTTTGCCGAACCGCCGGCAAAAGGGTTGTTCGAAAGGCCGATATCCTTGACCGGACTAGACGACCGGAGCGGAACCGCTTATTTCAACAGCTTGTATATTTGAGCTTTTATCTTCTCATGGATTTTGCCTGGCGGCAGCGCGGCGTTCACCACAAGCCATTTTTTTGAGAGAAATCCCTCGCGCGCAAGCCTTCGAAATGCCATGCGGACTTTTTCCTGGAAGGCGACGCTCTTTTCAAATGCATGCAGCGCGCGTCCCCGCGCGCTTTTCTGCCTCCTTTTTCTTGCCAGCGCGACCTTGGCAGGGAGGTCGAGCAGAATTGTGATGTCGGGCTCCGGCAGGGAGAGCGAGCGTGCCAGCACGAGCGCCTTACTGAAGCCGAGCCCGCCGGCGGACTGATAGGCTACAGTGCTGGCGATGAAGCGGTCAAGCATCACAGTGTTCCCTTCGCTCAGCAGCCGTGCTATCCTGTCTTTGTCCTTTGCGATGTCCTGGGCAAAGAGAGCGAACTGCTGGGCAGGCGTGAGACGTACCTTTCCGGCAAGAAAGCGCGCGATGGAAACGCGGAACTTGCCCCGCATGTCCGGATAGCGCAGAACCGTGACGCGCCTTCCGGCAAGCGCGCGCCTCAGCAGCGCTATCTGCGTGTGCTTTCCGCTGCCGTCGATGCCCTCGAACGCTATGAGCAGACCCCGCATAAAAGCTTTTAATAATGCGCTAAATTAAAAATAAACCTGGGTTTGTGTGGAAGACCTGGTTTCCATTCGGGATGTGGACAGGAAGTACGTTGAAGGGATTTTTTCGCGCGCTGACGCCATGGCTTCCGCCATCGGAAAGGGGCGGGAGCCCGCAAAGGGGAAAGTCGTCGCAACGCTTTTTTTCGAGCCCTCCACGAGGACGAGGCTCTCGTTTCAGACCGCCGCGCTGAGGCTGGGCGCGCGCGTCATAAACTTCGAGGCCGGTGCTGCCACGAGCATGGCCAAGGGCGAGACGCTCTCCGACACCATCCGCATTGTCGACGGCTACTCCGATGTGCTCGTCATGCGCCACGCGCTCGAGGGGAGCGTGCGCTTTGCAGCCGAGATCGCCGAGCACCCCGTTGTGAACGCTGGCGACGGAGGCAACCAGCACCCCACCCAGACCATCCTCGACCTCTATACGATAAGAAGGCTGAAGGGAAAAATCGCGGGCCTCAGCGTGCATCTCGTGGGCGACCTCAAGCACGCGCGGGTGATGCGCTCGCTTCTCTACGGCCTCGCCATGTTCGGCGCGGACGTGACGCTCGTCGCGCCCGCCGGGCTCGAGATGGATCCGAGCACGGTCAGGGAAGTTGAGGAAAAGTTCGGGGTCAGGCCGAGAGCGTCGAACGCGCTCGATGTGCGTGACGCCGACGTGCTGTACGCCTGCAGGATTCAGAAGGAGAGGTTCACCGACCCGTACGAGGCTGAGAAGCTGCAGAAGGAGTTCAGGATAACAGAGGCCGCGCTGCGGGGGTGCAAGCCCGACCTCGTCATACTCCACCCGCTTCCGAAAATAGACGAGATGGACCCGGCGATTGACCGCACGCCGTACGCCAAGTACTTCGAGCAGGCCAGGCTCGGCGTGCCCGTGCGCATGGCCATCCTCGCGGGCCTGCTCGGGGTTTGAGGTGCTTTCATGCCACTCGCTGTCGAAAAGATTGAAAACGGCACGGTCATCGACCACATCACCGCGGGCAAGGGACTGCGCGTGCTCGACATTCTCGGCATACGGTCTGGCTTTGAAGGGCGGGCCGCGCTCGTCATGAACGTCCCGAGCAAAAAGATGGGGCGCAAGGACATTGTCAAGGTGGAGGGAAAGTTCTTGGATGAAAAGGACGTTGACAAGATAGCCGTCATCGCCCCCCAGGCGACGCTGAACATCATCAGGAATGGCGAGGTCAAGGAGAAGAGGGCCGTGAGGCTGCCGAGCTTCATCTCCGGGGTTTTCAGGTGCCCCAACCCCAAGTGCGTTACGAACTTCGAGCGAATGTCCTCTCGGTTCGCTGTAGAGCGCGGCCCCATGATGAGGTGCTCCTACTGCGAGAGGGCTTTCTCGCCCGACGAGCTGGTGGGCTAGCCTACTCTTTTCTCAGCACCCATGCGGCGAGCGGAAGCAGCGCTAGGAACAGCGGACAGAGCTTCTGCGGCTGTTCGCCGGTCGGCGTGGGAGTTGTCGGCACCGGTGGTGGCCTCGGCTGCGTGACATTGCCCGTTGGCTGCGCGGGCTGCCCCGGCGTTGCCGGGCCTGGTTGAGACTGGCTCGTTGGCTGCGTGGGCGGTGTGGCGTTCTGCGCCGGCTGCTGCTGCGGCGGCAGCGCTGGCATGGTCACCGGCCCAACCTGCTGGCCCGGAGCCTCCTCCGACGGCACGGCCTGCCCGCCTCCGAGAAGGTTTATCGCCTCGGTCGCGTTGTTGAACGCGTCCGTCATGCTGCAGGCTTTCAGGGCCGCCTTCGCCGCGTTTATGTCCGCGCTCGCCTGAGAGCACGCCGTTCCCGTGCAGGAGGGGAGCGCCGCCTCAGCCTGCGCGATCTTCGACAGTGTATTAGTCTCCGAAGTGTCCGGCCTGTGCGTTATGGTGAAGGCAAAGCTCTTCTCGTACCTGACGCCGCCGCACTCTCCGTAGAGCCTGATCAGCTCCTGCGT